>QYQM01000015.1 GCA_007280905.1 Porphyromonadaceae bacterium | reverse complement strand
TCGCCGATGCGAAGGTTGAGCACTTCCGATTTTCTCAATCCCGCACTGTAGGTCATGCAGATAATGGCTTTGTGTTTGAGATTCCTGGTCACATCAAGCAACCGCTCAATCTCCTCCTTTGAAAACACTACGGGAAGTCGCTTCTCCCGGCGAGCTTGCTTAATGCAGAAATCTTCCCATTTTCGCCCCAGTACATCTACAAAAAGGATTTTCAGGGCACTGATTAATTGGTTTACAGCAGAGGGAGAAAACTTCCCCGCATCGATCTTTTCCTGTAAATAGGATTTGATCTGATCTACGGTCAGCTTATCCGGGGAAATCCCGTAGCGAAGTGAAATTCTGGCAATGGATGTCAGGTAACTGTGAATGGTCCGGGGGCTGTAATTGCGAATCTGCATCTCCCGGAACAAACGCTCTCGTAATGTGCTTTTTTTCCCATGATAGTAAAAATTTAGTTAACAGGGTGAAAGGTAGCACTTTGCGGGATCACCGCCGGGAGGCGGTTTAGTTCAACGAGTCGCTAACTGAAAACTTTCGGGTAGCGGAAATATAGTAGAATATGTTATCATATTGCAAATCAATAGTTAAGTGGACTTCTCAATCAAGGCCCTAATCTTATCGATCGTCCTTTGCTCCAACAGATAAGGTACCGAAATAACCATCTTTCTCTTTTTGGCCACAAACCGGATCTCTTTGGGCTTGATACCTGCCTGGGCTTTGATCTCATCAAAAACCTCTTCCCTGGAAAGCTTTCCTTCAATGACCGCTTTGGAGTAGAAATCCCATTGCTGATCGGAGGTCCACTTTTCATTCTCCACCTCCACCCCATCTTCATGCAACTTGATGGCCGGGAAGGCTTTCCGGATGGCCCGTAAAAGCCTGACATCATCGGTTGTCTTATACTCGGCCAGGTTCTCGACAATCCGGTAGTCCATTTTCAGCGTATTGATCAGATCCCCGACATAGGTTTTATCCTTCCCGATGGCTTCGGACAGCTTTTCGCGGCTCTCAAACAGTTTCGACTTTTCGATTTTCCTCAGTGCAATGGCCATCTCAATGGTCCTGAGGTTTCGATGCAGTAGGTTGCCGACGATTGAAAACACCTGGGCATCTGTATCCTGGTAATCCCTGGTCCTTGATGTTTCGGGCCAGTTCGGCCAGACTTTTGTCGCTTTTAACTTCGTCGCTGAAATTGACCGGCATATAGCGGCCCTGATAGGGTGATTCCACCAGGTTTTTGACTGCGATCTTTAGAATTTTTTCTGATTCCATCACAGCAGATTTTTATTACCAGTAAAGCTAATCATTACTAAATAACAATCAGCCTTTCACTAAAAAATCGGTCATGACCGATTTACTCTATGTTAAAGAGACTAAATCATCCGTCTAGAACTCAACAGCCTAATTCCGTTCCTAAGTCGATTTATATGTTGTTCTATCTTTCTCCATTATTCAATTTCAGCAATACTTTGTATTAAATCTTGAATTATTTCGGTGCTATTGGAATCTGAACCATATGGCAATGCACTCTCAATGCCTTCAGTTAGATTATCATTTTCTAATAAGCTTTGGCATTCCTCTTTTAAGTATGTTTTAACAGTTGAATTAACATTGGCAATATTATCTAACAGGTCCGGACAATTATCCAAGATGTAAATAATATCTTCAAAATCGCGGCTTTGCCTTAAGTCATTTCCACCACGGTCTTTATGTGCTTCAAATTTTGCTGCTAAATAATACTCGGGAGGGAATACAAATATTTCAATTCCATCAGGTAATGCTTTTCTTATTTTATTTTCGATACCATCGACATACCACCTATTACTAAACCCTAATATGGTTTCATCAGTGGGCATCACATCTACCTTAATATCCCTGTAAATCCACCTGCAAATTGGAGCTCCATGCGATGTATCATTTGCAAATCCTTTTGCTCGCAGATTCTCTTCCAATCTGGCATGTTGTATCCTGGAACTTAATTCTATCACACAATCCACATCAAGTGTTGGCCGGATATCAGATGCAGCTGGATCACTGGCATAAAGTTCGGCCACTGAACCGCCTACAAATACCATATCATCTTTCAATTCCCGTAATCCATCGGCTACGGTTTGTATCATGCTAATATTAGAACTAGGCATGTTGTAAACGCTTTTCCAATTCTCTAATTGCAATTTCAATTTCTCTGGTGCGTCCAACTCTTATTGTATCGACGATTGTCAGAAGCTCATAAAACAACTTATCTTCTTGAATAATTGCCGGCAAGGTTTTATACAGAGGTTCAATAGCTTGTCCCCGTTGGTTGCCTTTGGCATAAGGCCATACGTAAACATCTCCACCTGAAGAAATATGCTCATTTACCGGTGAAGCAGAATGTGCAGTTGGGATTCCTCTCACCATTGCACCCGGCTCCGTGGGAAACACGTATTTCAGTCCGTAAACAAGAAATTCACTAAATGCATTTAGGTGTACCTTCCGCTTTTTTGCGTCAATTAATCCTGCAATCCTGCACCTGTTCAATACCTCGGATATTTCAGAGGCGCTAATTTGCAGGGCATAAGCTAAGTCAACATTTTTCCAGTTATCATGCTTTAGTGCTATTATTTTCAATAGTACTACAATGTCTTGGGGGCGCATACCATTATGTTTTTTCATACTACTTGTTTTTGATTCGCGATTCGCGATTCGCGAATTGTCAAATATAAAACAATTATATCGTAAAAATAACCTTAGAGCGTAATTCCAGAGCCGTTAATTTACCATAACCCGAAATTTCTCCATATACACATCCGGTATCAATATTTATTACCTGATTGTTAGATCGCAACCTTTCCTTACATAATAATTCTGATATGGGGCAATGACCATGAACGATTGTTTTATCTTGTAAAGAAGGGTGCTTGTACTTTTCCCTACATTTCCAAATCATATGATACCTGTCTTCGAATGGATCATTGACTTCATCATTAAAACCTGCATGTACAAAAAGATATTCTTCAAAGGCAAAATAATAGCTCAATCCCTGGAAAAAATCTAAGTATTTTGATTCAATGCCTTTTAACGAACTGATTCCAAAGCTCTTTAGTGTTTCAGAGCCTCCGTTTTGAATCCATCTCAATAAATGTCCATTATTGTTTCTAGCCTCAAGTAACATGGCTTCATGGTTACCCATTAGAGGTATAATATCAAAACCATTATTCTTTAGGCCAAAGATGTAATCAATAACCTCTTTACTGTGGGTTCCTCTGTCGATGTAGTCTCCAAGCAGAATAATTTTGTCACTTTTTTTGATCTGAATTTTCTGCTCTACCAATGTTCGAAATGCATTGAAACATCCGTGTATATCTCCTATAGCAAACAGTCTTTGATTCATAATTTGGAAACATCAAACATAAATGAGTGATGGCTAACGTTTGTGGTATGTACAGGCCGGGATTTCATAGCTTCAATTTATCAAGTTACCAGAAAGATATGCCGAAGAACTGACCCTTGCAAACCCGCAGCCCTGCCAGGAGCCATTAAAAAGTAAAATAATTCACTTTATTGATGGCAGTATTCATGCTAACACCTTTCAAATCAAGCGTATATTTCTCGGCATTTTCGAGCGAGACAGTCTTCATTAAAGTTTTACCGCTCCAGATTAACCGGAAGTAAGATACCTTTATCGATATTTTTATAACAAACTAAAAATCTAAATACCATGCAAAACAGACGCGATTTTTTAAAGCATACCTCTTTAATGCTGGCCGGCGGATTGATGGCTCCTCAAATCCTTTCTTCAGCTGTTGTTCCCGCAGCCTCTGGTAAAACCATGGGTTTCCAACTGTATTCCCTGAGAGGCATGATAACCGGTTCGGGCATACAATCTGTCCTGGAGGCAGTTTCCAGGATAGGTTATAAGAATCTGGAAGCTGCAAATTACGATAATGGTAAAATCTATGGGTTGGCCCCGGCAGATTTTAAAAAGCAGGTCGACGACCTCGGCATGAAGTGTACCAGTGCACATCTCGGACAGGCTTACACAAAAGAAAAAGAGGCCGAAGTGATGGGATGGTGGGATAAGGCCATCGAAGCTCACCATGAGTTAGGCGTTAAGTATATCGTTCAGCCTTTTATGCCCGTAAACGAGAAAAGCAAATTGGACGACCTGAAGATCTATTGCGATTATTTCAGTACGGTAGGTTCTAAAACTACCGCTGCCGGTATCTCTTTCGGTTATCACAACCACACCACCGAATTCCGGAAGATTGGCGATCAGGTAATCTTTGACTACATGTTGAATAATGTCAGCAAGAAGCATGTATGCTTTGAACTGGATGTTTACTGGTGCCATGAAGGGGGTTCCGATCCGGCGGAATATCTGAAGAAATACGCTGACCAGATCAGATTGACCCACATCAAGGATGCCAAAGAAATTGGTGCCAGCGGGAAGATGGATTTCAAAGCGATCTTCGATCAGATGAATGCCAACAAGGTTAAAGACTGGTATGTTGAAATTGAAGAGTACACCAACCATGATGCGGTTGCCAGTGCACAGCAAAGCTTTGATTTCCTGAATAAGGCTGAATTCGTTAAATAAAAGTGAACCTGTTTTGCGCAAAATCCTGAAACGGCGTAACCACCTCAATCAGTTCCGGCAAATCCATTCCGATTTTCTTCAGGTGTCCGATGGTAGGTACGCCATTGGAATTCCAGCCCCGGCGCTTGTAAACGGCATCCAGGAGCTGTTCGTAACGACCTTCGCGATAAGCCCGTAAGGCTTTTTGTTTCTCTTCAGATGTTTTGCCTTCCGGATCAAATCCAAGCTGCTCTTTAAGCTGTTTATCATACCTCTCTGCACGGCTTTCGTATTCCTCAATCGTAACAGGTCCTGCGGCACGAAATGGTTGGGCATCATATTTCCGGATTCCGTATCCGCGGCGGAGATTGAAGATCCGCTGAAAGTTATATACCCTTTCCGAATCCTCAATCAAACGCTTTACATCGAACTCCCTGCCAGTCACGGCCTTATATAAAGTTACGTAATTATCAACATGCTCCGGGACTTTTGCCGGTTCATCAGTTTCGGCATTATTTGCCGGTTCAACATCATTCCAGGGCAACTTACAAAGTCCCACCAACCCGAACCAGGTGCGGAACATCGGGAAATAGTGAAGGGCCTCTGCTTTTTTCTCGAATGTAGGAATCTGGTTATTAACCATATCCATAAAGATCAGCCAGGCTTCATCATGCTGTGGACCTTTATTGGTCATGGCAAAACCTCCCTGCTGGGCCAATGACTCTTTTGAAACATATTCGGAATATTCCAATCCTTTATTCTCCATGCCGATATCCTTCAGGAACCCGGGATCTCCACCGAACTCTTTTGCAAAAATCTCCTTCATATTACGGATACCTTTGCCGGCGATCTTACCAAAACCTTCGCCGCGGGCCACCTGATGCAACAGCTCAATCGCAGCTGCGGTGTTCCCGAAATTCAGCTCGAGGCCTCCGGTCCGTTCCTTGTTAAGTATCCCTGCTTCATAGCATTCCATCATAAAGGCCATATTGGTCGCCCAGCTGATGGTATCCATTCCGTAAGTATCGCAATAGAAATTAGCCTCAATGATATAGTCAGGATCGAAAATCCCGCAATTCGACCCTAACCCTGCCGCATTTTCATATTCCGGTCCATCAACGAGAACATCCTCGCCCTTGTATGGGCCGGTTTTAACAATATAATGATTCACTGCCTTTGAACAGCTCATGTTGCAGCCGATCCAGCATCCATCAGGGGTACCTTGCTGAAAGCGTGCTTTCCAAACCTCCGAATCGATCAGATTGGCATCCTTATGCGAACCGTATTTATAATTCATCGTCGGAAGCAAATCGTAATCATTCATGATTTCCATGAGATGGGCTGTTCCCTTTGTTCTCATTTCGCACTGAGAATCATCCAGTTCCCGGATCTCGGCATTAAATCTTTTACCCCTTTCCATGATGGCAGGCAGATCGACTACATTATTCAGATTTCCTTTAACACCCGGAATCTTGCAAACCAGTGCCTTCACCTTCTTATTGCGAAGCACCGCTCCTGTTCCTCCCCTTCCGGCCTGTTTCATACGGATACGGCCTTTTTTCTTATCCCAGAAGCTGAAATTCATCATCCCCAGCCATGAATGCTCTGCTGCCATCCCGGTGGAAATAACGGAAACATTCTGCCTGCTCTCTTCACTGTCGGCATACATATCCGTCAGAATCTCGCTCAACAGATGGCTATCCATCGGTTCGGCCGGAGCCTCTTCAATCCTGACACTTCCGTTTGTACCGTCAATAATGATGATGATATCGCTTTTGGCTTTTCCCTGAAGTTCAATGGCATCAAAACCCGAAAATTTCACGAATGGACCGAAATAACCACCCGCGTTACTATCGGTAACCGAGTTACTGGCTGGCGAAATGGTTACAACCAATGATTTACCAGTTCCGGAATATTGGGTAATACCGGCGATCGGACCTGATGAAATAACAATCTCATTTTCAGGATCATCCCACTTTGTATCTGGTTTCGTGGCATCCCAAAGCAACTTAAGGCCGTATCCCTTCCCTCCGATGAATTTTTCCTTCATCATTGGCGGTACATCCTTAATCTTAAATGTATTATCAGAGAGATTCAAATGTAATATTTTATCCGTATAACCTTTTTCCAAAGGGGTCACATCGTATTTGAATTCGGCAAGTAATTTATGTTTCCCGAGCATTTCTTTGATATTCATAAAACGGTGTTTTTTAGCTTTCGATTTGTACAAAAATAGCACTAAATCCTTCCGTAAACACCTATCATTTGATGATTTATATCATTATGCATGATCTTTCATATCGATGCTGGTAATCAGATTCTTTATGTATTTTTAGGATTTAATACAGGCCATGAACTGGTTATTGATACAGGAAAAACTTAAGAACCGGAGTGCGGGTATCGCAGGTGCAGGCGGCCTTGGATCCAATTGCGCAGCGGCACTGGTGCGTGTAGGTATCGGCCGGCTGGTGATTTCTGATTTTGACCGGGTGGAGGAATCCAACCTGAACAGACAGTTCTATTTTCGCGACCAGATCGGTCAGCCAAAAGTTGAAGCGTTAAAAACCAATTTGCTAAGAATTAATCCTTTATTGATTCTCGAAATTCATCAGGTCATATTAGATTCTGAAAATATTCCTGAACTTTTTAGCGGGGTGGATGTTCTTTTTGAAGCATTCGACCGGGCCGAGCAGAAAGCGATGATCATTGAATCAGCGCTGACCACCTGGCCGGAAAGGCCATTGATCATTGGATCAGGCATGGCCGGATTCGGTGATTCCAACTCGATCCGCATGCGCTCCTGCGGAAATCTTTATATCTGCGGTGATGAATCGGCAGAGATCGGACCCGAAATGCCTCCCCTGGCGCCTCGTGTGGGCATAGTGGCAAATATGATGGCTAATGTTGGGATCGACCTATTGTTAAACAGCTAAACAATTAAACAACTAAACAATTAAACCATTAGAAATGAAATCATTTGCAAAGATATTTACAGTCTCTCTAGTATCGGTATTGTTGTTGTATTCCTGCAATTCCGGTAAAAAAGCGTTTCAGGAAGGAAACTATTCTGAAGCTGTTTTTAAAGCAGTGCAACGGTTGCGGGAAAATCCGGACAGCAAAAAATCGGGCGAAACGCTCGACCAGGCTTATCCACTGGCGATCAGCACCTTCAAACAAGAAATCGATCAGCTTCTAAAGAGCCAGGATCCTTATAAATATTCCGGAGTGACCGACCGTTATGAGACCATGAACCGCTTAGCCGATGAGATTCGCCATTGTCCGGCTGCCCTCAAGATCATCCGCGATCCCGAATCCTTTGCGGAACAGGTTGCTGCTGCCCGTCAGAAGGCGGCTCCGGAAGCATACGAGGCCGGGGTGAGCATGCTGAAACAAGGCACCAGGCCTGCAGCCCGCGATGCTTATTACCAGTTTCTGAATGCCGACCGTTATGTTCCGGGTTATCTGGATGTAAAGCAGAAAATTGAACAGGCAAAATTTGATGCTACCCTGAAAGTTGTTGTTGAACAGGTCCCCGTGCCCGGCCGATATAAAATCAGTTCAGATTTCTTTTACGATCAGGTATATACCCTTCTTGCCAAAACCAGCAAACGGGAATTCGTGGAGTTTTACGATCCGGCCGCGGCAAAGCAATTGCCTTATACTGACGAAATCCTGATGATGGAATTTGATGATTTTGTGGTAGGTTCAACTTATGACAAAGACACGGAGAAGGAGTATACCAGTAAGGATTCGGTTAAAATAGGAACAGCAACCGTTAATGGCAAGAAAATTGATGTATTCGACAGGGTTAAGGCTAAATTATTCACCCACCGCCGCGAGGTAGTTTCCACAGGTGTTCTCGTGGTGCAAATTGTTGATTCCCGCACCAATAAGCCAAAAGCTACCCAAAAATTCCCGGGTACCTTTACCTGGTTCAGCGAATGGGCCAGCTATAATGGGGATGACCGGGCACTGAATCCCCAGCAACTCGAAATGTGCAAAAGAAAACCGGCAATTCCTCCGCCGCCGCAGGATTTGTTCCTGGAATTTACTAAACCGATCTTTGAGCAACTGAAAGGCTTTCTTCGTACCTATTACAAAGACAATCAATAGTATATGAACATTCAACTGAATAACAGCCCCGATCAGCTTCCGGGTGAATCACTCACCATCAGGGATATCCTTCTGATAAAAAAATTTACTTTCCCTAATCTCGTGATAAAAATCAATGGTCAGCTGATCAGGAAACCGCAATATGAATCGGCTGTGGTTCATGAGGGCGACGTAGTTGAAATTATTCACCTGATCAGCGGAGGGTGATTTACGAAAATATTTACTAAAAGGAAATAAACCGGTGCTGCACTTTTTTTTCTGAAAGTTGCAGCACTTTTTTTTTCATCACGTCTTGAAGTTGAATATGGAAACAGCGACCGGACATAGCATGATGCATAAAGATCTCCTCGAGGCTTGCAAAAGGGGAGATTCCAGGGCTCAGATGAAAATTTACCGGTTGTATTACAAACCGATGTACCATGTGAGCCATAGAATCCTTGGGGATACCATGGAGGCTGAAGATGTGATGCAGGTAGCCTTTCTGGTTGCCTTCAAAAACATCGGCTCGGTTGATCTGAACATCAGCTTTGGCGGATGGCTTAAGCGGATAGTGGTAAATCGTTCTTTGGATGCTTTGAGAAAGCGGAAACCCCAGGTAGAACTGGTGGCAGATTATCCCGATGAAATTACATCGGAATCCTCGTACCAGCCTGAGGAAGGAACAATCGAAGAAAAGGTGGAAAAGGTTCGCCGCGCATTGGAAAAACTCCCGGAAAAATATCGGGTGGTCCTTTCCCTCAACCTTTTCGAAGGATATGACCATGATGAAATAGGGCAAATTCTGGGAGTCACGCCCTCAACGAGCAGGGCGCAGTTGTCGAGAGGGAAGCAGAAGTTGCTGCAGTTGATGACAGGATGAAGACTGTAGAGACGCATACTTGCGTCTAAAACAAAAGAAATCGAAAAGAAATCGAAAAGACTAAAGAAGATGAACTCACTGGAAGATTTTATTAAGGAGAATAAGGAAATGTTCATGAATAATGAGCCGCCGGAAGGGCATTTTGAACGGTTCGAGCTACGGCTTAAACAGATGCAGCGCCGCAACAAGATCCGCTTCATAACCCGTATCAGCAGTATTGCGGCAATCGGACTGCTACTGATAACATCATCGATATTTATTTATGACCGATACTTCGATCGCGAGCCTGTGCTGATCAATCTGGGAGATCTTAACCCGCAGATGCAAAAGGTCGAATATTATTATACCAGCCAGATCGATCAGCTATCCGTTGGAATTGACTCTCTCTCTGCAGAAACCCAGGAGAACATTAAGAAGATGATGTCCAATGAACTGGCGGAGATGGAATCCATTCACCGGGAACTTCAGCAAAAACTGGGTTCCAATCCTGGAGATGAACGGGTTGTAAATGCCATGATCACTTATTATCAGACCAAATTAGGCATGATGAAAAGTTTTTTACAGACCCTGACTCAAATCAAACAAACCAATAATTCAAAAAAAGTTAATCATGAAAACACTCTACTGTAAATCAGCACTGCTTCTGGTATTGATGCTCGCTGCGGGCATAAGCCTGGGAGCCCAATCTTTAAAAAAAGATTTCCACAAGGAATTTTCAACCACCAGCACATCGGAACTATTGATTGATAATCAGTTCGGCAATATTACCGTTACCGACTGGGATCAGAATAAAGTCGTTATTGATGTAAATATTGAGGTTACCGGTTCTGACCAATCGAAAGCCCAGAAACTGATGGACAAGATCAATATTGATTTTAAGGAAGAAGGCAGCCGGATAATTGCAAAAACAAAGCTTGGGGAGGCTGGTAATCTCAACCTCAAATTTAAAGGCGACAAGCAGTCTTTCCGGATTGATTATACCATTAAGTGCCCAAAAAACATTCAACTTAATCTCGATAACCAATTTGGTGATGTTATTATCAGTTCGCTTACCGGATCCTTTAACGCAGATCTGCAGTTCGGTTCCTTGAATGCTATGAGCCTGACTGGTCCGGAAACAAAAATCGACATGCAATTTGGCAAAGTGACCATCGGAACTATGAAAGATGCAAAAATCGATATCCAGCATTGCGAATTACTGAAAATCTCTGAATGCGGGAACCTGACTGTCGATGCACAGTTCACTCAAATTGAAATTGGCAGTGTGGGTTCGCTCAAAGCTGATTTGAACAACTCCGAGGTAACAGTGGACGTCCTGACCGATATGCTTAAAATGGACATGAATATGGGTAATGTAAAAATCGGCAACGTTTCGGCAGAATTCAAATCGATTGTTGTCGACCAGAATATGGGTGACCTGACCATCGGGATCGATCCGAAAGCCGGCTATACACTGACAGCCGAGGTTAACATGGGATCAATTAAAGTTCCTGAAGGATTGAAGCTTTATAAAGAAAAAGAACCCAAGTTACCGGGTATTAGCGCTGAGAAAGTATCCGGAACTTTTGGAAATGGTAATTCTACCATTACGATCGATTCCAATATGGGATCGGTCAAAATCAAGTAGCCAACTCCAAACCAATATATCACCAATCCGGCTGCGGGGGCTTTATTGCTGCTGCAGCCGGTTTTATTTATAACAAATGGAGTTCATTTTTGTTATACCTTTGTCGTCCAAAACCGAAAAAATGATTAGTATTTCCACACCGCCAAAGCCCTTCAATGAAGAGGTTCGTACGTATTCACCAGGATCTCAGGACCGGATTGAACTTATTGAAACCATACGCCTGCTCAAAGAACAAAAGATCGATATTCCAATGATTATCGGCGGCAAGGAGGTGACTACCGGCCAGTTGGAAGAAATCCGTGCTCCCCATGATCATCAGACGGTATTAGCCAGGTATCACATGGGTTCCGGAAAACAGGTCAGTCTTGCCATTGATGCAGCCTTACGTGCCCGTCAAAAATGGTCGGAAACTACCTGGGAACAAAGGGCTTCAGTATTCCTGAAAGCTGCGAGTCTGCTTTCCGGGCCCTTCCGCTATAAAATCAATGCGGCAACCATGCTTGGCCAGTCGAAAAATATCCATCAGGCAGAAATTGATGCTGCCTCTGAATCTATTGATTTCCTGAATTTCAATGTACAATTCATGGCGGACATCTATTCCATTCAGCCCGAGAATAACCGGTATACCTGGAACCGCCTTGAACAGAGGCCGTTGGAGGGATTTATCTATGCGGTAAGTCCGTTTAATTTCACCTCAATAGCTCTCAATCTTGCCGCAGCTCCGGCACTTATGGGAAATGTGGTGGTATGGAAGCCTGCCCAAACGCAGATCTACTCCGCCAAAGTGCTGATGGATGTATTCAGGGCAGCCGGTTTGCCTGACGGGGTTATCAATATGGTATTTGCTCCGGGAAAAGAGGCTGCCGACATTGCCTTGGGCCATCCTGACCTGGCAGGTATCCATTTCACAGGTTCAACCGAAGTATTCCAGTCTCTTTGGACCCAGGTCGGAAATTCCATCCGGAATTACAAAACCTTTCCGCGGCTTGTTGGCGAAACCGGAGGCAAGGATTATATACTCGCCCACCCGAGCGCACGGCCGATTGAAGTGGCTACTGCATTGTCCCGCGGTGCCTTTGAATATCAGGGCCAGAAATGTTCTGCAGCATCGCGTGCCTATATCCCGGAATCCCTCTGGCCGAAAGTCCTGTGTCACCTGCTGGATGATCTTCGCCAGTTTAAAATGGGCAGTCCCGAGGATTTCGGTAACTTTATCAATGCCGTTATCGATGAAAAAGCTTTTGACAAGCTAACCGGATACATCGAAAATGCAAAGAAAGACCCATCGGTTGAGGTTGTGGCAGGAGGGAATTTCTCGAAGGAGACCGGGTATTTCATTGAACCCACCGTAATCCTTACGCGGGATCCGTATTATGTGACCATGCATACCGAACTGTTCGGGCCGGTATTAACCATTTATGTTTATCCGGATAATCAATTTAATGAAACCCTTGATCTCGTTGATAATACATCGCCTTATGCTCTTACCGGAGCGATTTTTGCAACGGACCGGTATGCAATTGATCAGGCCAGCAAACGGCTGGTCAATACCGCTGGCAATTTTTACATCAACGACAAGCCGACCGGGGCAGTGGTGGGGCGTCAGCCTTTCGGAGGATCCCGTGTATCCGGAACCAACGACAAGGCAGGAAGCATGCTGAACCTGCTGCGATGGGTTTCCCCCAGGACCATCAAGGAGTGTTTTCTGCCGCCGGTAGATCATACTTATCCTTTCCTCCGCGAGGATTAGAGTTTTTTTTGTGATGTTTTCCTACCTTTAAAATCTAAAATCTATGTCAGATGCCCTTTGCCTTAAAACCGGGCCTAACTGCGGAGGGGCGCTGGCTTCCTCTGGATAACGCTGCGAAAATTTTCCCGGCCGGTACGAATAAAACCCGTACCCTGGTTTTCAGGATAATCGCCGATATTGACCGGCCAGTCAAGTTCAGTACCCTCACCGAAGCAACCCGGCTCACATCCCTTCGTTATCCCTATCTGACCATGCACCTGAGAAAAGGCTTTTTCTGGTACTGGCTTGATGAGGATTCTGAAGATATACCCGTTTTCCATGATTTCGGCGAGCCCTGCAAATCGTTTCGATTTACCTGGAGCCAGGAACCACTATGCCGGGTATTCGCCGGTGAAAACAGGATATCGGTTGAATTCTATCACGTTATAACCGACGGAAGCGGAGCTCTTGAATTTTTCAAAACTCTTATTGCTGCGTATGCCGAGCTGGAGGGTATTACCTTTCCCCAATCCGGATTCAATCACTATACCTCAGAGCCTCATCCGGAGGAAACTGAAGATGGCTACATCCGATATTTCGATCCGCGGGTGATCTCACCTCCAAAACTCTCAAAGGCCTACCATGTGCCTTTCGCATTGATCGGGAATCCAAGGGTTCGGATTCTTCATTGTGAAACCGATGCCAACCTCATCAAGGAAAAAGCAAAAAGCCTCGGTATAACCATCACCGAGTATTTTGTATCGATCTACCTGTGGTCTCTTCAGGACATTTACCACCGGGTTAAAAACAACAGGAGCCTCTACCGTCGTCCGGTTATCCGGATACAGGTGCCGGTTAACCTGCGTAATCTGTTTCCAAGCAAAACATTGCGGAATTTTTCGCTGTTTGTAACCCCGGAAATTGACATGAGGCTCGGCTTTTACACTTTCCAGGAGATAACTCATTCCGTCCATCACTACATGCAGCAGCAAACCGATCCCAAGCTCATGAAGAAGATTATCTACCGAAATGTTAATAGTGAAAGAAAACTCCTGATCCGGATCATTCCATTGATTCTCAAGGACCGGGTCTTAAGCTATTATTTTAAAAGATCCGGGATGGCACTTTATTCCGGACTAGTCACCAACATGGGCCGGATCACATTTGACGGGGAATTTCCCCGGTTTATTCAAAGGTTCCGCCTGATCCCGCCACCTCCGGACCAATGCAAGATCGTTCTGGCGCTGGTTACGTATAATGATAAAATGGTATTGACCTTTTCAAACACTACCGTGTTGCGCCAACTTGAGAAAACATTTCTGGAATTCCTCCGGGATGACGGGATAACAATTAAAATCTTAAACCCCTGATAGGATGATAACGTGTCCGCAATGCGGTATTCAGCGTGAGCCGGGCTTTACAGAATGTCCTCTCTGCAAGGACCGCTTTATTGATGAGCCAGGCAGCCAACCGGAACGGCAGCCTGCCTATCCCGGGCTTGAAAAGCCCCTCACAGGCAAAGAAAAAAACAAAATCCTCTGGAAACTTTCAGGCATTCTGTATGTTTCCAGTATGGTCGTACTTTTTTTTATCGACCTGATCCTGAACAAGAAACCCGGTTGGTCATGGTATGCATTGGCAGGAATCACGGCTTCATTTTTTTATATTACGCTCATTGTTTTCACTGAACGGAAACCCTTGTTACTCCTTTCGGGAATTCTGTTAAATACATGCGGATTACTGTTCGCAATCGATATGCTTCACGGTGGTCTGGATTGGTTTCTGATTCCGGCATTGCCCCTTGCTATATTTTTGATACTCTGTATTGGTTTAGTTCTCCTTTTCAGCAGGAAAACCCGGAATAAAGGTTTGAATATCATTGCGGCCGTTGCACTCGCCATCAGTGCCTGTAATGTGGTCATTGATTTGTCCATCAACTGGATAAAGCACCACCACCTGGCTCCCTCGTGGTCAGTGGTCGTCGCTGCATCCATCCTTCCTTTCGCCCTATTCCTGCTCTATTTTCATTACCGCCTTAAAAGAGGCACCAGCCTCCGAAAATTCTTTCACCTGTAAATCATATCGGCGTTTTAAGATATCTTTGTGATAAGAATTATGAATAGGAAATTCTGGCATAAGGTGTTTTCACTGGTGGTTAACAAGTACTTTCTGAGTCTTGTCGTGTTTTCGATTTGGATAATCTTCTTTGATCAGCATAATCTGGTCGACCGCAACAAATCAAAACAACACCTTAACCAGCTAAAAAAAGACACGGTTTTTTATCAGGAAAAAATCCGCAACGATCGTGAAAAGATGAAGCTTCTAAAGACAAACCTACAGAACCTCGAGCGGTTTGCCCGGGAACAATATCTGATGAAAGCACCTGATGAAGAGGTATTTGTAATTTTAAAAAAGGGCCAGACTAAATAATTCTCCTGTTTCCCTGTCCTTTCTCAAAATCCCTGAGATGAACCAGTAATTCTTCCGCTGACTCAGCCGGGCTAATCCCCAGGATCAAAGCCAGACGTGAAGCCTCATGCACTACCGGCTTTTTTACGTAATATTTCTTATGCATCACGTTCAGATACTGCAATACCATGAAACCATTAAACCAGGCAAAAAATTTAGCTCTGAATGTTTTATAGCTGGCTGAATCGCGGTGCATTTCCCGAATCCTCTTTGCTGCATTCTGGCTTCTCATGAATTCAGCTAAACCGATGGATATAGTCTCCCATTCGACTTCCAGTTGTCGGTTGTCGGTTGTCGGTTGCCAGTATTGGCTTACCCTGCCAAATAATTCCTTAAGCGGGTGAAAACTGTCGAGATTGTATACTTCCAGCGTGGCTTCGTTTTGCAATTGACGGTGAATGGAGGCTCCGGTTCCGAAACTGACACGATCGGATTCCCTGACGGATGGCCATACCGTGGTTTCATTGATTTCCCAGAAATTTTTCAGCTGGATGCATTTGTGAAGAAAATAAAAATCCTCCCCCGCTTTGTCGCGGCCCATCCCGTTTACCCTGATGTAGGTCTTGCTCCTCAGCGAGAAACTGGAACCCACGGTATGGATGCTATGGGGATGGCCGGTTTCTTCGATTGCCAATCGCATATATCTCAGATACAGTTCATATTGAGCAATGGAATGGTAGATTCGCGGATCAAATCCACCGCATAGAGGATGTTCAAAATAGATATTGGCAGTACGGGCCCCGGGATTTCTCAAATAAAACTCTGCAATGGTTTTCAGGTATCCTTTCTCACACCTGGAGTCAGCATCAAATGACAAGATTACTCCATCCGGACGGCCGATCGGGTTAAACCGGCGCACTGCCTGGTCCATGACTATTTTCCTGGCCAACCCCACTCCGGCATGGCGGGCAGGCATATCGGGATTCCACAGACAAAGAATCCTGACGTCACTCCTCGCTAAACCCTTACTTAATTGCTGTGCATCAGCCAGTGACTGATGGCTGATGTCAACAACTTCAGAACCGGAATTTTCGGGATAATTAATATTGATCAGTATCTCCCACTTCACACCCGGGGGATCACAGGCAAGCAATGAAAGCAGACTGCCGGCGAGGTCGGGTTCCTTAAAAGCCGGTATGGTGACAATTAAAAAAAGGTCCGGATCCGGTTCGGGTAACCCCCCCGCCGATCCGGATCCGTATCTTTCCAGGTAAAGATCAGCAAAGCCAATCTTACTTCGCGCTTGTTTTCCGATAGAATTCATTCAGGCGATCGAGCACCTGTTTGGTAATGTTCATATAATCATCAGCATAAAGCAATCCACCTCCGAATGTGTTGCTCAAAACCAGATTATAACCCAATTTACGGTTTACTTCGTTCACTGCGTTGATAACCGAATCATGAAGCTGAATGGTCACTGACTGTTCATCCTGGGCCAACTTGTTCTGCATATCATTCTGCAAATTAACTAAAACCTGCTGCTGCTCGGTAAGTTGCTTCTGCCGGGCTTCAGCGTCCCATGAGGTAATCAGCTTTTTCCCTACTTTATATTGAAAATCTGTCACTTCCTTCTGAAAAGATTCCCCCTTGCTGCTCAATTCTTTCTCCAGAGTGGATTTTTTGGCAAGCAGTTTATCTGTCAAAATTTTATAATACTCATAATTAGCCAGAACTGAATCCACAAATACATAGGCAACCTTTATCTCACTCATGTTCCCCACGAGCGTGCCTGGCTGGGCCGACTGATTTTCAATTACTTCCTTGTCTTTACCCGAAAAATGTAATATAAACAGCACAATCACTGCTATGGCCAGGACTCCGCTGATTATCCGGTTTGAATTCTCTTTAATCATCTATCAATCTGGTTTTTAATTTTTTCTTCAACCACAAAAATACATTTTTTAATCATGCAAATTGTGCCTCCTATCATACTTGCTACTGATAAACATCATTGATGTTATGGTATGCACGGTCTATTTTTAAGGCCAATAATTATTACCTGAATCCCATCATGCTTAAAATAACGGAACATCCTATTCTGGATATCGAAAAACGTCAAACCAGTGAATTCTTGTTTGACGGACAATCTGTAACCGGAGATATAGGATTAACCATAGCGGCAGCTTTACACCAGGCTGGCTATCCTGTTCACAGTCATAGTCTTAGTGGAAGAAACCGTAGTCTTGAATGCGGAATTGGCAAGTGCAGTGCCTGTGAAATGCTGGTGGATGGGAAAGTCAAGCGCATCTATATTACACGGATAGATGGAGTCAAAGAGGTAAGTGAAGTGCCGCGGGATTATCGTCCAAAGCCAACACCGGTGGATAAAACTACTGCAACCAAAGTTTACCGAACCACTGTAACGATAATCGGAGCCGGACCAGCCGGTTTAGCAACCCGCGAGATCCTGAACCAGCATGGAATCGATAATCTGGTCATCGACAATAACGACCGGATCGGCGGTCAGTTTCTGATGCAAACACACCAGTTCTTCTTTTTTGAAAAGGAAAAAAAGTTTGGCGGTATGCGCGGTTTCGATATCGCAAAAACACTGGCGGGCGAAAATTTGGATGGAATCTTTCTGGATTCGACGGTTTGGGATATCCTCGAAGGAAAAAGGCTGGCCATCAAGAATATCATTACCCAAGAGATATATTACGTAGATACTGAATACCTGGTTATTGCTACCGGAGCGGTTCCTTTCATGCCTGCTTTTGAAAACGATGATGTTCCCGGCGTTTATACCGCCGCGGTGGTTCAGAAGATGATGAACACCGAATTTACCCTGCTGGGCAAAAACATTCTCACGGTAGGTGCCGGCAATATTGGCTATCTCACCTCCTACCAGCTGATGCAGGCCGGCGCAACCGTCAAGGCTATCGTAGAAGCCATGCCCCGCGAGGGAGGTTTCCCTGTACAGGCCAATCGAGTCAGGCGACTGGGTATTCCGGTCATCCTGAATCATTTACTCATCAAGGCTATCCCCAATGAAGATCATACCGGTATCATCGGAGCTGTTATTGCTGAATCAGAAAATTTCCAGCCCATCCCCGGAACCGAAAAGTTAATCGAAGGTATTGACGTGATCAACATCTGTACCGGATTGGTCTCTGATGATCAGTTGCTCATCAAAGGCAAGGAAGTCTTTGGCCGGAATGTCTATGGTGCAGGCGATGCCATCCGTATCGGTGAAGGTACCAGCGCTGTTCTCAGGGGAAAACAGGTAGCCTATGAACTTCTTGAGGAGATGGGTGAACCGTTTAATTATGATGAATTTTTAAGCATTTCGAAAGAATACATTGATAGCCAGCAACATCCCGTACGGGTCATCGAGCAGCCCGATATGCCGGATTCAGCGAGAATGAACCAGAAAGGATTTGTCCAGATCGACTGTTTATATGGTTTTGCCTGCAATCCTTGTGAATTTGCCTGCCTGCATGGTGCCATTACTAAAACCTCAACCAGCACAGTACCGGAAATCGATTTCGATAAATGTATCGGATGCATGGATTGTGTTTATCAATGCCCGGGCCTCGCCATATTCGGATATAATCTGAAGAAAGACTGGCTTTTTCTGCCTATTGAATATGTTGCAGAAGCCGTTTCAGAGGTATTCCTGGTTGACAATAACGGAAAAAAGCTGGGTACCGGTATGATCGATAAAATCCTTAAAAAACCTAACAAAACCGATATTGCACGGATCCGCTCACTCGATGTTCATGGCGGAGAACTGGTTAACGTCAGAGGGTTTATTGTGAAGGAAAAATTTCCTGATCCTATGATGATCCGGCCGGTTCAGATCAAAAGCGAAAACCCGACTTACATCTGTCATTGTGATGATGTCACATACAATGAGATTCTGAATACCATCGGCGACCGCAAGTTTATCTCGGTTGATAAAATCAAGCATACCACCCGCCTGGGGATGGGAGCCTGCCGCGGAAAACGCTGCATCAAACGGCTCAAAACCGCCCTTCATAGCAGTGGCATTCAAATAGTTGGCGATGCTACCCCAAGAGGACCCCTATCCAACCAGATTGAAATGGGTGAGTTATACCCGAAAGAGGTACCCGATCAGTTCAGGATTGTTGATAATGGCCGTCAGCCCCGTATCCTGAAAGTGGCTTCGCTGGTTGCCGGCGGAGGTATTGCTGGGTCAGCCCTCTTCCGTTACCTCGCCGAGGCCGGTCAGAAGCCGTTTTTGATCAATTTTGGCCGCGGAGCCTCCTGGAGAAATATTGCCGGTGGACGGCCAAATTTCAGTGTTCCCGAACTGTCCGAAATTGCCCGGCATAACCTTGAGATATTCAAAGAATTACAACGGTTAAAGAATATCGATTTTCGTCAGATCGACTATGTAACCTTTTCCCATGATGACCAGATGTTCAAGGCACTGGAAGTATCCATGGCCTGGTCGGATGCCGAAATGATAGGACCAAAAGATTACCGGTCTAGGATTTCTCCATTTATCAACCAAAACCTGGCAAAAGACTATCAGGCTGCGCAAATTACGCATGATTGCTGGCAGGCCACCCCGGGCAGGGTGATCGACCTGATCCGGAGGTTAGGTATCAATAATGGCGGTACCGTTCTCGAAGACTGTAAACTGATTGATGTTTACAAAAGCGGCAACGAATATGTGATGCTGGCTCAGAATCATGATAAAGAATATTTCGAGATCCATACCCCGGTTTTCGTCAATGCCATGGGTCCGGACGGTCATAAGTTCGCCCGCAAGATGGAAATCGAAACAGGTTTGTATCCTGTTAAACATCAGGCATTTATAACCAGAAGATTGCCGATGCTCGGGGTCAATGGCGCTCCGCTGCCGATGGTTATCGACCGTCGTCGCTATAAAGGCTTTACGGCAGTTTATGGCCAGCAGCTGGGAGAAACCGGCCAGGTAATTGGCTGTGCCTCACCGGGTACGGATGCACAAGAAGCAGAGAAAAACCTAAAGATCAATTCTCAGGACTTCCTGGAAATCGCCTCCGAGGTTTTTGTTAACTGGATTCCTGAATTATCGTCGGTTGGTTTCCAGGCAGTTTGGGCAGGATATTATGTGGAGCCACGGATGATTCTGGATCCTGATTTAGGACTTTTCCTCGGATTGCGCGGTCAGGGATTTATGCTCGGCCAGTACCTGGCAAAGATGTACGTTTACCGGCTCATGGGCCGGCCTGTTCCCGACTATTTCAGTCAATTGTCGATGAAGGGCGATGGTCTTCTTGAAAAAGCTTTTAAATAGGCAATAAACATTTTCGGGACAGGGTTGTTTGTTAATTCAGCAAATAATCCTGCCATGAATAAAAGAGAATTCCTTAAATCATCAGCATTACTCGGAGCCGGATTGGCTGCCGGGTTTACACAGATTAACCGCGGCGTAACAACCTCCGGTTTTAAGTATGTCGACACTACCCTGAACCAGGCAGGTGAATATGTTCTGCCGGCTCTGCCCTATGCATACAACGCACTTGAACCATACATCGACGAAGCTACCATGAAACTGCATCATGATATCCACCATGCCGGTTACGTAAAAGGTTTGAATAACGCAACAAAAAAGGTGGGTGAAGCAATGGATTCCGGTGATTTCAGTCTGATCAAGCATTGGGAACGTGAATTAGCGTTTCATGGTGCAGGCCATTTTCTGCACAGTCTTTTCTGGAAAAACATGGGCCCATCGGCCGGAAAGCGCAGTCAGAACCTCGAACAGTATCTGTCAAAATCATTCGGATCATTTGACCGGTTTGTCGCATTGTTCAAACAGGCAACAACTGCCGTGGAAGGTAGCGGCTGGGGAATTTTAGCTTATCAGCATGAGGCAGATCGCCTGGTGGTTTTACAGGCTGAAAAACACCAGAATCTGACTCAATGGATCACCATTCCGGTTCTCGTTTGTGATGTTTGGGAGCATGCCTATTATCTTAAATATCAGAATAAACGGGCAGATTATGTCACGGCATTTATGCAGGTTGTAAACTGGGATGCGGTGTCTGAAAACCTTGATCAGGCCATTAAATAAAAAAAAGGCGGTTGGGAGCCGCCTTTTTTACCAACAACACCTTTCATGTCCCCACAATCAAGAACCACCTTACAGATAAGAAGAAGTTGAGAAGAAAGAAGTTTTATTGCAACTAAGCCTAAAATCCCTTTATCTAATCTCTTGTTTTTTCTCTTTAAACTTTCCCCCTATCTAACCTTTTGCGATATAAAGATACAGCATAAAAACAACAACAACAAATCTTTTGGGGTAAATCATTAGGTGTTTTTATCAACACTTGTAAATCATTATTAGAAAATAATGATTCACTGGTATTTATAATATTATGCTTTTCAACAGGTCGGGCATGATCAGAATATCGCTTAAAGATCGTTTGGGCACATGATGAACCTGGTTCTGATCACGCCAGTAGCGGATATCCCCGTACTTTACCGGTTCAATGACCACTTTTTCCACCGGTTTCCCGATGGCCAGAACCAGAAGGATTTCGAGGTAGTCAGGAATGGAAAAAAGAGGCCTTAATTCGTCTCGATTTATTGAACTAATCATGCAACCACCCAGGTCTTTTTCCGCAGCGCCCAAGAGTATCGTTTGAGCACATATTCCAAGGTCGATGTCAAACTTCGAGCCAACCCGGGTATCGCCGAGAATAATTAAATATGCTGTTGGCCGCTCTTCGGCAATCGGTCCGTCCCAATCTTTCAGGTAACCGGCCCAGGCCAGACAGGAAAATAATTTTTCGCATTGATCCGGTTTATTGACTATCATAAACTTGAGAGCCTGCTGGTTGCGGCTCGAAGGACAGATTCTTGCCAGTTCAACCAGGTGTTCCATCATTTCCACCGATACGGCTGTGTTGCCGTCAAACCTGCGCTTACTGCGGCTTTTTAAAACTATATCAATTAACATATCTGGTTTAGGATTTATATATTTGTCAACAAACAAAATTTCGACCAAAATGAACCCTGAAGAATTGCTGGCAAAGATCGCAAAATGCGTTGAAAGAGGTAAAGTTAATAAAACATCCCCGTATCCCCCCGACATGAAAGAACAGGATGGAGCCGATGAGTTGAGCGCTCAGGCATTATTAGCAGGAATTCCTGCTGATCAGGTTCTTAGTAAAGGTCTCGTTCCGGGTATGCAGATTGTAGGTGTTAAATTCCGCGAGAATAAGGTTTTTGTACCGGAAGTGCTGATGGCGGCAAAAGCTATGAGTGCCGGTATGAAACACCTGAAGCCCTACTTCCAGTCGGGCGCCGTTAAGCGCAAAGGGGTTTTTATTATAGGTACCGTAATGGGCGACCTTCATGATATCGGAAAAAACCTGCTGGGCATGATCGTTGAAGGGGCTGGATGGCAGGTAGTTGATCTTGGGATTGATGTCCCGGCAGCCAAATTCATCGCTGCCATAGACGAACACCCAAATGCATTTGTTGGTCTCAGCTGTCTGCTGACCACTACTATGCTCAATATGGAGAAAATCGTTCATGAGATCAAAGCCAGCCGTCCCGATACCAAAATTTTGATTGGCGGTGCACCTGTAACAGATGATTTTCGCAAAAGAGTCGGAGCCGACTGGTATTCACCGGATCCCCAGGGTGCTGTTGAGTTTTTGAATAAAATCGGGTAAACATGCCGCTCACTCCCCGGGAAAATCTGATCCGTGCAGCCCGCCGGCAGGGATTTGAATGGATTCCTATTGATATTTTATTATGTGACTCACAGGTTAATGCTTTTAAAAAAAACTTTGGGGATATCGATTACTTTGATTGGTTTGGTGTTGATTTCCGCTGGGTTACTTTAATTGAGCATCCCGGTTATACCGATGGCCGTCAACTGTTTCGCAGGGAGACTCTTCCGGCCGATACTGAAATCGATGTTCTCGGTGTCGGACACTCCAAAGGTTCAGAAGCGGCTTACCACATGACCCGGATGCACCATCCCCTGCAAGGCTGTGAATCTATTGAGGAAATTCTGAAATATCCTTTGCCTGTTTTCAACCGGGCAGAAAATCAGCCCCTCTTTGACCGGGTGAACTCCCTCCATGAACAAGGATTGGCAGCCATGTGCCAGATGCAGATGACCATCTGGGAAGCTGCCTGGTATATCCGGTCGATGCCTGACCTGCTGATGGACATGATGCTGGGCGATGAAAAAGCCACCGTTCTTCTGGATCGGATTACTGAATATGCCATCAGGCGGGTTAAACTCTATACCGAAGCCGGCGTGGATATCCTCTCGCTTGGCGACGACGTTGGAATGCAGAGCGGCCCTCTGATGAGTGTCGATCTCTGGGAATACTGGATCAAACCACGCTTTAAAAGCGTTATTGATGCCGCACGCAAAATAAATCCGGATGTCCTGGTCTTCTACCATTCCTGCGGCGATGCAACTGCATTTATCGAAGGACTAATCGATTGCGGGGTCGATATCCTGAATCCGATCCAGCCTGAATGCATGGATTTTAACCAGATACACGAAACATATGGCGATCGGCTCTCTTTCTGGGGAACACTCGGAACACAGCAATTGCTTCCGTTTGGAACTCCGGAACAGGTCAGGGAAGTTTCACTCGACCGCATCTGCACCGTTGGTTCCAAAGGCGGGCTTATCCTCGGTCCTACACACCTGGTAGAACCGGAAGTACCTTTTGAAAACCTGGTGGCAATGAAAAATGCCGCCCGCGAACTATATCCAAAAAAATGAAAACAAAACTGACTGAACGGCTTAAAAATGGTGAGATAATTATTTCAGACGGTGCACTCGGCACCATGCTTCAAGCCGCCGGATTGGAACCCGGAGTTTGTCCGGAAACCTGGAATATTGACTTTCCCGACCGGGTGGAAGCTATCGCAAGGGCTTATGCTGAGGCTGGTTCAGAAGCAGTGGAAACCAACACCTTTGGAGCCAACCGGTTCAAGTTGAGCCATTATGGACTACGGGATAAGGTGGTTGACTTTAACCGGAAGGCGGTTGAGATCACCCGCCGGGCAATCGGTCCGGACCGGATTGTACTAGGTTCGGTGGGTCCAACCGGTATCCTCCTGATGATGGACGAAATCAGCGAAGAAGAACTGTACGAAGCATTTAAGGAACAATGCGTTGCACTTGCCGAAGCCGGTGCCGATGCGATTTGTATCGAAACCATGACTGCCCTGGATGAGGCAACTTTGGCCATAAAAGCAGCGAAAGAGCATACCAATCTGGAAGTGATCTGCACCATGACCTTTGACAAAACGATGCAGGGAGATTTCCGTACCATGATGGGAGTATCGCCTGAAGAGATGACCCTTGCATTCAAAGCAGCCGGTGCGGATATCATTGGCACCAATTGCGGCAATGGCATGGAAAATATGATTCCCATTGTTGAAGAGATACGCCGGACTGATCCCTCCGTTCCCATCCTGGTTCATGCCAACGCCGGCAAGCCTCATTACCACGATGGCAAAAATTTCTTTGATGAAACTCCAGAAATCACTGCCTCATACGTTCCCAGCCTGATTCGGGCCGGCGCAACCTGTATCGGCGGCTGCTGCGGAACGACGCCGGAACACATACGGCGGATCAGGGACGTGACGAGGGAATCGTGAAACGTGACGCGTGACACGTGACGCCGGTCTCTTGGTTTTTCATTGCCAACTCTAAAAAAGCACAAAACTTCGTCGATATATTTCGTACCTTTATCCATCCCCCAAAGTTCGACTGTGTCTTTTACCGTTCTGAACTGGTTTTCATAAGTTGACGTGAAAAAAGTACTCATCCTCGGCATTATCCTCCTGAATTGTTTCAGCTGTTCCAATGAGATTGAAATCCATGCCGATCTGGGTTATCTCCCTGTGGTCTATTGTCTTCTGGATCTGAATTCCGACGAACAGTATGTGAGGATCAGCCGTACCTACCTTTCTGATTCAGAAAATTCCGGGCTTCCGCCGTCGGTTGACAGCCTGGTCATCCAGGTACCCTGTGAGGTATATATTGAAAAGTGGATTGATAATGATCCGGTCGAAACTTATCTTTTCAGCAAAACGATTCTTCCGAAAGATTCCGGCTATTTTCCTGCAAAGGGACAAGAGTTGTATGCTGCAAGTTTTAAAGCTGAACCCTTAGTCCGTTACGTTTTATATGTTTATTTCCCTGATATTGATAAAGTTGTATCAGGAGAAACAATTACAACAGATTTCCCGGTCCCGGAAGATCCTCAGCCTGAACTGCCACGATCCATTACCATTACACGCGAAAGGGGCTATACCGCAAGATGGTTTTCCGTTAAGCATGGAGGGGTGTATCAGGGGATTTTCACCCTGACTTACCTGGAAACCATAGATGAAAGCTCCGCATTCCACCAGATAGAGTGGCCTTTGCCAAATGAAATACTCGACAGGCCTGATGAATTGATTACTCAAACACTGAATCCGAACCGGTTCTTTGATTTGCTGATCCACAATATTCCTGTCAATCCCGACGCTCAAAGGGAATTAGTCGGCATGAAATTTACCCTGATTGCCGGAGGTGAAGAACTTGGAGTTTCTCTCAGGACATCTGATATAAAAGACTGGGCATTCAACAGCGATTATACCAATATTGACAATGGGATCGGGTTATTCTCCTCTGTTGCAAGGACATACGTCCAAAATCTTGTGTTCTCAGATCTTACTTTTGATGCAATCTGCACGGATCCCGAATTGAAATTACTGAACTTTATAAAGGCAAGGCCTAAGGAATAGAATGATACTTAATTGTAAATATCTGATCATTGGGTTGGCAGCTGTTTTACTTTTATCCTGCAATGATAATCCTGATGTTCCGGATAAACCGCCTGTTGATCCGACTAAAGGAATCCTGGAAATTGATTTTAAATTGCCCCCGATCTATTTTCTACCGAATTCCCGGATCCATCGGGTAGAATTGTGCCTGGGATATAATGCCGATAGTATCTACCGGGGATTATTCATCGATTGCGCAAATGCTTCAGATGTTTTACAGGTATACACCTTTAACCTGGCACCTGGCGTCTATTATTATGAAGCTGGCATCAGTTGCAGTGCGCTGAAAGATTCCTGCAGGTGGGGAGGTTTTCCGGGTGGGAGATTTGGCATTCGATACTCCCTCACCCGCGTGGAGATAAAGGCTGGTGTAAAAACAAAGTCAAGCCCTGGCTTTCAATGAAAAAATCCGGCAGCATATTGATCCTTTTAATCTTATGCCTGATGGTTTTAACCAGCGGCTGTACTGATAGTGAGATTGATCTCAAACCTGAAATCAAGCTCATCACAACGCCCGGATTATCAGGACTTACAACCGATAATTTTGTTTTCGATGCCCGGCAAACCATTAATCCTCCCGGAGGTGGAAAACTGTTTTTTCGGTGGAATTTCGGTGAGGACTCTGCCTGGGACAGTCAATTGTCGAAAGATCCGTTAAAAACAATACGCTTCTGGAAACCCGGGAATTATCTGGTCACTGTTTATGCCATCAATTCCAAAGGATTCTCCGATACCACTTTCTGCGATATAAATATCAGTCTGGGCAGATCTGCACCCCGTCCTGTCATTCGGATAGAGCCCGCAACCGGGCATTTTCTGACTCCCTTCCGGTTTGATGCTCAGTTAACCCGGGACGACGAAGATTCACTGAATACCCTATTGTTTAAATGGGATTACAATGGTGATGGAATCTGGGATACCGATTTCGATACTCTGACCGTTAGCACCTACGTCTTTGGAATGGAGGGTAATTTTAAGCCAATTGTTGAAGTGATCGATCCGACTGGCCTTAGAGCCCTTGCATATACAAAAGTCACGGTAACCAGTGTGGATCCGGACATCATCGCTGATTTTAGCTGGACCCCTGCAGACGGAACTTTGGTTGATACCATCCTGTTTGACGCTTCTGAAAGCCATCACCTGACCAATAGTTCATCCCGTTTCAATTATTCATGGCGATTGGAGGAAGGAGAAGGCTGGACCCTTCCAGCTGACACTCCGACTATCCGGTACAAATTCAGAACCATCAGGGATCAACAGATTCTGTTGAAGGTGACTGACGAAAGAGGACTTTTCAATACAATCGGCAAACCGATCCACCTGGATCCGGAAAATTTTCCGCCAACTGCCACTTTTGATGTCAGTGTCCCCTATGGAAATATCCGGACACAGTTTCGATTAAGTGCCTGGAACTGTAAAGATGATCAGGATACTACGGGAAATTTACTGGTGCGGTGGGATTTTGACGGGGACAAGATTTGGGATACCGGGTTTTCCACAGAGAAACTCCTTTTCCATCAGTACAATACGGCGGGACATTTCAATTTAACTATCGAGGTTATGGACTCCAAGGGATTGACCTCACAATATAGCCGAAAGGTACTGGTCAGTCCCTGGGAAAATGAAACCGGAATATTACGTGACAGCAGGGATGGTCAATATTATGGAACTGTAAAAATCGGTGATCACTGGTGGATGGCTGAAAACCTGAAGTATGATTTTAGATCAGATTTGGCTCCAAGTAAGATTATGTTCCCGAGTATTGCCCTGAATGAGGATCCTTCAACAATTGAGACTTACGGCAGGTATTACTATGTGAAGGATGCTATTGTTAACCGGGTTGCACCAGATGAAGTTGATTATGTTCACCCACTTTGTCCAAGAAGTTGGAGGATACCAACCAAACACGATTGGGAGCAACTGATAGCTGATACCCATTCGGACATGGAACCGGGGAATTTGGTATTAGGTGGCAAGAGCGATTTTAATGCAACCTACATGGGTTATGTCGATTTTACTATTATATGGCTTACCATGAATGTACCCAAAGACACCATTTATAACTTTAGAGACACCTTTAAAAAAACCTGGTTCTTTTCAGCGAACCAACATTCGAATATTGACCGAGTTGATTTGTTCATCGTACAAATTGATCGCAATGGTCCAACCCTTTGGACCGGCTGGGAAAGACTAAGTCTTTACATTCCGGTCAGATGCGTCAAGGAAGAATGACCGGGAGGACATGAGGGAGTGAGGACGTGAGCTGTTGCAGGGGGTTGAATGCTTTTTGGCATGTACTAACTTTGTAATTACAATTACAAATACAATATGGAAATCCCAATTATAAAAATCGGCAATTAAAAAGGGATCCGCCGTAGCAAAACGGTCCTTGAACAGTATCATATCACCGACAGCGTTGAACTGGTGATGGAAGAGGATTGTATTTTACTAAAGCCAGATCGCTCTGGTCAACCCGGATCCAACAACCGGGAACGAAATCCGGAAAACCAGGCCTTCTAACCTTAACCTCTGAACCTCTTTTCAGCTTCTTCCCAGTTAACCAGGTGCCAGAACGCCTCGATATAATCCGGCCTCCGGTTCTGGTAATTCAGGTAATAAGCATGTTCCCAAACATCAAGAGTAAGTATCGGGATACCTTTAACATCGGCGATATCCATTAGTGGATTATCCTGGTTAGGGGTTGAGGTGACCACTAATTTGCCGTTAGATTTCACCAACCAGGCCCATCCCGAACCAAACCGCGTAGCTGCAGCAGTGGAGAATTTCTCCTTGAAAGCTTCGAACGATCCAAAATCGGTTTCAATGGCTTTCAGCAGTTCTCCACCAGGCTTTCCGCCGCCATTGGGCGACATAACCGTCCAGAAAATGTTATGGTTGAAAAATCCTCCGCCATTGTTCAGCACCCCTACCGGGTATTTCGATACATGAGCAAAGATCTCCTCAATACTCAAATTTTCGGCCGCCGTACCTGCAACAAGGTTATTCAGGTTGTTGGTATAGGCAGCATGATGTTTGGAGTGATGAATCTCCATGGTGCGTGCATCGACATAAGGCTCCAATGCATCATAAGCATACGGTAATTCAGGTAATTTAAATAACATGATAAAATCTCCTTAAAATTTATTACTTAGACTCATCCTAAATAACAAATTAAGGGATTGTTTTGTTTAGGAATAGGCTTGACAATAGCCAAAAAGTCCATCCCCAGCCTTAAGGACCTCCCCCAACCCCCTCCTTAGAAAGGAGGGGGCTTTGAGCCCTTGCTTTCCTTTAGCAGTAAGGCGTGCAGATGCTGCTACCCCCTCCTTCATAAGGAGGGGGCAGGGGGAGGTACTTCATGCTTCTTCCCCCTCGCCTTCGCTGACTCATAATACCGGCTCAGGAAATCATACAGAACCAGCTCCTGCAACCGGTGCCGGGTGCGAAAGGCGCGGTTCAGGCTCATGTGGATCAGATCTGGCAGAAGATATGATTCAAGTAAGGTTGAGCGATCGCTGAATGTTTCCTGTAGCTTTTGAATAATCCTTAAGGCACCAGCTGAGCGATTTACTATAAAAACATCAGGAACAGCCGTGACGGTTTCCATCACCAGATTTAACTCTGCTGAAATTTTCCGGTACTTATCATCCAATTGGCTTTTCATGGACTTATTTAAACCGAACACGGAAGCTGCAGATTCTTTTAACCGATTGACTACGTTTATCTTATCATCAATGTTGGCCCCGAAGTCATCCAGAAATATATCAACGGATCGCACAGCACTTTTCCATATTTCAGGGTCGTCCCCTCCGGCCCGGCGACTGATCTCATCAAGCCAATAAAGCGAATCAATCTCAAACCAGCTTTCAACCATGGACATCTTCTCAATGCCATAACGATCATATTCAGGCTCATAGGTGCCGGCTTCTATCTTCCAGATAAAGTCTTCATCCAGCAGTTCGGTGCAGGAGCGCTGAATCTGATTCAACAGGATTCCGGAATGAAACGGATCAGATAATAGAAACCTCAGCCGTAAATGATACTCCGGATCGAGGTAGTGGATAAAATGAAAAAGTTTTACCAGAGCTGACTTTTTCCAATCTGATAATAATTCCCTGAATGGGCCGGTCATCCACTCTTCTAAAGCCTGCGGGCCACCATAAATTCTGATATATAGCCAGTCGCTCCCGGGCGGAAATTTCAGTGTCGGATTTTTCATGATTTCCGGAAGCAAAATACAAACTGGTTGGCATGTGATCCATCCGAACTTTTTACAGGGGTTCCCGGAGAAAGATAAAAAGGTCGTATCCTCACAGAGGAGTAATTCCGGATGGTATCCCAAAGAGTCAACACCAGATTAGGATTGGTCCAGTTGAAATAAAGCTCCTGATCGGACGACATCCACAACATTTCATCAGGCATTTGCTGTTTATTTTTCCAGGCGATCAATTCTGATAGATCGAGTTCATTCTTCTCAATATGAATCCATTTGGCAATATCGTCACAACGAACCAACCAAACCGGAGGCGAGAGGATCAGGTTCTTAAACCTGATTCCCGGTATTAAGGGAGCTTGCCGGATAACTTCACCCCAATCGGGTCTATATGCCAGATCGGGATCCTGCAACTGAATGCGATGCAGGAACTTATAAACAGCCAGGTTGCCCAACTGGTGATTATACGCATTAGTCGAATAGGGATGAATCTTCTTGCCGGAAGTCGCCGAATAAAGAACAAGACGCTGGTTTTCCATGGCAATCATCAAATCGGTTACCGGGATCTGCTGATCCTTGATTTTGGCAGAGCGTGCCAGGTAAGGGATCTCAAAATCAAGAAAAGCCGGCCGCTGCAAAACATTACCGGTACGATCCTCAGGCAGGTGAACCACCTCTGCATATTCAATATCAGGATTAGCGGCTTTCTCCTCTTCTATTAACTGACTAATCCACCCGCGTGTAGAATCCGGATCAGCAAATCCAAAACGACCGAGCAGGTATGCAGGATTTCCCGATGATCCATGGAGCAGGTGAATATTCAGTTCACCGGGTGATTCCGGTTCAAACAATTCTACCATTGCTGTCATTTGGGTTGGCCAGTTTCCATTATGGATTCCAATCGACTGCAAATCTGATGATTCCAGATTGATATATTGTTCCCCATTCCGGATAACTTCATAGTATCTCCCAACCAGCCAACCATTCCCCGGATTACTTTCGGCAGAAACGGGGCTGAAAGCGGGTCCCCAGCGAAGGTCATCGATCCATGGTACCGGATCGGTCCAATAGCCCTCAACCGACCCTTCCAGACCAATACCGGTTTCAGGATCCAGAGCCTTAACCAGCAATATCTTACGGTCGCCATACCGTTTGATGAAAGCCTCCCGGAATCCTTTCAACACATCGGTGCTACCGGCTGAAGACAGGGCTTTAATGATCCGCAGTCCCAGTAAGATCTGACCTGATAGGTGTGAATCGATCGTCATAGCACTATTGCTCAATTTCATATCCACCTGTATCAAATGGTTTCGGTTTACATATACCGGTATGGTTGCCAGAATGGGATCGATCATGGGCAGATTCGCCAGAATCGACGACGGTTGATTCATCCCGTCAAAAAGGTTTTTCAACTTCACCAACGACCGGACAACATCATGATTTTCAAACTCCTGAGTAAGCTGAGATATCAGACATTCAATGTATTCCGGGCCGCAAATAACCGGCTCTAAACCGGTGACGATAACCTGCGAATCCACCAGCGATTCCACAAAATACAGCACTTCCGCTTCAGCCCATCCACCGGTTATCAGGAAATCCCTGATCTCTTTCAGATTCCGGCCACCATGGCAGAAGTCCAGAATATCTCCGATTACCCCGTTATCATCGATAGTCACAATATCATAATTCTTCCTGGATTTTCCGGTCGGGATTTTGACTTCCACATAATGCCATCTCGATCCAACACGATACAAAGAGGTATTCGCCGTAAAAATGAGCTTTTCCCGGATGCCAAGGTCTGTTTCGAGAAAGCGGGCAATACCCATCAGATACTCCATATCCGGTCGGGCATGCAGATGATGATCAATTCTTTCACCCAAATTGACCGCTGTTTCTGATCCGATTTTTCCGGTAGAAAAACCTGCAAAGGTTCCGAATGGTGTGCACCTCGATGAGAACCGGCAGAGGTAACGGAGCAGAGAATACAATAAGCCGGGATCAGGCAAGGCGGGGTTACCAGAACTGAACTCCTGCTCAATGCGCTGACTAAACTCGTAACTTCCCAGCACAAGCCCTTCCCTGATCAAAGTATCCTTCCACAATTCCTTCAGCCAGGGAAATAATTGGTCGGGTGAATTCGGTATGGTAGATAAAAAGTCGACAGGCAATAGCGGAGCCCTGAGCATGAAATGATCATAAGGATCATAGGTAATACGTTTCCCCATGTCCTGATCTTAGATGATAAAATAATTTTCAGGGACGTCATTGATTAATCCAGCTGCCATCGATTTATCAATCAGTATTTTAATAGCTCTTTTACCTTCATCTCCCAGTTCAACGCTATACTCATTTACAAAGGTTTTCAAATGGGCATCCAGAACATCCTGATCCATTGATTGTGCGAATTGCCTCATATAGGGGATGGTTCCCTGTGGATGATCGAGCGCAAATTCCAGACTCTTCCGTACCAGTCGGTTGACTTTTTCAACTACATTCTGCGGCAACCGCCGGTGAGCCATGATCCCGCCCAAAGGGATCGGGGCATCAGCAGATTCATTCCAATACTGCCCCAGATCCCGCAACAAAACCAGTCCTCTCTTTTCGTAAGTGAATCGGTTCTCATGAATCAATACACCAGCATCCGTGAGGCCATCAAGAATGGCCTGTTCTATATCTGAAAAAACAAATATCTTCTTTTCCTTGATGTTCGGATAGGCCATCCGCAATAGCAGATTAGCCGTGGTATATTCCCCGGGGATAGCTACCGTCATGCTTATATACCGTGGATCCATGCACTGGTTTCTTGCAACCAGCATCGGTCCGCTTCCTTTACCCAGGGCACTGCCCGAATCAAGTATCCGATAATTCTTCCATACATAGAGCCAGGCGTGATAAGAAAGTTTGGTAACATCGAGCTCTCCCTTAAATGCCAGCAAATTCAGATCCTCTACATCAGTGAGATACGGAACAAACTCGAGGCCCTCATTATCGATTTTACCATTAACAAGGGCATCGAAAATAAAGGTATCATTGGGACAGGTACTGAAGCCCAGACTTATTTGCATAATAATTCTGATATTACTTTGGTTAATTCCGCAATGGCTTCTTCGGTTTTCCAGCTATGCCGGTCGCGGACTCCAACATAATTGGAGATAGCCCGGATCTGGATCACCGGGATATCCTCCATTTTGCAAACATAAAAAACTGCCGCTCCTTCCATACTCTCGATCTGCGGATTGAATTTATCTGCCAGGCGGGCTTTACGTTCCGGGCCTGCTGTGACCAGGTCCACAGTTATTCCGTTAACGGTTTCGAGTTTGAGCGACCGGTCCTCCTGCACCTCCATCCAGCCATTCCGGAAGGGTTTTTCATCAGGATTCCAAAGGTTTTCGTGAAAAATCCATCTGAAAATACCACCATGGTCGATACCAACATCCACAAAGGTATCCCGGATAACCTGCACTACTTCACCTGGTTGCAGGGGAAGGAAATAGCTGCCCGCAATACCGCAATGAATTACCTTTTCATATCGATTGGTTGCAAAATGTTTGGTCAGATTATAAATAACAGGCACGGTTCCGATCCCGGCGATCAATAATTTCCAGCCACTATCTTCTTTTTGATACACAATCGGATCTTCCGTTTGTGTAAACCCGGCAGATGTAATAAGGGGTAACGCTTCAGGGAGCGATGGAATAACAATCAATTGGCTCATTTATTGATCTGGATTGATGCCCGAAGTTAATCTTTCTGAACAAAAATTGTTCTTTCTTTGTCGTAACATTCTATCAAATATTCACAAAATGGAATTCAATCTATACGAGAACAATGATAATGGTTATCAGAAAATCGAACGATATGACGATGAGAAAACGGAGGAGTTGTCTCTGCATTACCGCAGGATTCTTGATCTGATCGGTGAAGATTCCAATCGCGAAGGTTTATTAAAGACACCTTTGCGTGTGGCTAAATCCATGCAGTTTTTCACTCAGGGTTACAAGATGGATCCTGTGGAAATGCTTAAATCAGCCACGTTTCAAGAGGATTACCGCCAGATGGTATTAGTGAAAAATATCGAATTATATAGTCTGTGCGAACATCATTTACTCCCATTCTTCGGCAAAGCACATGTAGCTTATATACCCAACGGTCATGTAACCGGGTTGAGTAAGATAGCCCGTGTAGTGGATGCTTATGCCCGCCGCCTTCAGGTTCAGGAGCGACTCACAACCCAGATACGCGATTGTATCCAGGACACCCTTCAGCCGCTTGGAGTAGCCGTAGTTATTGAAGCTCAGCACATGTGTATGCAGATGCGTGGCATCCAGAAACAAAATTCTGTGACCACGACATCGGATTTCACCGGGGCTTTCCTGCGGACTGCTACCCGTGAGGAATTCATCCATCTGATCACCGCACGTCTCCATTAAGATTAAAATATGAAGAAAGCTTATGTTTTTCCCGGCCAGGGAGCCCAGTTTCCCGGTATGGGAAAAGATCTGTACGATCAATCTGAAATAGCCCGAACCCTCTTTAAAAAGGCTGATAAAATTCTCGGATTCGGCATTACCGATATCATGTTTAACGGTACTGAGGAAGATCTTCGCCAGACAAAAGTCACTCAGCCGGCGATTTTCCTGCATTCGGTCATTCTGGCCAAAGTGATGGGTGACCGGTTTCAGCCCGACATGGTAGCTGGTCACAGTCTGGGCGAGTTCTCGGCCCTTACTGCTGCCGGTGCGCTGAGCTTTGAAGATGGCCTGATCCTGGTATCCAAGCGGGCCTTAGCCATGCAGCGAGCCTGCGAAATGAATCCGTCAACCATGGCAGCAATCCTGGGTGTCGAAAACGAAGTGGTTGAAAAAGTTTGTGAAGAGATCGACGAAGTGGTTGTTCCGGCCAATTACAATACCGTTGGACAAATCGTGATCTCGGGATCGCACCAGGGTATTGACCTGGCCATCACCCGTCTCCAGGAGCTGGGAGCTAAAAGGGCTCTGAAACTATCGGTTGGAGGTGCCTTCCATTCACCGCTGATGGAACCTGCACGGGCCGAACTCGCAAAAGCGATTGAAGAGGCCCCGGTAGTTGCGCCGATCTGCCCGATTTATCAGAACGTTGATGCACTTCCTGCCACTGATCCGGGAACAATACGGAAGAACCTCGTAGCCCAATTAACCAGTCCGGTACGATGGACCCAAACCGCCCAGAACATGATTGCCGATGGTGCAACTCAATTTACGGAGGTTGGACCGGGAACGGTTTTACAAGGGCTCATCAAAAAAGTTGACAGGACCATTGAAACCAGCAGTGCAACAATCATTCAATAACGACCTTCCTGACCTGTAATTCTTTACCGTTGTTGACTTTCAGGTAATAAACACCCCTGGCAAACCGGCTGGCGTCAATCTCATCAATGAAGTTGTAAACAGCTTTTACCTGGTTGCGATACACTATTTGCCCCGAGATATTAACGAGTTCAAGGGTCAGATCGGTTGGTGCATCATTATTGATCCCTACGGTAAACTTATCATGGGCCGGATTCGGATAGACGTTCAGGCTATTCGACAGGTAATCATTTTCAACGGCCGTAACATCTTCCCAACTTAAATTGAACACATAGTCAATGCTTTGTGGCGGTGACCAGCTTGAGACAATTACAAAGTAGGTGCCAGCATCAATTTTCTTGCGGAAGTGACCGCCATTCGGACCGCCCGTGAATGCCTTGCAATGAAACTTCTCAAGTTCTACTTTCGGGCAAAGGTCAAGTATGTGGATGGATGCGTAGGTCCCCAGGATGTTGCCGCTCAGGTAACCGTCCTGAGTCAGGGTAATCGAGTATACTTTATCGTTGCCATCCATGTAATTGGGGTAGCTTGAGCAGGGTGACCTATTGTAATCGTCGTTTAATCCGCGGGTATTCCCGAAGTGGTTGATTACCGGCAGAGTCAGCGGGATGGCATTCTCGCAAACGTCACCATCGACCGGATAGGTTACGTTGATGTTGAAATAAAACCCTTCCTTGGCGCTGGGGGCGGTCAGTGATACCAGCGGCCAGAAGATATAGATCGTTTCGCCGGCTTCCATAGTTGTCATTTGCAACACAGCAGTTGGACTGTATTTACAGGTTCCCGGGAATTCACTCCCAGTTCCCAGAAAAGTGCCGCAACAGTCGGAATAAAGATACATGAAAAGCTCCCATTGATCCCTCCCAACAGGCTGTTGGTGCGGATGACAGCTATTAACTTCTACGATAGAGAACTTTTCAGCCGTGTACTTGAACCAGATGTTTTGATGGGGAGCCCAGTTTTCACCCTTGGTAGCAACTGTGGCCTCCCGGCAGCTTATACCCTCACCCGTCAACGGAATTTCATAGGTTTCATCGCTGTTGTTATCGTAGGTAATGACAACCTTACCGGTTTTAACGCCGGCATCGGTCGGTATGAAAAAAACGGAGAATTTCAGGAATCGTCCGCTGTTGCCAGGGTGAAAGGCATTGCTGGTGTCCGGAAAAACTTCGAAGGGATAAATTGTGTAATCGGACAAGATGAAGTTGCTGCCGACAACCTCCAACTTTTTAATATTCAGGTCGGATGTGCCTGTGTTTCTGACGGTGAAGTCGACCGTTCTGGAATATCCTAATTGAACACCTCCAAATTCACCGCTCTGCGGTGTAACCGAAACGACCGGAATCGGCACGGGTTGTTCGATTTTCAGATTGACAAGTGCATTTACAGGGGCGACACCCAACAGGATCAGGAGGCCCGGCAAGGCAAGCATGTGTTTCATGGCATTTACGGCTTAATTGGGTTCAGAACCATAAAGTTAATGAGTATTGGTATCAGAGCCAAATTATTTTGGATCCGGCCTGAAACACGTAAAGACAGGCGATATCAACTATTCGGAGATGTCGAAACAACTCAACCAGAATGGATATTAGACACGAAATGGTTGCCAGTTTAGTCCGGGGATTGTGAGGAGGCTAATCGTGACTTAATTGTCTTTAATGCAACGGACAGAGTATCCGATGTACACACGGTTTTCGATAATGTAAGGTGGTTGATCATATAAACTCAGCGGCATAAACCAAGCCAACAGGAACCACTCCGTATTATGAAATGTACTGGACCAATAGCCTGTACTGCTGCCTAAGCCACCAAATCCAGATTCACTTGTATAGTCACCGGCCGGGAACGCATTCCATCCAATCGTATTGTCACCATTTCCATAAGGGGTCCAATTTGTAATTGATTTCATTTTTTTATGGCCAAGTGGACCGACATATCTGATTAGAACGTCAAATTCCTCCTTACTTGGAAGATGCCATCCTTGGGGACAGGCTGTCATTGCTGCTTTGTAATTATACAAAACTCCATAGGTGAGATAGTTAGGATTGGCTTTAGCATCAGCAATACTACCATCACGATAATTAAACATAGGCACGGTATAAAATTCTGAAGATTCTGGATCTGATCCCCACAAGGAAGGCAAATAACCAAGATTCTCAGCCATCCAGGTTTGCTTTCCGATTACGACGGTTTTATAAATCTTATTGTCGCGGGAATCGGTAAAGGTTCCAGAAACAACCGGAAACTCAAACTTAAAAGTTAGAGTCTCCCCGTAACTCAGTCCGCCAGCATTTACCGCATAACTTCTAAAATAGTATTCCTGACCGATCTCCAAAGAGCCAATCTTGGCAAAGAAAACGCCAGAACCCATACCGTTTTCACTATTATTATCTGAAACGGTAGGAGTCGTATGTTTTGCCCAGCAAAACCCTCGTTGAGTAACTGTAGCGTCCGCATCATTGGTAACTTCCCCAATAAGGAGAACGCTGTCCATAGTAACAAACTCATAGGAAATTGTTTGGACTTTAGGGAGATTGTTTTTCTGGCAGGACATACAAAATGCAGTTAGGACAATGGTGGACAATACTGCTAAGTTTTTCATTAGGAATGCAATTTTACCAAATATACAGAATTTTGTTTCAGGTAAGAATCGCCGCCAGTGAAGATTTCTAAATCCAGTATCGCTCTGGCAACAATCTGGTATAAACGAAAAAACACTTACCCGTTTCATGAGGTAAGTGTTTCATTTTCCTGGCGCTCCATCCTGGACTCGAACCAGGGACCCTCTGATTAACAGGTAACTAACTGGAGGATAAATAATTATATAAATGATTGATATTTAATGTATTCAAAATGAGCGTTTCCACGTGATTTCCCCTCCATTATCCAGGTTTATCCTTTTTTATGGCATCTTTTCGGGCGTTTTTTCGGGTCAGAATATCCAGCCCATTTTTTTATCTTTGCAATATGAATTTGATCGAACAACATAGAAACCAGGTTTTTGAACTTTGTGAAAAATACAAGGTCAGAGAGCTCTATGCCTTCGGTTCCGTGTTAACCGAAGATTTCAATTCATCCAGTGATATCGATCTGCTAATTCAGTTCGCCAATGTCGATTTGATGGATTACTTCGACAATTATATGGACCTGAAAGAGGCGTTCGAAAAATTGTTTGGAAGGCCGGTTGACCTCGTGGAGAGCCAGTCCATACGGAATCCCATTTTCCGAAAAATTGTCGATCGGGATAAAAAGCTGCTGTATGAACGAAAAAGTGCTTAAATGTCTTTATGACATTCAATTGGCAATAGCTGAAATTGACTCGTTCGTAGCAATGATCCCCAACAATTTTGAAGAATATGGTCGCCGCCCGGTTATTAAAAGGGCTATCGAAAGAAACCTTGAAATAATCGGAGAAGCTGCTAACCGAATTCTGAAAGAGGACCCAAAATTTCCGATCCACAATGCCAATCGTATTATTGGACTTCGGAATCAAATCATTCATGGTTATGATACTGTTTCTGATGAAAATATTTGGGCAATACTAAAAAACCACTTGCCTAAACTCAGGGCAGAAGTGTCTGATCTAATCAAGCAGGAGCAAGGCTAACCGGGTTCGTTCCCGGGAAAACAACTCAACCAGAATGGATATCGGATACGTAATGGTTGCCAGTTCAGGCCGGGGATTGTGAGAAGGTTGTATTTAATAGTTAAGGGGAGGAACAAAACTAACAATTCTTTAAAATCATTCGGTTTTCGAAGACGATGTTTGCAAATTGAAATTCATTAATACCCAATTAACACTTTAAGAGATTCCTTATGTTGCCCTCCTATGACGGTCAGAAAGTAAATGCCAGGAGTCAGGTCAGGTAACAAAACTTCAGTATTAATCCCTCCCTTAATAATCATTTGGCCCATTGAATTAAAAAGAAAATATTGCCAGGAGCGATCCGGCCGGTTATTTGCGATCGAGTTCCTTTTAGCATCATAGGTAAACAAAGGAAGTCCAGGCTTTGCAAGGATGGGTATAGAAGATGTTAAATTGCCAAATGTGCCGTTAGTGTGGATGTTTTGTGCTTTTATTACATCGCATTGCCTATTTTCCCCGAACTCCATCCAGGAGAAAACTAATTGATCATTACCGCCAGCGGCTATTCCGGATAAGTTTATTGACTTATCCGGAGGACTACTTACTATCTGTGTTTTGTTCCATAAGAGGTTACCTTCAGGACTGATTCCCATTGCATTAAAAAAAATGGAATTATAATCTGAGCGAGTTACCATTTGGCAGATAATAACTGTTGTATCGCCCATTGTATTAGCCAGAACACGCTGAAGATCACCGTATTTATTGCTTATCAATTTTTTCCCGTTGGCCCCCCACAGTCTTTCTCCATCGGCTGACATTTTTTGTTCGAATAAGAATACTGAATCATGGGTAGTATTTGTATATAACAGATAGATCCCGCCATCGGGGGAAAATCCTGAAATAATGGGGTTCATGTAGAATACCGGCAAATCAGTTAGTAGCTGTCCGTAAGCACCCCAGGTTGGTGTACCATCTGGACTTTCTCTGTAAATCATAGGCACTCCCGGTGTTTCATGGCACAGAAAATACAATGCATCATCACCTTGTTGAACAGCATAACTGTCAGCGAAAATCCCCCACCTCTGTTTTACAACAACCTCATCACGCTTCCATAAGGCTAGACCCGTTCCCGAAATTCTTCTTAACCGGATTTCTTCTGATAGTACATTTGAAGAAGATGGACTCAATGTTTGAGTGCTGTACAATACCAAACATCCATCGTCATTTGTTGGGAAAATCTGAAAATCATCACCGATTTTATTTATAGTATCAGATGCCAGCAGCCTGTTATCCTGCCACTCAAGTTTCCCCTCAGCTGAAATTCGGGTCAGGCTGATTTCAGTATTGCCTTTGTACTCACTCGCCCATTTTGTTATCACAAAAATATTGTTTAATGAACTAATACAGAGATATATATCATATGCATCAAAACCAGTTCTGCCCAGTTCCCGGTATGTTGACCATATTTTTTTGCCTGTTTGGGAAATCTTAATGACAACTGGCGACCACCGATTTGTTGCATAGTCATATCGTATTTGAGAAACCAGCAAAGACCCTTCCTTATCGGAATATATATTCCGTGAAGATGAACTTAATAACGATCCGTAAACGGATTGCAGATTCGAACTATCGGACCAGACAGGGTACCCCTCATAACTTATTCGCTGGATCATCCGGTAGCTTGGACCCCCATATGGTCTTCGTACCCAAGAAAAGTAGTAGTAATCATTTTCTGAAATTACTTCAGCATCACTGAGATCATACCCATTAAATATAATCAGCGGTTTACCCGGATCATTTGACCATTGCCCCAGAAGAGATATCGGAATAAAGACTAGGAAAAGCAGTATTGATTTTTTCATGTCAGAATAAAACATTTCTAAAAGGGGGACACTCAAAGTTAAGTAAAATCTGCGATCCCAGAACACATAGAATTTATTGCCCGGGACATCAACTAGGCAACAATTTTGCATAAACGAAAAAACACTTACCCGTTTGATGAGGTAAGTGTTTCATAATCTTGGCGCTCCATCCTGGATTATTCGGCCCGGAGTACCGGCCCTCATGAGATCAGTCGCTCCGCTCCTTAAGTTCGAACCAGGGACCCTCTGATTAACAGGAAGCTGGCCCCGACCCTTACAGGCCGGGCCTTTTTGCCGGGGAGACTCTATAATACATTCGGCTAATGCCAGTATCGGTTGTCGGTTTCCTAAATCACCCCCTGATCCACCATGGCGTTGGCCACTTTAATAAATCCGGCTACGTTTGCTCCTTTTACATAATCAACATATCCGTCAGCCTGCTTGCCATTGATCACACACTGCTGATGAATATCTTTCATGATCTGATGCAGACGGGCGTCCACTTCTTCGGCTGACCAGCTCAGTTTCATGGCATTCTGCGACATTTCGAGTCCTGAAGTAGCCACACCGCCGGCATTGGCTGCCTTACCCGGGGCAAACAGAATTTTAGCTTCTTGAAAGACTTCGACTGCCTCCGGAGTTGATGGCATGTTGGCACCTTCACAAACGCATTTGCAACCGTTATTTATCAGATTCAGGGCATCCTGTTTATCGATCTCGTTTTGTGTGGCACACGGAAGAGCTATATCGCATGGAACTTCCCATGGATGTTTTCCCGGATGGAATTCAACGCCAAATTCAAGTGCATAAGGCTGAACCACATCATTATTTGAAGCTCTCAGTTCGAGCATGAAATCAATTTTATCTCCTTTGATACCATCCGGATCATAAACATAACCGTCAGGACCGGAAATCGTAACCACTTTTGCACCCAGTTCGGTTGCCTTCAGAGCTGCACCCCAGGCTACGTTGCCGAATCCCGAAATACAAACTGTTTTACCGGCAAAGCTCTCGCCTTTGGTTTTCAGCATCTCGTTGGCAAAATATACATTACCGAACCCAGTGGCTTCCGGACGGACTAATGATCCACCCCAGCCACGGCCTTTTCCGGTAAGAACTCCGGTATTTTCCCTGGCCAGTTTGCGATACATTCCGTACAGAAAACCGATTTCGCGTCCGCCTACGCCGATATCACCTGCAGGCACATCAGTTTCCGGACCGATTAGTTTCCAAACTTCCAGCATAAAACTCTGGCAGAACCGCATGACCTCGCCATCAGATTTGCCTTTCGGGTTGAAATTCGATCCACCTTTTGAACCGCCCATAGGCAAAGTGGTCAGAGCATTCTTAAAGATCTGCTCAAAGGCCAGGAACTTCAGAATACTCAGATTAACACTCGGGTGGAAACGTAATCCACCTTTGTATGGTCCGATAGCATTGTTAAACTGGATCCGGTAACCCAGATTAACCTGGACCTTGCCATGATCATCTACCCAGGGAACCTTAAACGTTAGAATACGGTCAGGTTCAACCAGTCGCTCAATAATACTGGCGGATTCGAACTGAGGATTCTGGTTATAGACTTCCTCAATGGATTCCAGAACTTCGCGCACTGCCTGAAGATACTCTACCTCACCCGGGTGTTTCTTCCCAAGATCGATCAATATTTTTTCAACGTTCATAAAACAAAATTTAAGTCGTTCAATTTTTGTAGGCAAAGGTATTCTTCAGGCTGATTTAATCACACAGTTTTTGTCAGGTATTAGTATGATTTTACTCAATCTTACTGACAACTGGCCTACTGTTTACTGCCTACTGCCTACTTCTTCTACCTTCCCCCCAATCCGGGTTTATAAATCACACCGCGGTTCTGAACCCCATCGATTTTGATGTTCAAAGGATCTTCAAACTGAATATGCCTGATATATTCATCCTCATAAACGCTTTCGAGCTTTGAAAGAAAATTTAGATCATAGTAACCATCTTTCAGATAAGGATTTATAGTAAGATATCCCACGCGGAAGGAGGTAAGGTTCTGGAAGAAATGGGTACCCTGGCTCGGGTCGATCCGGTAATCGGGAAGCCCGGATTCCACAATTACCCGGGCAGCTGAAATTTGCGGCCATTTTACCGGAATCCCCAGCCAGGGATCGCTGGAACCCCAGCGGCCCGGCCCTACCAATACATAGTTACCGCCCTTGGCGATAAACTGATCATTCAACCTCTCTATCCGGCTGGCAATGGCATTGCTATCAGCAGCCCTGAAACATTCCGGTTTCACATAAACAAAGTCGCGAATGTTCCGGATAAGGCCGTTCCCAAGTGCCGAAACGGAATAAATGATGGTATTCTCTTCCACGACTTCCTCGAGACGGAAACTGAGTTCATCGGAATTTTCAACAACCGGCCGGATCTGAAGGAAATTGAATATTTTCGGCGTTCCCGGTGGCACATCGAGGTTGACTGCAAACTCCATTTCAATCGGATTGTTCATTTCCTTTTCACCGACTTTCATCAGGGTCATTAATATATCTGCAAGAGGAAAAGTATTGTGTTTCAGAATATTATTAAAAGTCATCACCCTCCGGCCCTTTTCGATGAAATTGTCGCGGATGATATGGTTGTCCATATCAAAGGTAGAAGCTACAAACCGTAAAGATGAATCTACCTCGGCATCCCGGATTTTCAGCTTCAAAATATTGACCCCGTCATCGGTGGAAGGATAGAAATGGTCAGCAATCAGATCCAGCGCATAAAACTCGCGCTGCGTTTCCTTCAGGGCACTATCGGCAGAGGATAGTTGCAGAATATTGGACGGATATTTCGGGGAGAATCGCAGTCCCGTACCTCCTTCAACAATCAGTTTACCCAATCCGAAAGCGATATTGGCAATGCCGTCTTCCGGCTTTTCTAACCCGACCGGATAGAAATTTATCGATCGGGCAACACCTGATATCGTGGGGTAAAAGCGGTTTCCATATCGGTTCCCGCACACTTCCTGCAAAATTATGGCCATCCGCTCTGCATCTATCACATTTTGAGTGACTGCCAGGTAAGTTTTTGAATTTTTGAAATAAACTGAAGCATATACTGACTTAATCGCATCGGCAAGCATATATACCATCTTCTGCTTATCTGATTCAACCTTTGGCAGCATAAAAGTAGAATATATACCAGCAAATGGCTGATAATGACTATCCTCCAGCATGCTCGAAGACCTTATGGCTATCGGATTCTTTACCACGCGGGCAAAGGCTTCCAGATCTTTGTAAATCCGCACCGGAAGTGTAGCACTTACAAAACTTTGAAGGATCTGCTCATCGGTTAACTTTGAAGTTACCACCCTCCAGAGGTTATTGAGGTCCATAAACTCTTCGAAGACCTCGGTCGAAATGACCACTGTTCGGGGAATGGTGACCAATACCCCATCCCAGTGGCTGCCCAGATCATGATGCTTAATAAAGGAGTCAATAAAGGCAAGCCCCCTGGCTTTACCTCCCAGCGACCCTTCCCCGATTCTTGCAAACAGCATGTACTCATCAAACCGGGTCCGGTCAAATGTCGAGATAACTCCCCTTGCCTTCGATAAGCGGTAGTTCGATATTATGTTGAAGATGTACTGCCGGCCAGCCTCCACACTTCCGAAATCTTCGAGTGTTTTATGTTTAAGATGACTCCCGATCTGAAAAAAAGCCCTGGCATTGAACCACTTAGAGAAATCATTATTATTAAAATGATATTTGAGTGAATGGGCCGGAATTTTTAAAATGATATCCTGCATTTCTTTCAGGTTCGAAGCCCTGCCGATCTCTTCCCTGCTTTCGGGTTCCCTGAAAATAAAATCACCGAAATTCATGTATCTCACCATGAAATTCCTCAGCTCAATATCCAGCGTTTTGGAATATTTATGCAGAAAACTGGCGTTCAAATCGGTGGCGGCAGCTTGATTGCTCAATTCCGAAGATTGCAGCAGGAATGGCACATATGGATCAACCTCCCTTACCGTTTTGCAGAATTTCAGTCCGGCTTCCTGGTCCTTCTTACCTTTCCGCTTGTAAGAAATATCAGAAATGATTCCAAGAGTGCTATCCCGATACTTGTGGAAAAGATCCATGGCCGCTTCGTAATTGGTGGCCAGAAGAATTTTCGGCCGGCCGCGCATCCTGAGCATCTTGCGATGTTCATTCAATCCTTCCAGCATAAAAGATTTAGATTGTTTGAACACAATTTTATAGATCGCAGGCAAAAAAGAGGAATAATACCTGACCGAGTCTTCAACCAACAAAATGGTTTGGACACCCACCTCATTAACGTCGTATACCAGGTTCATCCGGTCCTCAATCAGCTTGATGATAGCCAGCAAAAGATCCGCATTACCCAGCCAGGAAAAAACATAATCGATGGCACTAAGATCTTCCTTCTCGAGTTTAATGGATACCTCCCTGCTAAAATGAGTTAATACAACAATTGGGGTATGAGGATATTCGGCCTTTATCTTTTTTGATAACTCAAACGGGTCCATTTCTCCAACACTCAACATCGAAATAACCAGGTCGATGTGTTCACGCTCCAGGTGATCAAAAGCTTTGCGGGCAGTATTGGCCTGAATAAAAACCGGCGGGTACCTGAGGTTAAGCGAAACATACTCATTAAAAATCTGCTCGTCGATCCGTCCGTCCTCCTCAAGCATGAAGAAGTCATAGTTACTGCAGACAATCAATACTTTATTTATCCTCCGCTGCATAAGGAATTTAAATTCCGCTTCGCCGAAATCGGTATTTGGCAGGTTTAACTGGGTAAATTCTTGCATATTATTCAAACTCCTTACCATTTCGCTCATTGCCAATACGGATCAGCGATTGTCTCTTTTTGCCATCCATGACGATATCCAAATCGTTTTCAAATATAACATGTCTGAAATACCGCCCTTCCTCAACAAGAGTCTGTTGCTGCATGATATCGTACTGAATGAAATTTTTACCGCCTGCATGAATGGAAAAGTACCCCACATTCATGGAGGTTACGTTATGGAAAAAGTGGGAGCCAAGAGAGGCATCCAACGGAAAATCAGACAAATCGGTCTCAACAATAACCCTGGCGTTTGAAATTTGTGACCATTTAACCGGAATCCCGATAAATTTATCGCGCGAGCCCCACCGTCCAGGGCCAATCAATACATATTCCTTCTTCAGCTTTCTCATTTTTTCGTTCATATGTTCGATTTCAGTAGCCATTTCCTCGGTCTTCATCTTATCAAATTTCTGAGGATCCAGGAAGATCAAATCCCGGATACATCTCAATCTGCCGTTCCCAAGGCTTTTTTCAGAATATAATATAGAATTCGAATGATCTACCTGGTCGATGTCCAGCGTAAAATCCTCATCTGCGCCAACCATGGGTTTTATCTGGAGGAGGTAAAATGAGGCGCGATCCTGGCTGTCGGGCATTAGGTCCACCGCATACTCAATTTCAACAGCGGTTCCAAGTGCCTCATGAACAACATCCAGAATAACTTCAACCGTTTTGGCAAGGGGTGTATAACCAAAATGAAGGATATCCGCAAAATTCAACACACGGGGTCCAAGCCCCTGCAAGCCAGGATCTAGCCGGTCATTATTCGCATTATAAACCGAGGCCAGATGATTTATGGTTCCATGCTTCTCAGCTAAGGAGATGTCGAGCTTTGCCAATCCGGCTTCTTCTCCGTCGAGGAGGTTCAATTCTCTTTTGTTCAGATCTGCAGCATAGAAATAGACCTGCGAGGTTTTCAGCTGATCCTTGAGGGAAGAGATCTGTAAGGTGGGATACTTTGGAGAAAACCGCCACGCTTTCTCACCCTCCACAACATACCGGCCTAATCCGAGAGCTATCACGGCACATCCATCATCGGGTTCCATATGAGCAACCGGATAGTAATTATAGGACTGAGCCGTACCGCTTATGTGCGGATAATAGTATTTTTCATACTCATTACCAACAAGTTCCTGGATAACCACTGCCATTTTCTCCTCTTCAACCCGGTAATTGACCGCTTCAAAATACATCCTTGCATCGGGTGAAAAAATGGAGGCATAAACCATTTTGATCGCATCCTGCAACTGATCATACCTGACATTATAATCTGGATCAGAATTCGGCAGCACATAAGTTTCGAAAATGCCCGCAAACGGATAAAGCAGGGAATCTTCAAAAATACTTGACGAGCGAATCGCGAGCGGCGTGTTCAACAGTTTTAGAAATGTTTTGAGTTTCTTCTTTAGGTTGAACGATAGATCGCCGGCCAGGAACATTTCCCTGACTTTCATATAATCCTGTTCATCAAGGATCGGGCCGGTTAGGTTGTTCCGCTGCATGAATATTTCAAATTCATCGGTTCCGATAATCGCGGTGCGGGGAGTACGGATATTGATTTCGGGTACGATCTGAGTAAAATCCAGGTTGTTGATAAGCGTATTTATAAAAGCCAGGCCACGGCCCTTTCCTCCCAGTGATCCGGTACCCAGACTGACAATATTCCGCCAGTCAAGAACGGCGGTTTCATCGAAGTTGACCACCTTACCCTTATCTTTATCGATCCGGTAATTCTGAATCACATCGATGATGTACTCACGGAGTTCCTTTGGACTGTTAAAATCATTGGCTTTTATCGGGTTAATGATTTTGGCAAGCTGAATCTCGCCCCTGGCCATCAACCATAAAGAAAAATGATTTTTTAGAGCATGGTATAGAATCGATTCTTCAGGTATTGTTCGCAAATGATCCTCAAAATCCTTCATCGACCGGGCCACTGCGATTTTCCGCCCCTGGTTATCGCGGTAAACAAAATGTCCGAATCCAAGTGAGTAAGTGATAAAGGTTTTCAGATCCTGGAGCAATGTTTCAGAGTTCTTGTTCATGAAAGTTGCCCTGAGCTCAACAGCAGCCGAAGCACATTCAGCATCAGCGGATTGCAGGATCATAGGCAGATCGGGCCTGTGCGAGTGAACATAACGGAGAAAGCTGATACCCGCTGTTTCATGGACTATTCCTCCCCGTCTGAATTTCATGTCGGAAATTACGCAGGCCAGGTAATCCTGATATTTATTGAAGTAATTGATTGCCTCTTCATAGTTGGTTGCCAGGACAATTTTGGTACGGGCACGCATTCGCGACACCTTATCGAGTTCATTGGTATTGGCCTCGGCGATTAATTCCTGGGTTTGCTCAAAAACCAGGGTATAGAGCATCGGAAGATATCTGGAATAATACCGGGGAGAATCCTCAACCAGCAGGATCACCCGCACCAGTCCCACCTTGGTATCATTTTCCAGATTCACTTCGTCTTCCAGGAGTTTTACCATAGCGAAGAAAATCTTTGAATCCCCGTTCCAGACAAACAACCGGTCGATCGCTGGCAGTATGGATTCCTGTTCATCAAAGAGGCCGATTTTCGAACTGTTGTTGAGCAGCAAAAAGATTTTCATCTCGGGGTACCTTCTTCTGATCCGCTCAGCCAGTCGCAATGGGCTTCGTGTATCTACTCCCACCATCAGCACCACAAAATCGAACGACTTTTCTTTCAGCATCTCCAATGCATCATCCGCGGAGGTGGCTCCGGTAATCCTAGGCAAAGAAGAGAGACTCAGGTGGTAAACTTCACCCATGGCCTGCTCAAAGAAACGGTCTTCATTTTCAAGGATAAAGGTGTCGTACAGGGTAGCAACCAGAAGAATTTCAGACACCTTAAACTTCATCAGATCGTGGAAAATATTCTTGTCGGCCGTCAGTTTGCTCAGAAACTGCTGAAGCAACAGCCGGCTATCCTTCATCGATTCCGTATAAACAATCTTCTTGTATTTATAATCATCCCTTTCACGGGGCGGTGTCATGGCAATCGTCTTCCCTAACAATCCATTCAGATATCCGGTGATCAATCCGGCTATATTGTTAATCAGATTTCGCTCTTCGTTCAGGAAGGGTCCTTCATCAGCTTCCGGCAATTGTTGAGTATAGAATACCTGTAATAACCCTCCTTTACTATCTGATGAAAAAAAATCCTGCTGCTGCAGCCATTCGGTCTGCTTGAACCGCAGACTTTGATACTCCTGATCGTCATATAAGATCCGTGCACAGGCTTTCTGCGGGTATTGCCATCCCCGCGGCAATATAAGAGCGATCTGCCTAAGAGTTTCAGGTAGTGGCTTCCCCTCAGAAATGATGGTGGTCGTTCGGTTAATCGTCATGAGCTCCTTCACACGCTCCGTATGCTCAGCGAGCAGCCGTTGCAGGTCGGGACGTTTGGTGCGGTTTTGTTCCATGGTTATTGAAAAGATGGCTTTGAGATCGTTTTTTTGCCTTTTGCATAAAACCGATGATTAAAAACCGGATCGGCTGAGTATTCTGTATCCCACTGCCCATCATTATTCCAGTCCCACCGGAAATACAGCTTGTCCTGCTTGTTTCCCGCCTGCGACTGCGAACAATTAAAAACAACAGTCGTGGTGGTTAGTCCACTGGCCGGTGTCGCTGCAACAATAGGTACAGGAGGATTCATTTCATCTTTGGAGGACCGGTCACAACCAATAAACACACTCGCTATCAACAGGTTAATTATAAAGAAAAAGTACCTATTGATTTTGACAGATGGTTGCATCTCTCAAATTTACAAAAAAAGAATACAAAAAACCACGGAGACACGGAGAACACGGAGAAACACGGAGATCATAACTCTAAAGGTTAATCTCCGTGGAACTCCGTGATCTCTGTGCCTCCGTGGTGTGTATTTACAAAGAACTATTTTACTTCCCAGGTCGAACCAGAATACATCAGATCGTGAATGGTATGAATTTTACTCTTTTCGTGTATCACTTCAATCTGCTCTTCCATCTTCACATCGTATGATTTAGGGGCTTCGCAGGCGCGTATCACACCAAGTGCCACAGGGTATTTCGGGTAGTCCATGTTGGCCAGCAACAGGTGAATTCCGGCAAATTCGGTATGCGCATCATGCACCAGAAGATCTTTTTCGGATATTCCATTTTCACCCAAATGAACAACATGCAGCTCGTTGTCCTTCATCAACAGACCTTTATCCTGATTCTTTCCGAAGATCATCGGTTCACCATGTTTCAGCATGATAATGCGGTCGTCCCGGTTATCGCGGTCGGTGATGTCGCCAAAGGTTTGATCGTTGTAAATGACGCAGTTCTGTAACACTTCGGTGATTGATGTTCCTTTGTGTTTCGCGGCTTCGAGCAGAATCTCGGTCGAGATTTTGGGCGTCGAATCGATTGTGCGGGCAAAGAAGGTACCATTGGCTCCGATAGTGATTCCACCGGGCTTGAAAGGCTGTTCGATGGTTCCGTAGGGGGAGGTCTTAGTCACTGAGCCCTGTTTCGAGGTTGGAGAATATTGCCCTTTGGTTAGCCCATAAATCCGGTTATTGAACAGGATCAGGTTAACATCGATATCCCTGCGAACCAGATGAATAAAATGGTTACCCCCGATAGCGAGCCCGTCGCCGTCGCCTGTAATGATCCAGACACACAGGTTGGGATTGGATGTTTTCACCCCGCTGGCGACGGCCATTGCGCGGCCATGGATTCCATGAAATCCGTATGTATTAACATAGTATGGAAACCGGGATGAGCATCCGATCCCGGAGACGAACACTACATCTTCATGTTTGTAGCCAATCTGGGGAAGGGCTTTCAGAACAGAACTGAGAATGGCGTGGTCACCGCAGCCTGCACACCAGCGAACCATCTGGTCGCTTTTAAAATCTTCTGGTTTTAATTGTTGCATGTCCATTCTTTAGTCCTCCAGGTTTCTAAGTATCGCCTCTTTAAGGTCTTTTACGGTAAACGGTAATCCCATGATCTTATTGAACTTCCGGTATGGATACTCCGGATGCTGCATCCTCAGATAATTCGCAAATTGACCGAGGTTAATTTCGCAAACCAGCAGTTTCTTGAATCTTCCAAGAATCTCACGTGTATTGGTTGGCAACGGATAAATATAGTTGAACTGGGTGAGTGCCACTTTGTGCCCTTCGCGGCGCACCTCGATTAAAGCAGTGACCAGGTGCCCATAGGTACCGCCCCACCCGATGATCAACAGGTCGGCATCCTCATCGCCGACAATTTCCAGTGGTGGAATATCCCGGGCTACCTTTTGGACTTTATTCTCGCGAATATGACTCATCAGTTCATGATTCTCAGGAACATAAGAGACCGTTCCGGTAATATTCATTTTCTCGAGACTACCTAAACGGTGCTCCATCCCATGAGTACCCGGAATAGCCCAGGTTCTGACCAAAGTTTCGGGGTCTCGGGCATAAGGTTGCCAGTTCTGAGTATCCGGTGCCACTCTTGGTACCTTGATATCCGGAAAATCATTCAAATCAGGAATCCTCCACGGCTCTGTTCCGTTGGCCAGGAATCCATCGGTAAGCAGAATGACCGGTGTCATGTGCTCTATAGCGATTTTACAGGCCATATAGGCATAATCGAAGCAGTTGGAAGGGGTTGATGCTGCCATAACCACTACCGGACTCTCCCCGTTGCGGCCATACAAGGCCTGCATCAGGTCGGATTGCTCAGTTTTGGTTGGCAGGCCCGTTGAAGGACCTCCACGCTGAACATCAACAATAACAAGGGGAAGCTCTGTCATAACCGCCAGACCGATGGCTTCACCTTTAAGCGCCAGGCCCGGTCCGGAAGTGGTGGTGACGGCTAATGACCCCGCAAAGCTCGCTCCGATAGCGGTACAAATACCGGCGATTTCATCTTCTGCCTGGAATGTTTTAACTCTCAGATCTTTACGTGCAGCAAGTTCTTCCAGGATTCCGGTGGCCGGAGTGATGGGATAAGAACCGCAGAATAGTTGCAGATCAGCCTTTTCAGCAGCAGCCATCATACCCCAGGCTACAGCAGCATTCCCATTGATGCTCCGGTAGGTGCCTTTTTCTATCTCTGCGGGCTTTACCTTAAAATTAGAGGTAAAGGCCTCAATGGTTTCAGCATAATAATATCCATCATACAATACCTTGGTATTAGCCTCAACAAGAAGCGGCTTCGTGGCAAACTTCTTGTTGAAGAAGCTTACTGCATGCTCCAGTGGCCTATCGTACAGCCAACTGACAATACCGAGGGCAAACATGTTTTTACAGCGCAGGATCGATTTCTGATCCAGTCCGATGTCTTTCAAACTCTCCTTTGTCAGATTACTGATCGGGGCTGAAATCACCTGGATCCCAGTAACATCCTCTTCCAGAAAAGGATCCCCTTTGTATCCTGCTTTCTCGATATTTTTGGCATCAAATTGATCGGCATCATAGATTATGATTCCATCGGGTTTAACCCACCTGATATTAGCTTTCAGCGCTGCCGGGTTCATGGCTACCAGCACATCACAGTAATCACCAGGTGTATTAATCTGGGTATGACCAAAATGGACCTGGAAGCCGGAAACTCCACCAATTGTTCCCTGTGGCGCCCTGACCTCTGCAGGATAGTCCGGGAAAGTGGAAACATCATTACCGTAAAGTGCCGACGTATCGGAGAAAAGAGTGCCGGCAAGTTGCATACCATCGCCCGAATCACCCGAGAACCGAATGGCCACTTCTTCGATTTCGATGACTTTTGCCTGTTTACTCATGACAAATTATTGTTGTAAGAATATTAGGGTGCAAAAGTAAGCAGATTTATATTGTGATTATAATGAAATTGTCATTTATACTTTTACAACTCAGGAATCAACAAAAACTAACTGGCTATGGCTCTGATAAAATCAGTAAGAGGATTTACACCGATAATCGGAAATGGTTGCTATCTGGCTGAAACAGCAGTTATTATAGGTGATGTGGTGATTGGGGATGAGTGCAGTATCTGGTTCAATACCGTGATTCATTGTGCAAAAATCCACGATCGGGTTTTGATAGGTATTGGTGCCATCGTCCTTGATCATGCTATAATCGGTGAAAATTCAATCATAGCAGCCGGAGCAGACGAGAGAGATGATCGATAAAATCGCCGACAACTACCTTTTCTATGCGGGATGGTATCAGGAGGATTGACCGCTGCCCGCAGTTGGCAGGCCGTCCAACTTAGTAACAAGGTGTTGTGATCCGGTTAATTGCTCCAGCACCCTACTTAAACTTGCCGGGTCGCCAGTAGTATAAAACCGATAACCGACAACCGATAACTTTGAATTCAAACCCTTATGCTCTTCAAGCACTTTTCTCGTTTGACGTGCAACAGCGGGCGCAGGATCAATAATCCGGATTCCTGCAGGCAGAATTCCCTGAATGATCGGTATCAGAAACGGGTAATGGGTACATCCAAGCACCAACTGATCTATGCCCTGCTCAACCATCGGTATAAGATATTTTATCAGCAATTCCTTTGTTTCCGGCGAATCAATCATACCGTTTTCGATCAGCTCAACCAGACCGGTACCGGCTCTCTCATGCAGTTCCACGGAATGGGCAAAGAGTCCTATTGATCGTTTGAAATGCTCACCCTTAAAGGTTTGTGCTGTTGCTAAAACCCCGACATGACCTGTTTTCGATTTCATTGCGGCAGGCTTAACTGCCGGCTCAACTCCAACGAAAGGAAGATTAAACTCCCGGCGTAAAGTGGTGATCGCTGCACCGGTGGCGGTATTGCAGGCGACAACAATCAGTTTGCATCCCTGGTCAATCAGGAACCTGGTTATCTCCCTGGAGCGGCCGGTAATGAAACTCCTGGATTTTGTTCCATAGGGCGCATTGGCTGAATCCGCCACATAAATCATCGACTCAGCCGATAACTCCTTTCTAAGTTCGTTCCAAACACTCAGGCCACCGATTCCCGAATCATAAACGCCTATGGGTGCTGATGTTTCCATAAAAAAAATCCCTGTCATAAAGACAAGGACTTAATTATCAATTTTTTAAATCTATTTAATCCCTAACTTGGCTTTCACCAGCGGCAATAAATTCAAGGATTCATCTTCGGGGAAGTAAAGCAGCACGCCCAGCACGCCACCACCAGCTTCAATAACATAGGTAAACTTATTGGCCTCTGCCACCGCTTTAATCGCATTCTTCAACTTGGTGACAATCGGAGCCATCAGCTCGTTTTGCTTCTTAACCAGCTCCTGCTGGGCAACAGTCTGAAAATTCTGGATTTTAGTCTGCATATCAACCAATTCAGCTTCCTTGGCTGAGCGGATAAATGACGATAAAGAATCTTTCTGCTTGGTATAGGTCTCGACTAAGTTATTATAAACAACATTCATCGATTCGTAATTCTTGGTAATTTCCGCGTTGAATTTTACAAAGATTTTTTCGGCACTATCACGCTCCGGCATCAATTGCAGAACTTCCTGTGTATTGATATGACCTATTTTTTGCTGAGCAAAAGAAGCGGTACCGCTTACGAGAATGAACATCGCACAAGCTAGCAAGATCAAAAGTAATTTTTTCATTTTCAACGATTAACGGTTAATATAGAACAATCTAATAATGTGTTACTTAAAACGGAGCACAAAGATAGAAATTAATTTTGAATTCCCATCTTTTTCAGCACATCGTCACTTTTATCAAATTTTGGATCCGTAAAAAGCATGGTCGGACCGGCAGCCACATCAAAAATAATGGAATAGCCTCCTTCTGCGGCAAGATCTTTAACTGCCGTAAAAACATCATCCTGAATGGGTTTTACCAACTCCGTACGTTTCTTGTACAGTAATCCTTCCGGGGCAAAGTATTTTTTCTGCAATTCCTTTACCTCTTTTTCCCGCTGCATGATCTCCTCTTCACGCTTGATTCTCATTTCTTCAGTCAACAGAACACGTTCAGCCTGATAATCTTTATACAGTTTCTCAATATCGGTACGCTTGCCCTCAATCTCTTTCTGCCACTCTTCGGAAAACTTATCAAGTTGCTTTTGTGCTGCATCATAGGCAGGTATCCTGCCCAGAATATAATCCGTATTTACATAGGCAAACTTCTGGCTGAATCCCATCGTTACCCCGACGATCAATAAACTTACTGTGAACAATATCTTTTTCATAACCTTAAAATTTTTCATTTTACTTCAATTTCCGTACCAAGTATCTTTTTGTTTCCTGTAATTTCTTTCTCAAGTACCCACCCCCTGGCCCCCTCCCTTTTTCAGGGAGGGGGCCAGGGGGT
>QYQM01000135.1 GCA_007280905.1 Porphyromonadaceae bacterium | reverse complement strand
TCCTGCAGTCCGGTTTTTAGGTATAGTGAAAACATCCAGCGGTTGTTTTCACAAGCTAAGGAATTCGTCAACCTGCGCACTGGCGATTTTTCCCGCCTCAATCGCCCTCACCACCAGGCTGGCTCCGGCCTCTATATCGCCGCAGGCAAATACTTTTTCAACAGAGGTTTGCTTACGGGCATTCACTTGTACGTTGCCACGAGGATCGTATTTCACGCCCAGTGCATCGAGCAATCCGTTGTGTACCGGCTGCGTGAACCCCATGGCCAGCAATACCAGGTCGGCGCTGATGGTTTGCGAGGATCCCGGAATTTCGGTCATCACCGGGCGACCGGCTTCGTCAACTCCCCACTCCACGCCCACCAGCTCCACCTTTTTGATGTGGCCGTTTTCACCGGTGAAGCGTTTGGTGGACAAACCCCAGCGGCGGTCGCAGCCTTCCAGATGCGAGCTGGAGGTGCGGAGCGTATCGGGCCAGTACGGCCAAGGATTGTTACCGGCCCGATTCTCGGCCGGTTGCGGAAGGATTTCTATCTGGGTAACACTGTTGGCCTTCTGCCGGATGGCAGTGCCCACGCAGTCGGAACCGGTATCGCCCCCGCCGATCACCAAAACCCTTTTGGATTTGGCCGTGATGTTGATTTTTTCCGGTATTATTTCACCGGCAATGCGCTTATTCTGCTGCGTGAGAAAGTCCATGGCGTAATGCACCCCTTGCAGTTCGCGACCCTCAACCGTAAGATCGCGGGGCTGCCCGGCTCCGGTGGCCAGGATAACCGCATCGTACCGGGCGAGCAATTCATCAGCGCTGATATCCACCCCCACCGTGATGCCGATGTGGAACCGGATCCCCTCGGCCTGGAAAATCAGGAGCCGCCGGTCGATCACGCCTTTGTTCAGTTTAAAATCGGGAATGCCATACCGCAGCAACCCGCCGATGGCACTGTTTTTCTCGAAAACAGTTACCTCATGCCCGGCCTGGTTCAGGAGGTCGGCGGCTGCGAGCCCGGCCGGACCGGAACCCACCACAGCCACCTTTTTCCCGGTGCGGACCTTCGGGATCCTGTGCTTTACAATACCCAGATTAAAGGCATGCTCCACCGTGGAAGCTTCGTTTTCACGAATGGTTACGGTCTCCTCATGAATGGCCAGCACGCATGATTTTTCGCACGGGGCCGGGCACACCCTTCCGGTAAACTCGGGGAAAGGGTTGGTTGAGTGTAATATATGGTATGCTTCTTTCCAGTTTCCTTGGTACACCTGATCCTGCCATTCGGGGACAATGCTGCCCAGCGGACAGCCCCAGTGGCAGAATGGAATGCCGCAATCCATGCAGCGTGCAGCCTGATCGATGCGGTCCTTGTCGTCGAGCGTTTGCTCCACTTCGCCGTAGTCGTATACGCGTTCGTTCAGCGGACGGTACCCGGCCTCTTTGCGCCGTATCAGCATGAAACCTTTTGGATTTGCCATCTGTTTACATTTTATTCGTGGCGGAAAGTATCGTCTTCGGTTGATTGAAGCTTCCGCTCCAATTCGCGTAACTTATTTTCTTCCAGCACTTTCTTGTACTCAAACGGGATCACCTTCACGAATTTCGGAAGGTATTCTTCCCAGTTGGTGAGCACCCTTTCGGCGAGCGAACTTTGCGTGTACAGCAGATGCTTGTTGATCATGTCCTGCAGTTCAACGATGTCGGCCTTATCTTCAACCGGACCCAGCTCCACCAGCCCTTTATTGCAGAAATATTCGAAGTTGCCTTCCAGATCGAGTATGTATGCAATACCGCCGCTCATACCGGCCGCAAAATTTCGTCCGGTAGCGCCCAGCACCACCACCCGGCCGCCGGTCATGTATTCGCAGCAGTGGTCGCCGCTGCCTTCAATCACTGCCCGGGCGCCTGAATTGCGCACGCAGAAACGTTCGCCGGCAACCCCGCGGATGTAGGCTTCGCCTGAGGTTGCTCCATAGAAGGAGGTGTTCCCGACGATGATGTTTTCTTCGGGTTTGAATGTGGAGCCGTCGGGCGGAACTACGATGATACGGCCACCCGATAAGCCTTTGCCGATGTAGTCGTTGCTCTGGCCCTCGAGCCTGAAGCTCACCCCTTTAACGAGGAACGCCCCAAAGCTCTGTCCGGCTGTACCGGTGAAATTAGCCATGATGGTATTGTTTGGCAGGCCTTCTTCGCCGTACCGTTTGGAAATTTCGCCCGAGAGCATGGCGCCGGTGGTGCGGTCGGTGTTGCTGATGGAATGCGAGAGCCATACTTTCTCCTTGCTGGTGATGGCTTTGGCGGCCTCCCGGATCAGGACATGATCAAGGTGATCATCAATCGATTTGATATTCGGGAAAGTATATCTGATATCATTTTGTTTGGCTTCCTTAGGCTGGTAAATCACCTTCGAGAAGTCGATGTTCTTCATTTTCCAGTTACGCACCGTTTCGTTTTGCTCGAGCAGATCGGCACGGCCAACAATCTGATCGAAAGTGGCATAGCCGATTTCGGCGAGATGCTCGCGCACTTCTTCGGCAATAAAGCGGAAAAAGTTGATCACGTATTGCGATCGTCCGAGGAACCGTTTTCGCAAAGTTTCGTCCTGCGTGGCGATGCCGGCGGGACAGGTATTCAGGTGGCATTTCCGCATCATGATGCATCCCATCGTGATCAGTGCCGAGGTGGCAAACCCAAACTCTTCACCGCCTAACAGTCCGAGGATCACTACATCCCGGCCGGTTTTCAGTTGTCCGTCAACCTGGAGCTTAACCCGGCCGCGGAGGTTGTTCATCACCAGGGTTTGCTGGGCCTCGGCGATGCCGAGCTCAACGGGCAGTCCTGCATATTTTATTGAGCTGGCGGGACTTGCGCCGGTACCGCCCTCGCAGCCTGATATGGTGATCAGGTCGGAGAAGGCTTTGGCCACACCGGCAGCGATGGTGCCCACCCCGTTTTCGGCCACCAGTTTTACCGAGACTTTTGCGCCCGGGTTGGTGACTTTCAGGTCGTAGATCAGTTGTGCCAGGTCTTCGATGGAATAAATATCGTGATGCGGGGGCGGCGAGATCAGGGTGATTCCGGGGGTGGAGTGACGCAACCGGGCTATGATCTCATTCACCTTGAACCCCGGCAGCTGTCCGCCTTCGCCCGGTTTTGCACCCTGGGCAATTTTAATCTGCAGTTCATCGGCATTCATCAGGTAATTATTGGTTACCCCGAAACGGCCCGATGCAACCTGTTTGATGGCGCTGCGCTTATCGGTATTGAAACGTCCGGCATCTTCGCCGCCTTCACCGGTATTGCTCCGGCCGCCAATGGTATTCATCGCGATGGCCAGCGCTTCGTGAGCTTCCTTGCTGATTGAACCGTACGACATGGCACCGGTTACGAAGCGTTTCATGATGTTTTCGGAAGGCTCTACCAAACTGATATCGATCGGATTACGCTTGTATTTCAGGCAGCCGCGGATAAAGGTTGGTTTTGCATTTTCAGCATCCACCTTCCGGCTGAATGCCTTGTATACGCTGTAATCGTTGGTGCGTGCCGCCCATTGCAGCAAGGCAATTGTTTCCGGGTTCCAGGCATGATGTTCGCCATACTTTCGGTAGTGGTAAGTTCCGGCGCTTTCGAACCTGTTGCTGATCAGATGTTTCTTTTTCCCGAATGCCTCATTGTGAAAAAGAATCGACTCCTGGCAGATCTCCTCAAAACCGATCCCGCCAAATTTTGAAGCCGTTCCGGTAAAATATTTACGGATGATTTCGTCGCTGATTCCCAGTGCTTCAAACATCTGGCAGCCCTGATAGCTGCGGAGCGTTGAAATACCCATTTTCGACATGATCTTCAGCAAACCCTTGTCGATGGATTTGATGTAGTTATGGCGTGCCTCGGAATATCTAAGATCAATTTGTCCGGTTTTGATCAGGTCGTCGATGGCGGCAAAGGCCAGGTATGGGTTTACCGAGCTGGCGCCATAGCCGAACAGCAGGGCAAAATGCGCAACCTCGCGCGCTTCGGCGGTTTCAACGATGATACCGATCTGCATTCTCTTCTGAGTCTGGATCAGGTGATGGTGAACAGCAGCAACAACCAGCAGTGATGGGATGGGTGCATATTCCGCAGATACCTGGCGGTCGGAGAGAATGATGAAATTCTTTTGGTCGTCGACGGCCTTTTCGGCTTGTTTCAGCAGATCGTCAAATGCCTTTTTAAATCCTTCAACACCCTCTTTTACCCGAAATACCATCGGAATGATGCTATGCGAGAATTGTTCGAGCTTCAGGTCCTTGATTTTTCCAAGGTCGGTATTGGTGATGATCGGATCATCGAATTTGATCAGTTTGCAGTGTGCCGGCGATTCGTCGAGAATATTGGAATGCAGCGAGCCGATGTAATTGGTGAGCGACATCACCAGTCCTTCGCGGATCGAGTCGATTGGCGGGTTGGTGACCTGCGCGAATATCTGGCGGAAATAATTAAAGAAACGCTGCGGTTTTTCCGAGAAACAGGCCAGCGGGGTATCGTTGCCCATGGAGCTGGTGGGTTCGGCACCCGTCAGGGCCATCGGTTTGATAATCATTTCCATATCTTCTTTGGAGTAGCCGAAAACCTTCGACCAGGTATTGAACTGATCGCCCAGTGATGAAGAAACCCGCTGTTTCACTTTAATGTCCTCCATCACCATACGATTCTCCTTCAACCAGTTACCATAAGGGTTGCGGGAGCTCAGCTGAGCCTTGACCTCTTTATCGGGAATGATCACACCCAGCTGGGTATCAATCAAAAGGATCTTTCCGGGACGCAGGCGGCCTTTTTCCTTCACCTCTTCGGGAGAAAATGTTTGTACCCCGGCTTCGGAGCCCATCACGATCAGATCATTCCTGGTGATGGTGTACCTCGAGGGGCGCAGTCCGCTGCGGTCGAGGGTGCCTCCGATATAGCGGCCGTCGGAGAAAATCATGGAGGCCGGTCCGTCCCAGGGTTCCATGATGGTGGAGTGATATTCATAGAAAAGCTTGAGGCTGTCGGGGATCGGGTTTTTCGAGTTAAATGATTCGGGGATCATCATACATAGGGCATGAGGGATGGATCGCCCGGTCATGTGCAGGAATTCCAGTATATTATCGAATGATGCAGAGTCCGATTTATCGGGTTCGATTACGGGGAACAGCTTTTTCAGGTCGCCGTTGAAAATTTCCGATTTCAGCAGGGTTTCGCGGGCGTTCATCATCATGCGGTTCCCTTTTATGGTGTTGATCTCACCGTTGTGGGCCACCATGCGGAATGGCTGGGCCAGATCCCAGGTTGGGAAAGTGTTGGTGCTGAAGCGGGAGTGGACCAAAGCGATGGCGCTGGTCATTTTCGGATGGGTAAGATCCTTGTAATACTCCCTCAGCTGTCCGGAGGTAAGCATTCCCTTGTAGATGATCACTTTGGTCGACAGGCTGGATACATAGAATGCCTGGCGGTATTTCAGTTTAGAGTTCCTGATTTCCTTTTCGGCCTGTTTTCTCACCAGGTAGAGTTTCTGTTCAAACAGATCCTGTTCCAGGTCGGCTTTCACAAATACCTGTGTGATATAGGGTTCGGTGAGTTTTGCAATTTCGCCCGGAGCCGAAGGGTCCACAGCCACATCGCGGTACTCAATGACTTCAAGACCTTCCTGTCTGATGAATTTGGTTAAAACTTCGAGGCACAATGAAGCTTCCTTCCTGTTTTGCGGAAGGAAGATCAACCCGGTGCCATAAAGTCCTGTTGCAGGGATATTCACCTTCAGCACTTCCCTGATATACTGATCTGGTATCTGCATCAGAATACCTGCACCATCACCGGTTTTATTGTCGGAACTGGTAGCACCGCGGTGATCCATATTCTCAAGAACCTGCAGTCCCCTTTCGATAATATCGTGAGACTTTTGTCCCTTTATTTGGGCGACAAAACCGATTCCGCAGTTATCGTGCTCATTTGCAGGATCGTATAACCCTTGTGCCTTTGGTAATCCTAAATTCAACATTTCTACTATTTCACACTATAAACAAACCCGGTAATGATAGGTGAAATATTATGCATAATTCCAGGCAAGAAAATGTAGAGATTGCTGCTATTGGGGGTACAACAAGGATTATTTGTGCATATTTATGCATATATTCTTTGAAAAGGATAGCATGAGATTCAAACTGTTTTCCGACTAAGGCAATCACCACCAATTCCGGCGACTGCTTGCCAAATCAAGGATAATTCCGTTAAAGATTTACATGATTCACACATGATCAGAACAAGAAGGGACGTTTTGTATCATTGACGGATGCTGGGGTAATATGGACAAAGGCCGGAATTTGGGTGGTAATATCGAAAAGCGTGTGAAGTTTTATTCCTCCTTTAGCTTTCTGAAATTTTGCCCACCAAAACAACGCTCAAACACAGGTCAATGGTTGAAGAGTCAAATGCATAAACTTTACTTCTGATCTCAAAATCGTCATTGGCTTTGGTTTTTCTGGCAATGGCAATCAGGTGATAGGCAAACTCTTCAAAGATCTGGCAATTACGAAGTTCATTGGCTTTAGCGAGCGTGCTCCGAGTAACGCTTTTACCGAACCCAGGATGATACGACTTACTGCGATGAGAATCCAGGGCGACAATCAGATCCCGAAGGCTATTCCGGTTAGTGAGTTGTCCGAAAAGCATGCAGAGCAGCTGGTTCCAGCAAGAGAAATGCTTGACATACCTGTTACCATCATACTTTTCAACCATCCGGTCAAAGACTCTTTGTGGCAGAAACTCCACGATTTGTGCGAAAACATATTTCCCTTGGTTCATCGTCAGCCAATTTGCCGGCCAACATAACCAATTCAAATCGTCACGCTACAAAAGAGCTTGTAAATAACAGATTAACAATGACTTCAAGGAACGATTAATTATTTTAAAAAGACAATACTGAGTGGAAATATGAAAAAAAACCTTGAACGAACAAGGGTTTTGTAAAAGTGAAGAAATGATGATAGTTTTTTATATGAAATTGCCAACAATTATACTTATTGTCAGAATTATAGCCAACAAGATCAAGTTCTTTGCCATATTTCTTCTAATTTTTTCATTATTTGTTTCATGGCGAAGAGTGAACCATAATCCAATAAATGATGCGTAACCAATAATTAAGGCTATAATGGGCGTGATAATTTCTTTTGTTGTCATCCTCTGTGTAGATTTAGTTTATTAGCTATCAGTGTTGTCCGGTTTAAGTATCTCAAAATTAAATAAAATGGGGTAGCCCCGAGAGGCTTTTAATACTCCCCAATCTTTGGACCACCAACGTCACTTTCTTAGTTGAAATTCGGAAAGTGATTTTATCTTTGTTTCATCAGGAGAAACGGAAATGGGCTCTGCTGGAGAGCAACCTGTTAGGGATATCCTGATCCGATAGAATGAGACCGATTTAAAAGTCGGTCTTTTTTACTAATCATTCTTTCGGAATATGCCTTTTAAAACTCAGTGAGTTTTGTGGCGGAGCCGCAAAACTAAGCTGCAGTCAGATATAATGAGGCAGGTATTCTCCTATCAATTCCCTGATGAGTCTTAACGTTGTTATAGTACTCAAAGAACTTACTTAAGCCCTGATAAAGCTCAGTGCCATCGTTAGCAGGACAAATATACACATAATCCTGTTTAACTGTTCGCCAAAGACGCTCGATAAAAATATTATCGGTTGCCCGGCCTCTTCCATCCATGCTTATTGTTATATTAACCTCTTTCTCAACGTATTCAGTCCATAATGCACAGGTAAACTGGCTTCCCTGGTCGGAGTTAATGATTTCGGGTTTCCCGTGGTTCGCTATTGCTGTCTTTAGCACAGCCAGGCTGTTTTCGGCATCCAGACTGTTAAATGTGTCCCAGCCAACAACGTATCGGCTGTAAACATCAATGATTGCCGTTAAGTACATAAATCCCTTGGCCATAGGCAGGTAGGTGATATCTATTTCCCAGACCTGGTTGGGGCGTTCTATTTTCAGGCCTCGAAGCAAATAGGGACGTATGTATTTGGCATGGCCTAACTTACTAAGGTTCCGTTTTGGATATAGGGCCATGATGCCCATTTTTCGTAGCAATCTGCGAACACGTTTGTGGTTGACCAGAAAATTGAGCGCGAACAAAAAGTCTTGCATTTGGAGGACACCATGAGTGGGTTGTGCCATAAACTCTTCATCCAGCAATCTCATGATTCGAAGGTTTTCATCGCTTTCTCCTACGGCTTCGTAGTAAACAGTACTCCGGCTCAAATCTAACAGTTTACATTGCTGACGAACGCTTAACTGTTCATTATCTGATATATATATCTTCAGTTCATTCATAGTCCGGCTCTTTTTGAAATTTTTTTTAGCCAGTCACGCTCCATTTCCAGTTGCCCTATTTTGGAAAACAACCGCTCTTTCTCCGCCTCAAAATTCTCTTCCGGTGGCCGGGTCTCAAAAATCTCTGAGGCCCGTTCGACAAACTCTTGCTTCCACTTGGAAATCATTTGCGGATGCAAATCAAACTGTTTTGCTAACTCAGCCAATGTCTTGCGCTCCTTGAGTGCTTCAATGGCTACCTGGGCCTTAAATGCCCCTGTAAATACTCTTCTGCTCTTCTTCATAACTACTGGTAAATTTATTCGTTTTTTCAACTTAACCAGTGGTCCGGATTTTGGGGAGTATTATAGTATCGATTCCTTGAAGACCCCGAAGGCGCTTGGATTGCATTAAATAAGGTACATAAAACTGAAAATCAATTGTCGCTTTTCGCTCAAATCAGGGGGGCTTGATTTTGAAAATTGAAAATATGACTATTGATTATCAATGGCTTAAAGAAGAATTGTGTTAATTTTAAAGTTTTACCGGACAACACTGATTATTTTTATCAGAATAATCGTGAGTATTATATTCATATAACTGCTCTCTTAATTACAGTTTCGTGGCGGTCCAGGTCCCCGAAGATTGGGTATTTGCAAAAATTTCACCGCCCATAGAAGTGCCAGCAGCGTTAACGGTACCTTGAAATTTATATGCAGCTTCTTGCCATTCAATTATCACCGAGTTGCCTGTAATTTTACTGGTTGAGCGCAAATTGAATGTCCCCATACCATCTTCATACACATAACTGCCTGTCAATGTATTATCATCATGCTGGGTAAGATTCATTGTCCCGTTAATGCTGAAGAGCCCGCCAAAGTTCAGGGTTTTGCGCCATATTCCCGTCAGATTTTGTAAAACTGAGATGGTTTGACTTATCGAATCTATGCCTCCGCCACCGGTAGCTGTAAGTGTTATGGTAAAATCTCCGGCACTTGAATAGGCATGTTTAGGATTTTCATCAGTGGATGTTTTACCATCTCCAAAATCCCAGGCATAACTTTTGGCATTCTCTGATTGATTGGTAAATGTAATGGTCTCGTTAACTTTAAAAGTTGATTTATCCATTGAAAATAAAGCCAACGGCGGATCCTTTTTACAACTGCTTAATAATAGAATACTAATAAACAAGGTACTTAATAAAAAATCCCGTTTCATAATTTTAAATTTAAAAAGGTTTAAATATTGTGGAAACATTTGGTGTATTCGTTCTTGCCCACCAAGATAAGAAAAATAGCAACCAAATCATCGACAGCTAATTTTTGTCAGGCGAGTTTTACAGTCTGGTTAAGCAGCTCCACATTGAAGTTAATCATAGTGGTACACCTAACTTGGCCATTTTTCCTTACATTTACTAACTTAAGTTTCGCATGTCTCAGTTAAGCCGCACGGGCGTTACAAAAATTAACTATTCGTAGTAGTTTTGATTCTGGGTCACCCTTCTGCATTAGGCTCTGGATAAGGGATGCAAAATCGATATCGAATAAATCCGATACAAATTTGAGGAGTTCCAGTATCACGGACCAGATCCTTTCAGACAACGTCAGCTCAGTCATCTGACTGGCAACATCGCGGAACAGATCCCCCAGAGTTTCATAGTTATTCAGCCTTTTCGCAGTGCTGAACATATAATAGGCAATCAAAGACACAGAGGTATGAGCAATCAGGGCATCAAAATCTCGGGAATGACAATCGTTCAATCCGAAAAACTGATTGGCTTCTTTGAAAAACCTCTATATTCCAGCGCATTGCATACAACTGGTAGGCTTTCAACGGAGTCAGCTCCATATTGGTGCTGACCAGAAAATGCCAGGGACCTTTGGAGGTATTCCGGTAGAAAAACAGGCAAACCGGTACTTCCTGCAAAAATACATTGACCTGAATACAGACCATGTGTAAAGAGAGGTTCCGTTTCTCTTTCTTTTTGCGTGAAAGCCTGTCGCACAGTTCTTTTGCAGTAGATTCCTTGTCTTGGAACTTGTATTTGGTTCCATTCATCTTGCCCATTCCCAGCAAGTGCTTACCCCCGGGAAGGCTGAGAATGAACCGGATCATTTTACCATTCACGAACCAACTGTCCATGAGTACATATCCAAAGGGAACGCCTCGTAATATGGCCTTACGGATCATGCTCATGCCTACATCGGTTTTCTTCTGGTCAGCTTCCAGTACTCGCTTCGCTCCTGCACTGTTTAAAGGACGATCCTTATGGAATTGTTTCTTCAGCTGCTTTGGCTTAAGACCAAACGGAGTCTTCTCGTTTTTGCTTCCTTCACGATGCATAGAAAAATCCAATACCAAGGAGCTCTTCTCATCGCATCAGCCCAAAAACAATCCTTTGAAGCCCAGAACCGCCTTACCTTCAACATGCGACCAGACACGACTGACCAGCTCCATGGCAACTCCGGTCTTCTTCAAATCGGTATCATCCAGAATCAGGCATGCGTTAGATAGGTTTTTGATGTCTATGCAATTGATTAATTTACAGTTAATTCCATAAACGATGCTTCTCCACCGTAACCGACTATCGTTGATAAACCGATACAGAACATCTTTCTCGGCAGAAAGAGTTTGCTTGATCCAGTGGGCTGTCTGGTTATTTTTGGGCTGGCCTGTATCGGCTACCGGGCTTAGCAACAATGCAAGATGAATATCCATTTTCCGGAAAATTCCTTGCGAGTGGTCTTCGACTCCGATATGGAAACTGCTTATGCCCATCGACTGGTATAGTTCAATAATTTTCAAAATTGCTTTTTCACCTGAGGTGAAAGCCAGCGATCTCTGAAAAAAGTTTTGTACCTTTATTCCATAGTATGTTTTTTAGTTTGTTTTTGCAACCCTAATATGCTAAATATTAGGGAAATAAACAAAATTTCATGCTACTTTTTTAAAATTATTTTTAACACTTCAAGTATTCTGCCATTTTTCTTAATCGTCAGGATATATAGGCCTTTCTCATATGTAATCAGATCGATTTGAATTTTTGAATGAAACTCCTTAGATTTAACTAATCTGCCTGTTAAATCATTTAATTCCGCCATCAGGTCATTCGCTGTGCCTTATATCAGATCTATTTGTCCATCAATAGGATTCGGATATACAATAATATTAACGTTCTGTGAAGGACATGATAAGGTTCTTTGTAAAAGTAAGT
>QYQM01000124.1 GCA_007280905.1 Porphyromonadaceae bacterium | reverse complement strand
CGATCCGGCCAAACCCGCGCGGTTCACGGTCAGGCTCAGGATACCGGCCTGGAGCAAAAATACATCACTGCTGGTCAATGGTGATTCAATCAGCTGCAGCGTAGGTTCTTATATAAGCATTAAAAGGGAATGGAAGCAGGGTGATAAAATTCATCTGGAATTGGACCTCAGAGGACGGATTATCAGGGCTCCGGGAAGTGTTAACGATCTGGCGGTAATGCGCGGACCGATAGTTCTTGCATTGGACAGCAGGTTTGTAAAAGCTGAAAATTTTAATCTATGGTTACTTCCCGATGGAACAAAGTGGAATCACGTGGATGAGCTTGGTGGACTGAACTATGTGCTGCCCAAGCCATGTCCGCCTTCAGGTATGCCTGACCAATACATTGAATTAAAACCTGTTACGGAAAAACCAGCTGACGTATGGATGGCATTTGAAGTGCCTTTTCTGTACAGATATACCCACTTTTTTGATCATAAGCAGATTAACCTGATCATGTGTGATTATGCTTCAGCTGGGAATCAATATGATGAAAAAAATCTGTTCAGGGTATGGCTTCCCCAACCCCTGTTCATGAATAATATTTTTCCGGAAAATACCTGGCATATCCTTTATCGCGATGGGGTTACCAGGCCTGAGTTCCCATCAAAATAATCTGAAATCCTTATGAAAACCTTATTGTTATGCTGGTGGGGGTTGTTAGCGGCTATGTGTCCGTTTAAAGTACATTCACAGACGCCTGTAATCAGCAGCGATTATTGGACGGCTACAGATGCTCTGGGGCGCAAAACAACGGACTCCCGTGAAGCAGGCACCTCCAGGAAGGACAAGTTCGTTGGAATATTTTACCTGACCTGGCATACCGATTTCCTTGCAGATTTTTCACCGGTGATGAACATCCGGGAGATCCTTCAGAAATATCCCGAGGCTGCTTCCAGCGCAGATCATCCGGCTTGGAAGGGGATAGACGGCGGGGTTTTCTGGATCGATTATCAGCTTTCGGAAATCTATTTCGATAATAGTGATTGGCCGGGAAACAATATCAAGTGGTGGCGGCCGAACGATCCGCCGGAAAATGGAGGTGGATCCTTTTTGATACCGATTTTGGATTCGGGCTGAGTCCGTTCGGGAACGAAAATTATTATTAATCAGGTAGATGAATTCAAACATTCCATTATTTTTTTTGAAGGGCACAATAGTCTTAAAATCGCAGATTTATGACGCAACAAAAAGTGGCACTGAAACTTAAACAGAAAATGGGGTTATATTCTTCAATTCTAATTATTGCCCTCCTTGCTGCCTGCAATAAACCGACATGGCAGCAATCGCCGGCGCCCGAGCGCTATCTTTATGCTAAGGGCAGTTTCTCCGGCGCACAGGTTGCTGAATCACCTGATCCGCTCGTTGCTTACCGATGGAAAAATCCAAAAGCCTCCGACGACCTGGAAATTTACACCCTTAAACCGGTTCAGGTCACCTCGGATAATCCCGGGTCATTCGATAATATGGGAACGCTTACCGGTAAATCTCCTGATGTTACAGTTAAGGGTACCGGTTCCATCCGCGTTGATTTCGGACAGGAAAGTGCTGCCTGGCTGGAATTCGATTCAGAAGATCTGAAGGGTAAGGTTGAAATGAGTATCAGTGAGTACAATCAGCCAGCTGTTGTTAATGACGGGGCTCAACACCGGTTTAAAACAATGGAACCGGTGAAACACGGAAATACCTACAGGCTCGAACTCAATGATATGTTATATGAGGGCGTACGGTATGGCTGGATACATGTCCGTTCATTCACAGCGCCCTGGCATATCAGCAATATCAGGCTGGTTTGCCAGATAAAACCCGCAAACTATGAAGGCAGCTTTTCATGCAACGACACGATGCTTACAAAAATCTGGTACACAGGTGCATATGGGGTGAAACTGAATTTGCTTAAAGAATATTTCGGAGCAATCCTGATGGAAAGGAGCGACCGGTTCTCCTGGACCGGCGATGCCTATACATCCCAGGCTGCGTCGCTGGTAGCATTCGGGAATTCCGATTTTGTACATACAAATATTAACCATACCGCTGACCAGAATAACGGAATACTCAGCTACTCCCTATACTGGATCCAAAGTCTGATCGATTATTACAACTATACCGGCGATAGCACAACCCTGGTTCGCTACATCGAAAATGCTTCAAAAAAAATGGATGCAGCCTTTGTCCACTTTGGTACCAATCCTTCGTTGGGATATTACGGATCCGATGAACGGATCGGAGCCATGTTTGAAAATCCGAGCTGCAATGAGTCCCAGCGGGCATACAAAATGCTGACCCTTGAATCAGGGCTCGATTTTGCTGATGTTATGGACAAGATTGGCAGAAAGGAATTGTCAGACAAATACAGGAATTTTGCACAGGAGAAAATTTCCGGCCTGAAAGAGGACAATAAATGGTATGAACCATTTGGGCTTCATGCTGCAGCGGATGCCATTAATGCAGGATTCACAAATGCTGATGAACAGAATGAATTGTACAAAAAGAATTTTTCTGACCGCGTAAACAGGATGTCGTTATCTCCTTTTAACCAGTACTTTATCATCAATGCTTTGGCACGTATGGGGAAATTCGACGATGCCATGAGCCTTATACGCGATCATTGGGGAGGTATGATTAATTATGGAGGTACTGCCTTTTTTGAACTCTACCGCCCTTCGTGGAACCAGGCCCTGGGTTATAACGATCCGCCACCCAATAATCAAACCGGTTATGTCAGTATGTGCCATCCCTGGGGCGGGGGTGTTACAAAATGGCTCACCGAACAGGTGTTAGGCATTCGGCCTAGCATGCCGGGCTTTTCATCCTGTGAAATCATTCCTCATCTTGGACGCACCATCACCCGGGTTAAGGGTACGGTGCCAACCCCGCATGGTCCTATCAGCGCCGGTTTTGACACTCAAACGGGTAAGTGTGCCGTCACTATTCCGGAAGGAGTGACGGCAAAAATCGGCATTCCACGGGTTGAGAAAACCATACAATCCATTACGATCAACGGAAAAACGGCCTGGTATGGGAAGTATTCCCCGGTAACCGGCGTCGGTGGTTCTGAAAAGGATAAGGATTTTATTTATTTTATTAACGTGGAGCCAGGTGACTATGCCATTCATGTTGCCTATTCCGGTGAAACCCCGGCTTACCAGGAACTTCCCTGGTATTATCCGGTGAGTCAGATTGCCATGGATTCCACCACAGGCGGCAACTGGGGCGGCCAGTATGGTTCTGGCGGATATGTTTTGTTTGCCTGCGATAATAAGAACGATATCAGGAAATTGCCTGATTTTGTAACGGAGTTGAAGACTAACCTTAATCTGAATGTGCAATGGGCAGTCAATACAAATGATCCGCGGGCACCATCCCTTTCCCCTGACAATGGATTTCCCAGGAATACCGGTGCCATCTACACGCAGAATGCATCTGCAACCCTGCAAACCATGACGGTTGATATAAGCCTTAAGCAAGATCGCCCGTACCAGGTAGCTCTCTATTTTTTGGATTGGGATGAAAAAAACCGGAAGGTTGAGGTTGAAATGTTCGACCTGAACACACTTGAAATTCTGGCACCTGTAAAAGTGGTGGGCGACTATTCAAGGGGTAAATATCTAATTTACAAATATAATAAGCCGGTTCGTTTTCGTATCAATATGATTAATGAACCCAATGCAACCTTGAGTGCAATCTTTTTCGATTAACGCTGGCAGTTAGTCCGGTTTTAGAATAGATAATCTGAAAATGAAAGGAGCATGAGATGAGGAAATTACTCTTTTTACTGTTGGTTAGTAATTTTGCATGGATAGGAAGTGCGGAATCTCAGGAGAAAATAGTATCCGGAAGGCAAATTCCTGTCCTTGCCTATTACAGTATTCCAGTCGAAGAAACCACCGTAAGCCGCTATCAGGAACTGAAAGAATCGGGAATAACACACAATTTAAGCTTTTTTCCTAATGCAGAATCTGCATCAAAAGCCCTCGATATTGCACAGAAAGCAGGAATTAGAATGATCGTTTACTGTCCGGAACTTGCAGCAAATACAGAAGAAACGGTAAAACGATTTATGAACCATCCCGCTGTTGTCGGTTATCTGCTCCGGGATGAACCTCGTCGCAACGAATTTCCTGAACTTGGCAAATTTGCAAGAAAAATCCGTGAGGTCGATGATATTCATTTTTGTTATCTGAATCTCTTCCCCAATTATGCCACCGAACAGATGCTTGGTACTAAAACGTACAAGGAATATGTTGATCGGTTTATTGAAGAAGTTCCGGTACAGATTCTGTCCTTTGACCATTATCCTACCTATGGCGATTCTTTAAGTGCTAAATGGTATGAGAACCTGGAGATTTTCTCCCAAGCAGCCAGAAAAGCCGGAAAGCCATTCTGGGCTTTCGCACTTTCTTATGCCTGGGACCCTTTTCCCATTCCCACTGTGGCCAACCTGAGACTTCAGGTATTCAGCAATTTGGCTTACGGAGCACAGGGTATACAATATTTTACCTATTGGACACCAAATGATTCCGCCGGGAAATTATTTAATAACGCTCCAATTACCCTCGAAGGCAAAAGAAGCGTGGTTTATGACAGAATTAAACTGGTAAACGGGGAAATCAAAAATTTGTCGGGTGTTTTCCTGGATGCCAGGGTTATTTCTGTAGCACATACCGGCAGTATTATTCCTGTTGGAACAAAACCTTTGGAAAATCTTCCACCGCCGATAAAGGCTCTTAAAACGGAAGGTATCGGAGCTGTTGTTTCGGTTTTGGAGAATGGTGCAAATTCTTACCTCGTTGTGGTAAACCGCGATTTCAAGAATTCTATGAAACTATCCATTGAGTGCGATCCAAAAGTTAAGAAAGTTTTAAAAGATGGTTCGGTGGTTCCTGCAAATGCTTATGTAAGTACCCTGGTAATTGACCCCGGTGATATTGCGATTTATACATGGTCTGATACTAAGGATCTGATAACCGGGCATATTGTCAGCAAGGATATCCCGGCCATCGATGAAGCCTTTTTACACGGATATGTGCACAATCTGGTAAATGAATTTGTTGATAATCAATACGTTCCAGTACTTACTATTCAATGTACCGATGAAAGCGTGCATAAAGTTAACGGACCTTATGATGCCGGCAGAACCACCTATTCTTCCATATGGACCCGCGATCTTTACTGGGGATTTCTGGGCTGGTTTCAGGCTGGCGATGACAATGTGCAGGACCTGATGAAATCATCGCTGCAACTGCTGATCAAGGCTAAAAATAAAAATCAGGCACTGGGTCAGAGCAAGTTTTGGCCTCTGAGCGATGAGCGGTTTTATATTCCTCAGGCCTATACAACAGGATTGAAAATCGCAATGGACTTTTTCCCCTGGTGCTCCGAATCGCAGGCAGGGAAGGTTACTATGTGCAAATGAGGAACATAGCAAAAGGTTCTGAAAAAATCGAAGATATGTTCATTCCCTATGATAACCTGGTTCCCATGTGGTGCGGCATGACAAGCCCTGAACAGGATATAGCCATCTTTCAAAAGCTCGATGCGAATTTTGATAAAATTTATAACCAATATGGAACAGCTGCTACGGGTAGTAGGCGATGATTTCCGTTATGTTGAACCTGTTTATACCGGTCCGGAACTAAGGACCTTTCCCGATGGAAGCATTGAGGGATATTGGGGAGAACGTTACAAGTATGCTGCCTTTGAAGGAGGAAAATACCTGGAGGCTTGCTATCTTCCTTTTGCGAATGTTGATTCAGTGGATGAACTGGACCGATCCCATTTTCCGCAGGCCACTTGGTTCGATTACTCCACCATCAGGCAGCAATGCGTAAAAATCCTGGAACACGGATATGCGATATGCTTCGGTACAGCCGGCGACATGGACTTTATCAACAGCATTGCCCGGGCAAGGGGAACCGAAAAAGTTTTGATCGATCTGATAACCGATGACCCGGTTTATCTGGAAATCATGGAAGCCCGCTTCAGGTTTTATTATGAATTGCATGAGCAGGTGCTGCAGGCTGCCGGAGGCCTCATAGATTTTACCCACATCGGAGAAGATCTGGGTACTCAGACCGCCCAGATTATTGATTTTGACACCTTCGAAAAACACTTTGCCCCAAAGTTCAGGAAGTATTTTGAAATGGTGCATGGTTACGGAGCTAGAACCATGATGCATATGTGCGGTTGTGCCAGGGCTTTTTTAACCCGGTTGATAGAAATGGGCCTGGATGTGTATGATGTTGTGCAACCCACCACCCCCGAAGGTGGACTTTTTTTGGGTCCCACTCATGCCCTGCAGGTAGGTACTCCGATGGAAAACATTCTGGCATTGTACCGTGGTGCCGGGAGTCTGCTCGAAAACATCCAGGATTCAATCCGGGACATTCAGGATGACCACACCGGAGATAAAATAAATATGTCAAAGCTGTTTTGAATGAAAACACTATTAATTGTTCTATCCATTACTGCATCCAACTTTCTTGCACACGGACAGGTTCCGGAAGTGCATAACATCAAATGCGAATATCTTTCTGATCCATTGGGAATTGATGTGCCTGCTCCTCGATTAAGCTGGGAAATTTCCGGCACCGTAAGAGATATTCAGCAATCTTCATACCGCCTCCTGGTTGCATCTTCGCTCAAAACTCTTGAAGCTGATAAAGGAGATCTCTGGGATTCCGGAGAAGTAATATCTGCCCAATCACTTAATATTCAATATGATGGAAAACAGCTGGAAAGCCGTATCATCTGTTACTGGAAGGTCATGGTTACCACGAATAAGGGAAAGTCGGTCTGGAGCAACCCCGCTGAATGGTCGATGGGGCTCCTGGGTAAATCCGACTGGAAAGGTCATTGGATCGGCTGCGACAAAATTTTCCCGGGCGAAAGTCCCGATTCGGTGTATTCACGACTGGCTGCCCGCTATTTTAGGAAAGAGTTCGGGATAGAAAAACGAATTACCAGGGCAACTGCCTATATATGCGGCCTGGGGTTGTATGAATTGTATCTGAATGGAAAAAGAATGGGTGATCAGATACTATCCCCTGCCTTGTCGGACTACACCAAACGTGCCTATTACAATACATTTGATGTCACCTCATGGGTTTCAAAAGGCAAAAATGCCGTTGGCATAATCCTGGGCAACGGACGCTTTGTGAGCATGCGTCCCGGTGAGTCCGGTGTTTGGAAAGAGGGCATTCCTTCCATAGCCAATTATGGTTTTCCTAAAGTCCTTTTCCAGCTCGAACTTGAGTTGGCCGACGGTTCACAAATAACCATTTCAAGTGATGAAACGTGGAAATTCACAGCTGATGGACCTATACGGGCCAATAATGAATTCGACGGTGAAGAATACGATGCCCGGAAAGAGTTTCCGGGATGGAATCGGCCTGCCTTTAATGACCTTGACTGGTGGCAGGCCATGGAAGTTAAGCAGCCCTGCGACAACCTGGTTGCCCAGATGAACCCCAATATTAAAATCATGGAAACCGTTAAACCCCTTTCCATAAAGCAAACCGATCCAGGCACTTATATCGTTGATATGGGACAGAATATGGTCGGTTGGCTGAAAATCAGGGTAAAAGGTACCAGCGGCCAAGCTATAAAACTCCGCTTTGCCGAGCGTCTTAAGGAGGATGGCACACTGTATCTCGCCAACATTCGCAGTGCCAGGGTTACTGATATCTATACGATGAAGGGCGGTGATGAGGAAACCTGGGAGCCCCGCTTTGTGTATCATGGCTTCCGATATGTTGAGATTACCGGCTATCCCGGAATACCTGATCTTTCATCCCTGGAGGGCAAAATCATTTATGATGAGATGCCCATCACTGGCAGTTTTGAGACTTCCAACGAAATGATCAACCGCATTTATGCCGCTGCATGCCGCACCATAAAGGGAAATTACCGCAGTATACCCACCGATTGCCCTCAACGCGATGAACGCATGGGCTGGCTGGGCGACCGGTCGATCAATTCGTACGGCGAGAGCTTTGTTTTCGGCAATTCCAGGCTTTATGCAAAATGGGTCACCGATATGGCCGATGCTCAAAAACCATCCGGCAGTGTGCCCGATGTAGTGCCGGCATACTGGCCATTCTACAACGATAACATGACCTGGCCATCCACGTTTGTTTTGATCCCAGGCATGCTCTATCAGCAGTTTGGTGACAAAATGCCTATAATTCAGCATTATGCGGCCATGAAAAACTGGCTGCTCTACATGCGTAAAAATTATTTGCAGGATGACCTGATTACCAAAGATTCATATGGCGACTGGTGCATGCCTCCCGAACGCATTGAAATGATCCATTCACAAGATCCAAAAAGAAAAACTCCCGGCGATTTTCTGGGATCAGCTTACTACTTCTATTGTCTTAACCTGATGGGCCGCTATGCCGAAATTATTGATCAGAACAATGATGAGCTAGAATTTATGCAGATGGCCGAGGGTGTTAAAAAGGCCATTAATACGAAATTCCTTCATACCGACAGCCTTTTCTATGCTAATAACACGGTTACGGCCAACGCCATGGCCCTGTATTTTGGCATCGTACCGAATGACCTGGCAAAAGGGGTGTTCTATAGTCTGGTAAAGAAAACCGTTGAAGAGTATAAGGGGCACATCAGCACTGGCCTTGTTGGAGGTCAGTGGATCATGCGTACGCTCTCCGACTGGGGCCGGCCGGATATCGCCTATCAAATGGTTACCAACAAGAGTTATCCCGGCTGGGGATATATGATTGAAAATGGCGCTACTACTATATGGGAGCTTTGGAACGGAAATACTGCCGATCCTGCCATGAATTCAGGGAACCACGTGATGCTGCTGGGTGACCTGATAATCTGGTTTTATGAATATCTGGCCGGAATAAAAAGCAGTTTTGATCATCCCGGTTTTGCCAAAATTATCATGAAGCCAATCATGCCTGAAGGGTTGACTCATGTTAAAGCTTCTCATCAATCCGGTTACGGTATGATCAGCAGTGAATGGACCATTGAAGACCGCGTGTTCCGGTGGAACATTACCGTACCCCCCAATACCACTGCAACGGTTTATATTCCTGCCAATTCGCCGGATGAAGTGATGGAAGGTACGCAAAAGGCCTTGCAGTCAACCGGTATGGAATTTATCGGCCTGGAGAAAAACAGGGCTGTTTTCAAAGTAAGATCAGGGTATTATGCGTTTACCGCATCTCAATATTAAAGGAAGGTTAATATTCACAAAGTATAAAACCATTCATGCAATGAACCTTATAAAAACTATTCTCAGTAAAATCCTGGCGGCGCTGGTACTTATGTCTGGCAGTCATTGCCTGATGGCTGCAGCAGCTGATTCTATGCTGATATTGGAAAATGACCAGATACGGCTGAAGGTCGATACCAGGTCCGGGGCAATAAATTCGTTCCATATCAAGGGAAACAATTGTGAAATGATCGGCGAGCCCGCACTGATCTGCAATTTCAGGATAAATCTTCCTTTGAAGGATTATCAGGCGAATTATATTGACGGCATGTTACAAACCCCTAAACAAGTGGTAAAAATAGGGAACTCGATCGTTGTTGAATTCTCAGGATTATCGTCCGATAAAGGAATCTATCCGATCGACCTGTCATACACGATCACCCTTTATCCGGATTATGTCAGTTTCAAATCGCGGTTAACCAACCACTTTAATCAGCCTGCTGCGGAATTCTGGTTTCCCCGGCTCGGTGGCTGGACCCAATTTGGCAACAACCGCGACGCTATGCTCGCTACACCCAACTATAACCAGAATTCAAAGCATGATATCTCCATGTTCCGGAATTATCCCGGTAACCGGGGATTGGGCTCAGAGGCTGCGGAATGGTACCAGCATTACCCGGGAATGGTAATGCCCTGGTGGGACCTGTATGATCCGGAATCCGGACTTGGACTCTACCTGGGATATCACGACACGAAGTTCCGGTTCAGCACCTGGCATACATACCTGATGCCTGATAACAGCGGGGAGAGGGATGCTTGGCTGACTCCTGAAAATGCCGGCGGCAAGCCTGTGGGATTGATCTTTTCGCATGTCAGGTATCCTTTCATTAAAGACGGTGAAACTCTTGAATCCGGTGAATTCATTATCAGGATCCATCAGGGCGACTGGCACGATGGTTCCCTGTTTTATAGAAAATGGTTCCTCGAACACTTCCCGTTTGATAAATCGGACAGCTGGCTGAGGAAGGAATCTTCCTGGTTTACTTCCATTATCTATCAGCCTGAAGATAAGATAATTGCCGACTTTAAAACCTATGGCGAATGGACCCGCGATGCACAAAAGTACGGCATCAATTGCTTTGAGCTGATCGGCTGGAACAACGGCGGATTAGAACGGAACTATCCGATATACCAGCCCGAAGAAAAACTGGGTGGCAGGAAAGGTTTTCAGGAATTATTAAAATCAATAAAAGGAAATGGGGGCAAGTGCCTTGTTTTCAATAATTATAATATTCTGGATCAGAATACCGAATGGTATAAAACAGAGCTATTCAAATTTAAACAGCAGGATCAGTTTGGCCAGCAAAACATCTGGATGGGATGGGGCGAAAGTACATTCCTGGCCCGCTCAGCCTTGAGTGTACGATATCATGTCCGTGCTTCCATAACCCCGGAAATCGAAAAAATCCTGGCCGACCAGTTTCTTGATCTCGTCAGGGATGGTGCTGACGGATTCCAGATGGACAAGGTTTGTGTTGCAGCTGCACTCGACTTTAATCCGTTGAATAACCTGAAGCCTGATTTGGCCCTGTGTGAAGGACTGGTACAGGCAATCGACCGGCTTTACAGGCAATGCAAAGCAATTAATCCCGATTTCCGCATGGGATCAGAATTCGGGTACGACAGGCTCCTGCCTTATTTTGATGTGGGATACCGAAACTCCAGTCGTAATGAGATATCAGCCTTGCGGTATGTTTTCCCGGAATGGACCTCCTGCAACCATATCAGCACTCCGCGCGACTTCCGCGGTGTGAACGGCGCAGTTCTCACCGGTGCCGTGATCTGCGTTGAACCGGAATCCTATCAGGGTTCACTCGACCAGCCGCTCTATCGTGATTTGGCGGAATACATTCGCGAAATCAATAGGATCAGGGGTGAACTGGCTCCGTATATTTTTACGGGCAATTATTTTGATAATCAGGGTGCCAGTATTAAAGAAATACCAGGCACTACCACGGGCAGGCTCATTTATAAGGTGCATGGGAACAGGGAAACGGCCAAAAGGGCAATCGTTGTGGTAAATGGTTCTGGGGATTCAGTACAATACAATTGGACATTTACTCACCGGGATATACGCAAGGCAGTGCTTTACAGCCCATTCCACGCTCCTGAAGTCGTAATCGCCGGCCAGCCGGTAGTGATCCCTGAAGATGGATTGCATATACTGGTGGAACAATAATTAATATACGGATCTGTGAATAATTCTGATGACATCAGTCCTTTTCTTGAAATTCAAAGATTATCCAAATCATTCCCCGGAACGGTTGCGCTTGATGAGGTCAGCCTGAATGTCTGCCGCGGTGAAATTCATTCCCTGATGGGCGAAAACGGCGCCGGTAAATCTACCCTGATGAAAATACTGGCCGGTATCTATCAAAAGGATAGCGGGCAAATCTTGTTAAATGGGCAGCCGGTGGAAATTCAAAATGAACGTCAGGCTTTGCAATCAGGTATTGCCATGGTGCATCAGGAACTGAACAATTTTCCGGAAATGACGGTGGCTGAAAACATCTTTGCCGGTCGCGAGCCTTCCCGATTGGGAATGGTTAAAAAAGAGGAACTCAATTCCAGGGCCGGAATCATCCTTCAGGAATTTCACCTGAATATCGATCCTCATACGAAAATGGGAATGCTCAGTATCTCCGAAATGCAGCTGGTCGAAATCGTTAAAGCGATATCTTGCAATGCCGCTATCCTAATCCTGGATGAACCTACGTCGGCAATCTCTTCCATCGATGCTGACTTTCTGTTTGAGGTTTTACAACGTCTTAAAAAGCAGGGAGTTGCAATTATCTACATTTCCCATAAAATGGAAGAGGTATTCCGGATAAGCGACCGCATCACAGTATTAAGAGACGGGAAATGGATTTCTACGGGATATTCCACCGAAATAACCCGCGATGAATTGATACACAAAATGGTTGGCCGTGAACTGAAGGAATTGTTTCCCGATAGAACTTCAATTCCTGGCGATACGGTTCTGGAAGTAAAAAACCTATCGCGGCAAAATGCTTTTATCGATATCAGTCTCAGTGTCAGGAAAGGTGAGGTGTTGGGAATAGCCGGACTGGTAGGGTCGGGGAGATCTGAATTTATCAAATCGATTTTTGGATTTCCCCCGGCAGATTCGGGAGAAATTCTGGTAATGGGGAAACGGGTCCATATCCATTCGCCGGGCGATGCCATGAATAACGGATTCGCGCTGGTACCTGAGGACCGGAAGCTGGCCGGGTTGAATCTGCTTGGTACAGTGATGTTTAACACAACCCTGGCAGTCTTGCCCAGGTTTGCCGGTTTCGGAGGAATGATTCATCGAACTCAAGAAAAACAGGCAGCCGGCTACATTGCGAGCCAATTGCAGGTAAAGTCAGGTACTATGAACCAATTAATCAGTAACCTGAGCGGAGGTAATCAGCAAAAAGTGGTACTGGCCAAATGGCTACTGGTTGAACCTTCTGTCCTTTTACTGGATGAGCCCACACGGGGCATCGATATTGGTGCAAAATCTGAGATTTACCAGCTTATTAATAAACTGGCCATGGAGGGCATGTCAATCCTGATGGTCTCTTCTGAAATGACCGAACTGATGGGATTGTGCGAAAGAATAATTGCTTTCCGGAAAGGAAAGATATCACGGGAGTTTGACCGTTCCGGTTTTAACCAGGAACATATTCTCGCTGCCATAATGAACTGAACAGGTTGTCAAAATAGCTAAAACCGATGAAGCAAAAACAAATTTTTCAATACCTGTCGCGTTATGGGATCTTAGTAGCCTTTCTGATCCTTATCCTTCTCTTGTCGCTGCTGTCTCCGGCATTTTTAAAGACAACCAATATCATGAATATTCTCCGCCAAACATCCGTAAACGGAATTGTGGCGGTGGGGATGACATTCGTGATCATCCTGGCAGGCATTGATCTTTCGGTAGGTTCGGTGATTGCACTGGCAGCAGTAATTGCCGCTTCATTTGCGCATTCCGGCGATTATCCGCTGATCGTACCGGTTTTTGCAGGATTGGCTGTCGGAGGCCTTTGCGGGTTCCTTAATGGTTTTGTCATCGCAAAAAGGAAAATAGCCCCATTTATCATGACCCTGGCCATGATGACCATTGCCAGAGGTGCCGCACTGGTATATACCAACGGACGACCCGTAATTGAACTGAGCGATTCCTACAACAAAATCGGAGGCAGCTATTTTCTCGGAATACCCTTGCCGGTCATTATATTTATCATAATCATCTTCATAGGCTGGGTGCTCCTATCCAAAACTGTATTTGGCAGGCACGTATACGCTACCGGCGGAAATACCACAGCTGCAGCGCTTTCGGGCATTAAAACGGGTAAAATCACCATTTGGGTGTACACCCTGGCCGGCATTCTGTCGGGTTTGGCAGGTATTGTGCTTTCCTCAAGAGTGATGTCGGGATCCCCGGCTACCGGACAGGGATATGAGCTGGATGCCATTGCTGCTGTGGTGATCGGAGGAACCAGGCTGACCGGCGGCGTGGGTACCATTTTTGGAACCATTGTCGGCGTTCTGATTATCGGTGTCATGAACAACGGCCTTGATCTGCTGAACGTTTCATCCTACTGGCAACTGGTGGTGAAAGGAATAATCATTCTGCTGGCGGTGGTTCTTGAAAAGAAAAATTCACGGTAAATGAGCAAGTTAATAAAACCCGTTTCCTTAGTGATAGTTATTATACTGAGTCTGTGCTGCAACCGGCACCCATCGGTTCAATACAGTCATACAATCGGTGTAACCTATCAGAACCTCCAAAACGAGTTTGTTATCAATATTCAGGATGCCATGCGAAATAGGGCCAAAGAGCTGAATGTCAAACTGATTGAAGTGGATGGCCAGGGAAAGGCCGAAAATCAGATTTCGCAGGTAGAGAATTTTCTGGCACTCGATGTGGATGCCATCATCCTGAATCCTTTCGACCGATATGGATCGGCACCGGTGGTATCCATTGCCAAAAGAGAAGGCAAACCCATTGTGGTGGTCAATGCCGTAGTGGTTAATCTGGATAAAGCAGATGCTTACGTCGGTTCAAATGACCAGGAGGCCGGCAGGATTGCTGCAACATACATATCCCAATTATTGAAAGGCAAAGGAGACTTAGCATTAATACGGGGCCCCAATGGGCATTCAGCTGAAATACAGCGTACTGAAGGGATCTTGGAAATTTTAAAAGGATATCCCGATCTAAAAATCATTTTCGACCAATCCGGTAACTGGGACCGGACCCAGGGCCTGGAACTCATGGAAAACTGGTTATCGACTGGCAAACCGCTGCAGGCCGTGATTGCTCAGAACGATGAAATGGCCCTTGGTGCGCAAAAAGCCATTGAAGCCGCCGGCAAGCAAAATGATATACTGGTTATTGGTATCGATGCCATTCCCGATGCACTCAGGGCTGTGAAAGATGGAAAATTATGCGCAACTGTTTTCCAGGATGCGCGCGGACAAGGCATCCTCGCACTGGAACTCGCGGTCAAGTTATCCGAAGGCAAACGGGTCGATCATACCAATTACATCCCCTTTCAATTGATTACAAAAGAAAATCTGAATAAATAGAACTCCATACCATGAATCAATCTCGTTCCATTTTTTTGTTCGCTCTTCTGATCATCGCACAATTGTCGTCAGTTAGCGCACAGCAGCAGCAACAGGTACTGAACAAGCGGATGGCCGGATACCATTATTCGGTAGTATTTACCGGTGAAGCTATGCCCAGTTCGGCGGCGATGACCTATCCGGTAAAAACCTTCGATTATCAGAATTATAATTTTCTGGTCAAATTTATGCCCTGTCTTTCGGTGGGCGGAAAGATCATTTACCCATCGTCATTCAGCAATATAAAGGTTGAAGATATCCCGGGCGGGGTAGAAGCCACCTTTACCTATGAAAGCACAAGAATTACCACCCGCATTACTCCGCTGCTCGTAGGCAGGGGAGCCAAAACATGGACAGGAGCGGCGTTGTACGATATTCAGACTTCCCCGGCCCGCGAGGTGTTGGTTCTTCTTGGCAAAGGCCGGACACTGAACCTGTTTTCCGAGTTTGCCACCTCCTTTATGGCCAAAGACACCGTTATTACCATTGATAAATTCACCCGGATTGATGATCAAAGTATTGTTTTTCTGAGCGGTAAAGATGGATTACATGTGGTTGTTAAGGGTTCGGAACCCGTGGTTGCAGGGAAAATCGGTGATCAAAACAAGCAGGTCTATGTACGCATGGCTAAAGGTTCAGGATATGTGCTGACGGTTTTTTCAGATCAGGCCAGCGACATGGAGAACCTGAGAAAACTAAATGCGGCTGCCGAGCGAACCCGGGTTAAAAAGTATTATGAGGAATTGTATAAGACCTCACTCAATACGCCGGAACCAGTTATGAATGAGGCTTTTGCGTCGGCACTCTATAACCTGGAATACAACTGGCTGGAGCCTTTTGGCTGGGGCGAGTGCCTCCACCACTGGCTGGCCCTGTGGCATATGCAGGTGGGTGCAGCGGCCGACCTGATAGGTCAGACCGACCGGTCGAAATCCTGCATTATCGAGCATGCTCAGAATTTGCTGAAAAATGGTGCGGTCCCGCAGTTTATGCCCAATAAGGCTACAAAAAGGGATTTCGGCGGGTCCAATTCATACTGGGTTTGGCAGGTGCGCCATTATCTCAATTATACCGGCGACAAGGAGTTTGCCAAACTAATCATGCCCTATGTGGATACTGTCATCGGTCAAACTTTGAAGGAATATGACAAAGACGGGGATTTCCTGCCCTCATGGGGACTTCAGATCGGAAACCAGGAGGATTTTCTGGCCAATCCTTACAACGGTTCAGTGCCTTCCATGGAGCTGTATAATATGTTCATGACCCGTGCAGAGTTATCAAAATTTGCCGGTGATTCCGCTACAGCATCGCTTTGGTTTAACAAAGCTGCAATGGTTCACGGCAAACTGTACAAGGAATTATGGATGAATGACCTGGGCAGATTCGGCTATTATAAGGATCCAACCGGAGTGTTAATGCCCGATGGGCAGTACCAGACCTATCTCTATCCCATTATATATGACCTGGTTGATGAATATGACAAGTATTCCGGTCTGCGTCACTTAAGGGACCGTTTGACCGGAGAAAACGGTGCCGTCTTCCTATCCAATAACTTTCCCTGGCATGCCACCGGCATTGCCTGCACCTGGGGAATGCAGTGCGGCGAGGCCCAGCAGCCCTGGGCCGCCGAAGGTTTTTCAAAATCTGGATTGAACAATGAAACCTGGCGCCCATTGAAGGCCATGGCCGACTGGGCCCAGGACATTAACCACCGCGGTTCCTGGCCCGAAACCGGTCCCGAACCAACACCGGCCTACTTTACCCCGCCGGCAGGATTATACCTTGTTGCAGTAACAGAAGCCCTGATCGGGATCAATGTGCATGCCCCGGAGGGATATGTGGAAGTTTCACCCTCGCTTCCCGACCATTGGCCTTATGCGAAGCTGAATCTCCCAGATTTCCAAGTCGATTATACCAGAAAGCAAAATCAAATCAACTATGTAATCTCTTCCTCAAAGGATTTGCCGCTGAAAGTCAGGTGGCGGCTGCCGGTATCGAAAATTGTGAAGTGCACGGTAAATAATAAAGAAGTTCATTACACCATTATTCCGGGTGTTAATCATATCGTCCTCTGCTTTGATGTTCCGCATACCGCAAAATCCGCACTGAAGATTGAATTTGAACCGGTTATCTATAAAGTCAACGCTCCCCAATCCATAGCGTCCGGTGAAAAACTAGAGATTTCAGTGGAAGGGGCTACTATTGAGCGCGTTATGGATCGATATGGCGTACTGGAAAATGTTAAAACAAATTCATCCTCCTCTTTTTCGTCAAAAGTCCAGGCCCGTTTACTCGACCCCTATCAGTCGTTCAACCAGCTCGGACTGCTCAATTTTTCAAGGAGGACGTTTTTTCTGGATTGCCGCACAACGGATGGATCGCCCTTTATTGCTGCAGTGGATCTGAACATTTTACCCAGATTTGAAGTCGCTTCTGTGGGAAATGCCAACCAAACCGGCAAGAATACTATCCGGCTTAAGGTAAGGAATAACACGGGGAAATCGTTCACCGGGCAAGCAGGTATAACTCTGCCCAATACCCATTTCCTGGTGCCGGTGAAGCTCGCATCCCGCTCAGACCAGCTGATTGACCTCACGTTGCCATTAAACTCAACTCTTTCGTCCGGTGATAATATTGCAACATTCATCCTGCCGGGTGAGGCTCCTGTCAGCGTTCATTTTACCCTAGAAAACCCGGTTAATGCCCCTCGGTTTGTTTCCATTAAACTGCCGGCAAAGGATTTGATGCCAGATACCCTTTGGACCACCATTCGGATCATGCCCGGATTTCCGCACATCTTTTTTACATTTTCCGATTATGGAGTGCCTAAACCCATGTGGGCACTTAAAAATGTAAAAGAAATTGAGGCGGCACAGATCCCCGGACTGAAATTTCAAATACCGGGAACTAATTTCATCCCGGTTTCCCATCTGGCAGGGAAGGTTTCGTATAAACTCGACCTCGAAAGGACGAAATATAAGAAGCTCTACCTGCTGGTTATACCTTTTGTCGACAACCATAACATATTTGCACCGGTTGCCCGGATCACCGCCTACGGCAATAAGGAGATTGTGTATACCCGAACCTTGAATTACCCGGGCGATGTGGATTATTGGGTGCCGGATAAGAATCCCACGAGTTTTGCATCCTTTCGTGAACCGCGGCCCGACCGGTTTGAGCTGCTGGCGTTATTGAATCCGGATATGCCCGACTGGAAAGAAGGAAACCCGCCTGCCTTTCCTCAGCCCAGATGGTGGTCAACCAGCCTGCCTGTTGTTACCAAATCATGCATGATGAGTATTATTGAAATCAACCTGAACAAACCGGGTGAACTCGATTACCTGATTTTTGAAACTATCGGTGTGATGCCGGCGTTCGGGATTGTAGCCGTAACGGCCGAATTGGAAGAGTAATTAACCAAAATGCTTTTCCGGTTTAAACTTGCAATTTCGATATTTTACCACATTAGACACAATAGTTCACAATAGAATACCATTGCCTGATGACACGGAAATATTTAAACGGATTGACTCCAACTAATGTGACCAAATATACCTAATGTGGTTAGTTTTTTAATTCTTTAACTTGTAATATTCATAAAATCAGTTAATTATTAAAATAGAATATTATGTCAGAAAATAAATTGATAAAGGGAACCTTTGAACAAGGTCAGGGTATCTTACGTCTGGTACCTGTTTTTGTGCCTCGCCGGTTTAGTAAGGCAGGCCTGAGACTAAGACTGCACCCTCATGATTATTATGCCCTTGGCACACAAAGGGGCTCCATAAAAGAACGCTGGTTCTCTTCAGTGATCCCATGCATGAACGGCGAGCTGGCGCCCAAAGATGAAGGCATCAGCTATGTTTTGCCCTTTTCAGAGAAACTGGAGCAAAAATTCACATTAAAAGATACCGTCGGTGAATTAAAGAATTCCATTATAGGTCATGAACTGTTCAATAAATACGGCACCTGGCCCATGTATTCAAAATTTTTCGATTTCCAGGCACCTTTGTTTCATCATCTCCATCTCGGTTTTGAAGCGGCAAAAAAGGTGGGCCGGTTAGGAAAGCCTGAAGCCTATTATTATCCGCCCCAAATGAATAATTATCCCGGTGATTTTCCCCATACCTATTTTGGATTCGACCCCGATGTTACCAGGGAAATGGTTAGGGAACGGCTGCTTAATTACGAAAAAGGCGATACCCGGATTACCGAATTATCCAGAGCCTACCGCATCGAACTGGGCACGGGATGGTATACCCCGCCGGGCATTGTGCATGCGCCCGGCTCCTATCTCACTTACGAACCTCAGTGGAACAGCGATGTGAATTCAGTGTATGAGAATGTCACCTCAAACGAGGTATATCCATATGAATTCCTGGTTGAAAATTGTCCGGCAGATAAAAAACGGGATATTGATTATGTGATCAGCCTGATGGATTGGGAAAAGAATATCGATCCGAATTACAAAAAGCATTATTTCAGGCCTCCCATCCAGATTCCTTCAGGTGCCGGATATGATGAAAAATGGATCGTATACGGCAATGAATATATTGCAGCTAAGGAACTTACCATTCACCCAAGGCAAACTGTCATCATAAAAGATCAGGCGGCTTACGGATGCATCATCATCCAGGGTCATGGCAAATTTGGTGTTTATGATGCGGAAACCGCTGTCATGCTGAGATTTGGGCAGGCCAGTTCCGATGAGTATTTTGTATCTGAGGATGCAGCCAGGAATGGCGTTAAAATAACCAATAACAGCCAGTTCGAACCCATGGTCATCCTCAAACATTTTGGACCGAATAATCAATTTGTTGTCAAATGAAAAATAGTACACTTTTTATTGGGCTATTCATTTCTTGTATAATCATGATTACAGGTTGCACCGGGAGGGAAAAATCCATTGTTCCTGAGCCTGATCAGCTGCTGACCATTGAATTGCTATCTTCTGCAACAGCTGAATTGAAGATGGTTAGAAAGTGGGAATTTGAAGAATCTGAACGAATCACTGCAACCTATTTATTTATTTCCACCGGTACCGATAATATTGATAAAGGATCAACAGACTGGGGAACAACCGAAAGCAAAAATTTCAGAATGATCGGCGATTACGGCGGTGAATTCAGAATTGCCTATGAAAATGAAAAAGTAGATACTATCCCCCTTGTTTATGGATATACGCTCTGGTTTAAAAATAACTGGATATCCGGAAAAGAGCCGTTTCTCTCCGACACCAGTGCCCGAAAGCTCCTGAACAGCACCATATTCCTTAATAATCTATATAAGGACGACTATAATTATACTTTAAGAATACGGCTCCGAAAAAGCAAAGTAAAAAGCATTGATTACTTTGATAATCAGCTTAAAGAGGGATATTTGAAACAACCGGATATCCGGTTTGACCGGGAATTGAGCGGGAAATCAATGGCTGGCAATGCGTCTGCGAAAATTGATACGACTGATGAAGAAGGTTTCTTCATTAATCATACCATTGATACACTGAACACATATCCTCCAGTTATTAAAAATAACCTGCGAAGGTTAATGCATCTACTGTATACTTTTAAATCAGATTATCAGTCAGTTGCATCTGTTGATATTCCTCCGGCCTACAAAGGGCCTTCTATTATTTTTTCGGGCGAACCTGAAGCCGATATTATCAGCAGCGTATTCCATTATAATTTGAGCGACCAGGTAAGCCGGGTGGACCCGAATGGAATTGTGCATGAATCCACATTAAATGCACCGTCGTGGTTTTACGACGGCTTTGGTACATGGACCAACACAATCGGTGAAAACAATTCCGGGTCCTATTACGACTGTTATTATACCCGGAATAAAACCATTATGATTCTCCCGGATCTGAATTATTTTGAGGAATCAAACCGGGCACTGGATTTTCTCGATAAACAACTGATGTATTTCCCGGAGATGTACCCTTCACTTCAGCTTGGAGGGGAAAAAATTCCGGGGCACTGGACGGTGATTGCCAATAAGCCCCTGGTTTATTCTCATGTTTTAACCGGCGTGGGATGGCCCACTCAATATACCCATGACAAATTTGGCAGCCATTATAAGGATTTCGGAAATCCTGAAACGGATGGACAGGGTCACTCTATGATATCCCACTGGAAGGTCTGGCAAAACAGCGGCAGAAACAAGCAATGGGTATCAGACAAATGGAATTATCTTAAAGAAGCTGCTGAATACCTAACCTGGTCTTTCGCTAATCCCGGATTATCATTCTCGAAATACGGACTCCTTTACGCTGAGAGTGAGGCAGGCATGAATGATTATACCCTGTATTGCAATTTCCCCTGTTATCTGGGGCTGCTCATGTATGCTGAGATGGCTGATTCAATAGACGCTGCGGATTATTCCCTGAAATGGAGGAACAGTGCATCGCAACTTCAAAAAAGCATGCAGGTGTATTTTCCGGCGGACGATTCCACCTATGGAAGAATATGGCAGAAAGCAGGGTTTTATCATGAAAATATTTTGACAATTTTAAAGGAATATTATGGCTTCGATCTGACCAATAAACTTTCGGCCGAATGGATGGAACGCTCACGGAATACTTATATGAAAAACAGGGATTCCAGACCTGGTTTTTATGGACCCAAAGGCATTGGATATGACCATGATATGCTCACTCAAACAGCCATGCTGCTCGACAAAATGAATGATGCCACCCAATGGATGATAAATCTGGCCCACCTCTGCTATTCGCCACGATTACCCAAACCCTATATTGTACCGGAGTGCGCAAGCATCGATTTAAAAAGGGGGATCATCAGGAGGCAAGGTGATCTGGGTAATGGATTTCAACAGGCCGAAACGGTAAATACTATATTGCTCTGCGCCGGGATTGATGATAATGTTCCGGGAGTCTTACGGATTATGCCACGATTGCCCGAAAACTGGAGCATGCGTATTTCCGATTATCCGGTTACTGTATATAGTGATGGCAAGAGCTATACCTGCAGCATACATATGACCATGACTTACCCGAAAAACGGAGAACAATCAGTAACACTAAAAACGATCACCGGAGGCGATTTAAAGAATCTAAACTTCAGATTGGGTCCGTTTCCTGCAAGTACTAAAAGAATCAGCGTAATCATTAATAAGAAGAAAAATGATTATCAATGCTTTGTGAGTGGCGATAGGGCCTGGGTTTGGATTAATATTCCTGAAGTCAAACTCAATAATCCATTATCAATCGAAACAACTCATTAAATGAATGATTATTTTCTGGGTCTCTATGAGAAATCAATGCCCAATTCCCTGTCGATCAAAGAAAAGCTGACAGAAGCAAAAAAGGCAGGATTTGATTTTCTGGAGATCAGTATCGATGAAACGGATGAAAAGTTAAGCCGGCTGAAATGGAACAGGCAGCAGCGGCAGGAACTTGTTGAATCAACCTGGGCAACGGGGACCCGAATCATGACCATGTGTTTGAGCGGTCATCGAAAGTATCCTATTGGCAGTGAGAACGATAAAATAAGAGTCCGAGGCATGGAAATCATGTCGGATGCCATAGATTTTGCGGCAGATACCGGTATAAGAATCATTCAGATAGCCGGTTACGATGAGTATTACCAGCCATTCAATGAAAATACCAGGAGACTGTTTTTGGAAAACCTGAGAAAAAGCTCAGATATGGCTGCAAAAAAAGGGGTAACCCTTGCGTTTGAAACCATGGAAACAGAATTCATGAATACCGTTCATAAAGCCATGCATTATGTCGATCTGATCCAATCACCTTATCTTCAGGTATATCCCGACCTGGGAAACATAACCAATGCGGCTGTTTTGTATGGTCATACCGTATCAGAGGATCTGCGATCGGCAAATGGTCACCTGGTTGCCTTCCACCTGAAGGAAACGGTTCCGGAAGTTTTCCGGGAAGTGCCTTATGGTCAGGGACATGTAGATTTCGGGAATGCAATAAAAATTGCTTTTGAACTGGGCGTACGAATATTTGTAGGTGAGTTTTGGTATACGGGCAATCCGGATTGGCAATATCAACTGAATTTCGCCAATGAATTCATAAGATCAATGTTTAATGAAATAAAACCATAATGAGGAACATTATGAAAAAATATTTTATGGGAATTGATAACGGCGGTTCGATGTGCAAAGTGGTAATCTTTGATGCCATGGGGACCGAAATTGCCTCTTCATCGTTGAAACTCAAAATGATAACCGCACAGGCTGGCTACACGGAACGCGATATGGATGAACTCTGGCAGGTGAACTGCAGAGTAATCCGGGAAACGATTGCAAAAGCCGGACTCGGTGCGGGTGAAATAACAGGAATCGCCTGTACGGGCCATGGCAAGGGTTTGTACCTCTGGGGCAAGGACGATAAACCCTGCTGCAACGGAATCATCTCAACTGACAACCGGGCGTGGATGTATCCTGAAAAGTGGAATGAGGATGGTACAGCAGACAGGGTATTCGAAAAGACTTACCAGAAAATCATTGCCTGCCAGCCGGTTTCACTGCTTTGCTGGTTTAAGGACCATAAGCCTGAGATCCTCTCCAATATCAAATGGATATTCGAGGTGAAAGATTATATCCGGTTTAAACTTACAGATCAGGCGTTTGCCGAGTTAACGGATTACTCGGGTTCAAATTTGCTGAACCTGAGAGACGAGAAGTTCGACCGTTCACTGATGGCTGAGTTCGGACTGGAGGATCTGTTTGAAGCTCTGCCGCCGTTAAAGAAATCAACCGACTTCTGCGGAGGTGTCAGTAAACGTGCCAGTGAGGAAACGGGACTTAAAGAGGGTACACCACTCGCAGGCGGCATGTTCGATATTGATGCCTGTGCCATCGCCATGGATATCGTGAATGAGGATAATATATGCGTTATCGCCGGTACCTGGAGTATTAATGAATATATTTCCAAACAGCCGGTAGTGAATAAATCGGTGAGGATGAATTCACTCTATTGTATACCCGGATATTATCTGATCGAGGAATCCAGTCCAACCTCGGCCAGTAACTACGATTGGTTCCTGGAACTGTTTTTAGCTGAAGAAATAGCCAGGGCTAAGGAATTGAACAGGAATGTTTACCACTATTGCGATGAACTAGCTGCCACAGTGGCTCCCGATGAGCAGAATATTATCTTTTTACCCTATATCTTTGGTTCCAATTACAATCCTCAGGCGAAAGCATCACTGGTAGGCCTGGATAACCATCATACCAGATCCCAGATTATCCGGGCGGTGTTGGAAGGTATCGTTTTTTGCCACATGATCCATCTTGAAAAACTGGTGGTTAACCGTTCCAAAACAGATGCAATCAGGCTTGGCGGGGGAGCTGCAAATTCATTGATCTGGGCGCAAATCTTTGCAGATGTATTCGGTTTGCCTGTAGAGATCATCGAAACCAAAGAAATTGGAACCCTGGGTTGTGCAATGGCTGCCACTGTTGCAGCCGGTGTTTATCAGGATCTTCCTGAAGCAGCGCAACATATGGTAAAAGTGAAATGCCGCCTGGAACCGATAGCCGCCAACATACCGGTTTATGAAAAGAAGTTAGCTTTATACAAAAAAGTTTCCGCGGCCCTGGAGGTGGTTTGGCGGGACTTTAATTGAAATATCAGTAATACTTATTAAAATAGTAATACAATGAATCTTAGAGAAAGATTTCATGAAGTAATGAGTTTTAATACCAATATTCACTCCTTAAAATGGGAATTCGGATACTGGGGTGAAACGGTGAATAATTGGTATGATCAGGGTCTTCCCATGAAGAACTACCCGATTCTTGATCCGGGAATCACCACGCCAACCTCATCTTTGTACAGCGCAGCCTGGACCTGCAATGGAATTGACCGCTTACCCAATGGTATCGCCGTAACGGCGGGCGGATTGTATTGGCCAACCCAGGGTTTTCCTCTTGATGCTGATGTCAGGCACCATTTTGGTATGGATTATACTCAGCGTTTGGTAGACGTCAACCTGCATTTTTGTCCCATGTTCGATGTGCAATTCCTGGGCGAAGATGACAAGACGCTTACTTATATTGACATCGATGGGGTAAAAAGGATCTTCCTGAAAGAGGAAGGCACTATTCCAACTTCCGTTTTTTGGCCTATTACAGACGAAACCAGCTGGCAAAAACTCAAGGCAGAACGATTGAATATAAAAAATCTGACGGACCGTTTTCCGGCTAATTGGGATATTCTCGTGGAGGAATACAGGAACCGCGACTATCCCCTTGCCATCGGAGGCTATCCGCAGGGATTCTTTGGTACCCTCGCCCACCTGATTGGTTACGAGAACCTTTTTATCTGGTATTGCATGAAACCTGATTTGGTTCACGACATCCTGAATACTTTCACCAATATCTGGTTAGCCGTTTTTGAAGAAGTTATATCTCAGGTTTCCATTGATCACTGGCACATATGGGAAGACATTTCTTTTGGCAAAGGATCAATGATTTCTACCGATATGGTTAGAGAATTTCTTCTGCCCTATATCAAAAGGATTGGTGACTTTGTGAAATCAAAAGGAGTAAAAGTCATTCTTCTTGATACCGACGGTGACTGCAACGATCTCATACCTCTGTTTATTGAAGCCGGTGTTACAGGAATGTATCCTTTTGAAACGCATTGCGGGATGGATATTGTTAAGGTGCGTAAGAAATATCCGTCACTGCAGATGCTCGGAGGTATTCCAAAATCGGAAATAGTAATGGGCAAAAAGCGAATCGATGAAATTCTTGAACCTGTTGAAATTGTCTTAAAATCAGGTGGATACGTACCATTCGGCGACCATTTAATACCTCCGGATGTTAACTTCGAAAATTTCACCTATTACCGTAACAAGCTGAACAGCATGATTGATCGTTACGGAAAATGAAATCATACCTTATTTTCGTTTGTTTTGTCGCCGCCATCGGCGGTTTTCTTTTCGGTTTCGACACCTCGGTTATTTCCGGGGCTATAGAATTTATTGAAACTCCACAGGTATTTGGCCTGGATGAAATTCAGAAAGGGTGGGCCGTCAGCTGCATTATCATTGGGTGCATGATCGGTTGCCTCTTTGCAGGCAAACCCAGCGAGGTTTTCGGAAGGAAAAAGATGCTGATTATGACCGCATTTCTTTTCCTTTTTTCAACTCTTGGGTGTGCAATGTCCAATTGCTTCGGGGAATTCATCGTTTTCAGGATGCTTGCCGGTGTTGCGGTAGGATCGGCTTCTATGCTCTGCCCGGTTTACATCTCTGAAATCTCTCCACTGGAATGGAGGGGCCGCATGGTTTCGTTCAATCAATTGGCCACGTTTACCGGCCAGGCCTTGGCTTTTGTTTCCAATAACTTCCTGTACCAGTATGGCGGAATTGATAACTGGCGCTACATGTTGGGTATCATGATTATCCCGACTGCTTTGTTTGGCGTTTTGCTGTTCTTTGTGCCGGAGAGCCCCAGATGGCTGGTTCATAAAAATAGAAAAGAAGCGGGTCTCAAGGTGTTGCTGAGAATTGGCGGAGCCGAATCCGCCACCAGGGCCATGGCAGAGATCATTGAATCCACTGAAAAATCCATTGCCGGAAAATTCAGTCAGCTGTTTAAGGGCCGAATGAGAAAATTAATGTTTATCGGGATACTTCTTGCTGTATTTCAGCAGGTTACAGGTATTAATGTGATTATGTATTATGCCCCGGCCATTTTTAAATCAGCGGGTTTAGGCAATGATTCAGCCTTGTTTCAAACCATGATCATGGGATTGGTTAATCTGACATTTACCATAGTATCCATATTATTGATTGAAAGGCTCGGACGAAGACTGCTCATGCTGATCGGATCGGTGGGGATGGGGATTTTCCTGTTTGCCATCTCGATAGCCTATTTTACCGGCAGTTTTACAGGGATCATTGTGCTGATATTTATTATGGGTTATCTGGCCTTTTTTGCGCTTTCTTTGGGCCCGATCGTGTGGGTATTGATCGGCGAAATATTTCCAAACAATCTCAGGAGCCATGCAGTTTCCCTTGCCGTATTCTGCTTATGGGCAGCTAACTTGGTGGTTTCTTTCAGTTTTCCAATTCTCTTGGTCTATCTGAAAGGGGGATATACATTTTTGATCTATGCCGTAATGTGTGTCCTCTGCTTCATTTTCGTGTACAAATATCTGATAGAAACTAAAGGGAAAACCCTGGAACAAATTGAAAAAGAATTTTTTACTTCTTAGTTAAAGAAAAACCTGGCATTCATTATGTTACTTCCGTTTTCCCTATTTTATCCGGACAGATGCTTTAATTTAATGGACAAGAATTAACCACAATAGACACCATAGATCACAATAGAACTTATGTGTTCTATGTCCCTGATGCGGTTAATCTATCTATGTGACCAACAAAACAAACTCGAAATGAAAAACTTTAAAACTCAGATAATAAATACAATAGGTATCGTACTAAGCTTTTTGATTGTTTTACCTGTAAGTGCCCAGGTGTCATCGTTTGACAGTGACAAACCAGCAACAACCTATACCAGCCAGTACACCCAAACCTTTAATACTACATGGGACGGTGCAGTATTTTATGGTCAATGGAATGCGATGGAATCAAATGTTTTCGGAGCGGGTGATATTTCAGCTGGTTATTTGCAGTTTGTATGGATCCAAAAACGCCTCATATGCTCAATAACACCGTATGTTTCTCCTTATGTTATTCAAACCGACATTGATTACTCAGCCGGCAGCAGTCGCGGCGGTGTAGTCATAAGAGCCAATCCTGTATTACTTGATCAATTGCAGGAACCCGCATCAGGTGACCCCGGATTCAATCGTGTGGGGATTGCATTTTATCCGGCAATTGACGGATCTTCAATGACTGTTCAATTCACAGGCCCATTAAATGGCGATGCAACCCAGGTAGCAAGAATTGCAGTTCCTAAACCCACTGGTGTAACAAGTCTGAGAGACAGAGGAACATTAAGGATAGAAGATTTTGGAGCATCGATCAATGTATATTATAATGGAGCTCCTTACATCAGAATTGACCTTGGCGGCAGATCAGGAAGTATATATACTTCAGGTACAGTATATAATTCAGACATGCAGGCCGCAGGAACCTTTACGGGTAAGGAGGTAGAAGTTTTAGGTAAAGTTGCTGTTGCACAAAGAGATGCAGCACTTAGACTATATAGCGCAACTATAAATTACAACGACCTTGAACAGCAAACCATCAACTTTGATATCATCGGTAAAAAACAGATTACTGACCCTCCCTTTATTCTATCAGCTTCGGCATCTTCAGGATTGCCAATTGAATTTAAGCTTGTTGCAGGTCCTGCAACATTGGTTGGGAATACAGTTACTTTAACCGGGGAACCGGGTATTGTGACCATATCCGCCAATCAAAGTGGAAATTCAATCTATTACCCCGCCCCTGAAACCCTTCGTTCATTTTATGTCAGCGATCCTGCTACAGGAAACAGCGACTCGCAAAGTCAGGACTATGTTGATAATTGGGTAGTTACGGACGGTTTAAACCGGCAATTGCCTGACTATGAGGATGCAGGACCCAAATTACCCCGGTGTTCAAAGATCCTCCGGGTGATGTGATGCACCGCAATTTTAAAGGATATGATCCTGCCGTTACCTTCATCAATAATACCGGCCGAAACGATATTATTGAATCCAGGGTATCTTATGATGATCAGAATATTTACTTCTATGTTAAAACGAATGAGGCATTAACCTCCCATGCCGGCAATAACTGGATGCTCCTCTTCCTCGACACCGACCGTAAAAAGGGAACCGGTTGGGAGGGATATGATTATGTGGTCAACTACGGGGTAACCTCTAAAAATCAGACGACTGTAAAACAATGGGACGGAGTTGCCTGGGGAAATGCACAACCGGCAGCATTTTCCGTCAGTGGCAGCGAAATGGAGATCAGCATCCCCCGTACTGCCATCCTGAAAACCGAAGGCACGCCGGAGTTTTATTTCCATTGGGCCGATAATTCGCAGAACCTCAACGATATCACCGCATTCTATGCAAACCTGGGCCGATGTGTCGCCGGGCTGCGGCATCAGCAAGGACTGGTGGAACATCCGCTGGGAAGGAACACTGGAACCCCTTTATACCGAGACGTATACCTTTCATTTAACAGTTAACGACATGGGCATTCTCTATATCAATAACGAGCTGCTGATCGATGCCTGGAACGGCTCAGCCAGCGGCAAAACCTTTACTGCCACCGTTTCACTGACAGCCGGTCAGAAAGTACCGATTAAGGTGGAATTTGCCGAGAAAGCCGGCGACGCCTTTATTTTACTCGAATGGGAAAGTACCCGCCAGCCGAAAGAAATTGTACCCGTTAGTCAGCTCTATCCTTTGCTTTCAGGGATCAATGCCGCCGGAACCGGCGTACAGGTACCGTATATCCGATTTTAAGGAGGAGGAAATAAAAAACAACTTTGCGTTAATTAGCATTCTTAGTGCCAAAGCTAAAATAATCATAAAAAAGACCTCCGAAGATAAAGATGGCTATATTATTGTTTTTTCAAACCAGGAGTGTTATGAGCTTATTTGCGGCCAAAAAAATATTCAATGTTCAAGTGCTCGGGAATTTGCAGGATGGGAATCTGCCGTTAAACAACTATTAGATAACGAATTAATAATCTTTGAATCTCAAAACAAAGGAACAGTATACCGTTTAACAGAAAAAGGGTATTTGACGGCTGACGACATTGACAAGGATACCCAATTGCCTTCCTGAGATCAAGCTAAATAGCACTTTCTTAGATAATAACAGGTATATCAATAATTCAGGCTCCATTAAAATAATCGTCCGGATTTTCGTACACCAATTTTTGGGGGAGGATGGTCCCGAATTTGGCGCATATTTACCGGTCGAGTTGTTTGGGGTACGATTATTTGACAACTTCCATAAACTACCCTCCTTACCACTGACTCCGCGGTCGTACCTTTCGTTCGATACTCTTTATAGTGGCTTACACATGAAAGGAATCAAAAAACTGAGCCTGACAGTGGGATGTCGATATTAATAACGATGAAGTGGCATGGTGAATAATCGGGAAGTATTCCACGGAAGCCCCAGGAATAACAAGTTCAACTTCTTCTTTCAAGAGCTCTGAGAATTCTATAATGGCATTAAGAGGTGTCCGGATCTCATGCAATAGGTTGGCAATGAAATAATCCTTGAGTTGCAAAGATAGTACATGAAGATGCCAACAAAGTGGTTCATTTTCCATTTGCTTAGGGATAGTTTTAACTTTTTGAATAGTTGAAAAGTTTAACAGGTAAAATTATAACCAATGAAGCAAAAACTACTTTATGTATTGTTGATGAGTTTTTTTGCCGGAACTCTCTTCGGCCAAACTCGTCAACTAACCGGAACAGTTACCTCCGCGGCTGATAAACAGACAATTCCAGGAGTTACTGTAATGGTAAAAGGAACACAAACCGGAACCACTACCGGAGGTGAAGGCCGGTTTGTTTTGTCAGTAAAAGGTCAAGCTGGCATCCTGGTGTTCTCATCAGTCGGTTACTGCAAACTGGAAGTTCCAATCACATCATCAAATAACTATGATGTCAGTTTGGAAATTGATGTAATGAACCTCGATGAGGTGGTTGTTACCGCCCTTGGTATTTCCAGGGAAAAGAAAACACTTGGATATGCTGTTCAGGATGTCAATTCAGCCGAGCTTATTGAGGCTAAGGATAACAATATTATTAATACCCTGTCTGGTAAGATTGCAGGGGTTCAGGTTACCAGCGGTGGTAGTACGGTTGGAGCATCCTCAAGGATTGTTATCAGGGGGAATAAATCTTTTAGCGGCAACGAACCGCTTTTTGTTATTGACGGCACCCCGATTTTCAATAATACAACCAACCTCGATGGTGGTGGAGGCATTGACTGGGGCAATACCGCTGCAGATATTGATCCCAACAACATCGAATCCTTGACTGTTTTGAAGGGTGCAAACGCTGCAGCTTTGTATGGAAGCCGGGCAACCAACGGGGTCATTCTAATTACAACCAAAAAGGGGAAAGACGGCCGGAAACTGGGTGTTGATTTTTCTTCTTCAATGTCTTTTGATAAAGTCGCCTATTTGCCGAAATTCCAAAATGAATACGGCGGTGGATGGAATGGCGAGGAATATATTTGGAAACGGGATTACCCGGACATGAGTTATCAGGATTATGCCAAAACTTATTCTTATAACTGGGTAGATGGCGGCGGCGGTGGAGTAAACGATAGCTGGCCAATCAACTGGGGTCCAAGGATGGATGCCGGTCTTCTCTTGGACCAATGGTCGACAGGCCCCAATAGCCCATGGGTTTCCCGTCCAAATAACTACAGGGATTTTTTCCAGACTGGTACCAATGCTGAAAACAGTCTGGCTATTTCATCCAATGGTGACAAAGCGATGGGAAGGCTCGCTTTTACCAACATGAATACCAAGGGGATAATAGATTATACTGATCAATCTCAGCAAACACTGAATGGCAGTCTTACATTAAAACCAACCGACCGCCTTACCGCCGTAACTAATTTAACCTATCTTAAGAAGCAAAGCAACAACCTTCCTAATAACGGTTATTCAGGAATTGGTGTCGATTACGCCTGGACTCAAAGGGATTTTGATATCAATTATACCAAACAGCTATTTAAGGATAAAGGGAACGCGGATTATATTTTCCCCGACGGAGATAATCCATACTATAATTTGAGAAATCTGACAGGTTTTAACAGAAACAGATTATTCGGTAACTCAAGCGTTGATTTTAAGATCACAGATTGGTTGTCGGTATTAGGTAGGGTAGGAATTGACTTCTATAATGAATATAGAAAGGATCTTACCCAATCCGGCACACAGGGTAATATCAGCAGAAAGAGAGGGGGGCAGTTCAACCAGACTCAATTCTACTACAATGAAACCAATGCTGACCTGTGGCTGAAGTTTGACAAAGCTTTTGGTGATATCCGCCTCGATGGTATCATAGGAGGTAACTACCGTAACGTCAAATCACAATCCATGTACATGGCCGCAAGTGATCTGACCGTTCCGGACCTGTACACCATCGGTAACGTAAAAGGAAATCCGACCGTTTCCATGAATACCAATGAAAAGGAAGTGAACAGCGTATTCTTTGCTGCTAACGGATCCTATAAAAACTTCCTATTCCTGGGTGTTACTGGTAGAAACGACTGGAGTTCAACACTTCCGGCCGAAAACCGTTCCTATTTTTATCCATCAGTAAGCTTGGGATTTGATGTTACGGAAGCATTTAAACTGGAATCTGATATTCTCAGTTATGCAAAATTAAGGGGTAGTTGGGCACAAGTAGGGGGCGACGCCGGTGCATACCAATTGGCAAACACATATGGTGTTGGAACATTTAATGCAATTTCAATGTTTAGTATTGGTTCAACCTATCCGCCTGCCAATCTTAAACCACAAATCACCTCCTCGTTTGAATTTGGGGCAGATTTCAGATTATGGAAAAACCGGCTTTCTCTTGATGTGACCTATTATGACCAGACTACAGTTAACCAGATCTTATCTGTGGCTACTTCAATCACTACAGGTTACAGTGCCATGCGCCTGAATGCAGGAGAAATCGAAAATAATGGAGTTGAATTGATGTTAACCGCTAAAGCAATTGACAAACCTTCCGGATTATCATGGGATATCATGGTTAACTGGGCCAAAAATAAAAGTATGGTAAATGAACTCTATGGCGACCTGGAATCATACAGGATATCAAATGGGTTTGGAGGAGCCACCACGGTTGGAGTTCCTGGTCAGCCATGGGGCGTACTCTGGGGCTTGCCTTATGTGCGAAATGATGCAGGAAAGATTGTAGTTGGCAGTGATGGAATCCCGCTTACAACAAACGTAGGTGCCAACCTTGGGAATGTTACTCCCGATTGGGTTGGCGGCATTCGTAACTCATTTAATTATAAAGGACTATACCTGAGTTTCCTGATCGATATGCGAAAAGGCGGTGATTTCTTCAGTGTCACGGCATGGCATGCCTATCCGACTGGAACTTATGAGATCACGACACAAAACAACGTCAGGGAGACAGGTCTGATTGTGGATGGCGTGAAAGAGGATGGCACTGTTAATGATATTCGTGTATCGGCTCAGGATTTCTATGGTGGCGCATGGATGTGGAATAACCATGAGTACTCAATCCTTGACGGTACCTACGTGAAACTGAGAGAAGCTGTCCTTGGATATGATATTAATGTCAGTAAAATACCATGGATACAAAAACTCAATATTTCTGTCTATGGAAGAAACCTTGCCATTTTATACCGTGATAAGAGCACTGCCGAACTCGGAATAGATCCGGAGGTTGGTCTTGGTGGTGGTGATTCCGGAGTAGGATTTGAGAATTTTCAGATACCAACAACCAGGAGCTTTGGTATCAAAATGCGATTAAGCTTCTAATAACCTCCCAAAATGAAGATAATTATGAAAACGATTAGTAAAATAAAGTTTCTAATACTGGCTGCAGTATTGATGATCTCGAATTCTTGCACTAAGAATTTCGAAGAGATGAATGTGAATCCCAATTCTCCGACAGTGGTTCCTGCTACAAATGTTTTTCTCAATGCAACCACTAGCGTAATGTACACATTGTTCGGGGAAAGGCTCGACGTCTATTATGCAGGTTCTTATGCCGGGCAAACTGCTGCTATCGGTTTCGGTGATTATGAATACAGGGTTGACATAAATAACAGCATGTGGAGGGGAATGTATCGAAGTTTAACCTACTTTGTTGATGCGATGAGGCTTGCAAAGGAAGAGCATAACACTAGTCTCTATGCTGCTGCTCTTACCATGAAAGCGTATAGTGCGCAGCAAACTACTGATATGTGGGGGAAAATACCCTATTCCGAAGCATTCCTTATGGAAGAAGGTATCATTTACCCGAAATATGATACACAACAAGAGGTATATACAGCCATTCTTAAAGAGTTGAAAGAAGCTGCAGACTCGCTCAACAAGGGCACCGGTTCCATGGGTATTGGAGACTGGATTTATAAGGGAAATATTGAAAAGTGGAAAAAATTCTGTAATTCAACCCGGTTAAGGGTGGCCATGCGTATGTCTTTGGTTGATGAAACGACTGCCAAAGGTGTCGTCTCTGAAATATTAAACGATCCTGCAACTTATCCCATAATGACGGAGAATTCCGATAATGCATATTTCTGGTATCCCGGTATTGCTCCGGATCAGGAGATATGGTTTGAAAGGATGGGTGCACCTGACGGTAACAAAAAGGATCAGTACAGAACGAACAGTGTTCTGGTTAACGCCTTGAAAGACAATAATGACCCCAGATTGCCGGTCTACGTTGATAAAAATAAGTATGGCAATTACAACGGGTATAGGTTTTATTACGGCCAGACCCGTGATACCTTGAACAACGGTAACAATGTATCCCATATCGGCGATCGCTTCGGTAACGATCCAAAAGGTTTTTCCCCTTTTATGAATTGCGCTGAAGTGCATTTTATCATAGCTGAAGCAATACAAAGAAACTTTGCTGCCGGGAATGCCCGTACTTCTTATGAAACCGGAATTATCAGGTCACTGGAGGAAAATAAGATCGGCGCAGATGCCATTGCTGCTTTCCTGACTCAACCTGAAGTTGCATGGGGTGGTGGTACGACGACAAATCTTCATAAGATTGCTTTTCAGAAATGGATCGCCCTCTTCAAGCAAAGCGTTGAGGCTTGGTCGGAGAGCAGAAGAACTGATGTCCCGCTTATGGACCAGGCTTCGGAGAACTATGCCCTGAAGCATAATCGCCCACCGTTCAGGTTGGCTTATGCAGATGAGGAAAAATCTCTTAACACAAAATTCCCGACGGATGTTGTTGAGAATGATATCTTTTACGGAACACAGATGTGGTGGGACACAAGAACAGGAATTCATTAATCGTTAGGTTTAGTATTTTTATTGGTTTGAAACTGGAAACAGGTGGAGATTTCCACCTGTTTCTTGTTTCCTGCCTTTCAGCAATCAAATAGGAGTATTATGATTGGAACAATCAGTTTAATAGATTCTATAATAATATTAGCATACCTGATTGGTATTCTGGTAGTCGGAGTATTGTCGGTGAAGATGAAGAAAATGACCAGTGATGGGTATTTTCTTGCCAGCCGGGGGCTAAAATGGCCGGTGATCGGAGCGGCACTTTTTGCTTCGAATATTTCCACCATTCACCTCGTGGGACTGGCTGCATCGGGGTATAATGAAGGCTTGGTCTGGGGGAACTTTGAGTGGCTGGCAGCTATTACCTTGATATTACTCGGACTGGTTTTTGCCCCGTTCTATTTTAAAAGCCGGATTTCAACACTGCCTGAATTTCTCGAAAAACGATATGGACCAGGTTCCCGCACCGTTCTGGCTTTTATCGGAATTATCGGTGCCCTGTTTGTCCATATCGGTATGAGCCTGTATGCCGGCGCCATAGTGTTTGAAACATTTTTCGGAATCGACGTAGTTACCTCCATTATCATTATTTCAATTGTCACAACCATCTATACTGTGTTGGGTGGATTGAAAGCCGTGGTGGTTACCGAAACTATTCAAACAGTTATCCTGATCGGAGGTGCTGTATTACTGACAGTGATTGCCATTTTTGCATTACCGGATAAAGGAGTACACACTTTGGCTGAATTTAAGGCAGCTCTGAAGCCTGGTCAATTAAGCATTCTGCATACTAAAGAAAGCTTAAGAGCATTGGGTGAAGGAGGCTTTGAGTCGGGACTCACCTGGTATGCCTGTTTGCTTGGCTATCCGATTCTGGGTTTATGGTACTGGTGTTCCGATCAAACTATTGTTCAGAGAGTTCTGGGTGCTAAAACCCAAAGCGATGCGCAATTGGGGCCAATTTTTGCCGGATTTCTAAAAATTCTTCCGGTATTTATCCTGGTGCTTCCCGGTGTTATTGCCTATGTTTTGTTCCGGGATATCATTGGCACCGATGCCAATCAGGCTTTTCCTGTAATGATCAATCAATTGCTTCCTGTTGGTTTAAAGGGCATTATGGCAGCCACGCTGCTGGCAGCATTAATGAGCACCATTGCTGCGGCTTTGAACAGTTCAGCAACCCTGGTGGCCGTTGATATTGTGAAAAGACTAAAACCTGCAACAACGGATAAGAAGCAGATACAAGTCGGACGTATCGCTGCAGTTGCAGTTATGTTGCTGGCAATGGTATGGTCAACACAGGGAGATAAATTTTCCAGCATCTTTGAAGCCATTAACAAAATTGCGGCTGCAATAGCTCCACCGGTTGCTGTCGTACTGCTTTTCGGCGTTTTCTCAAAGAGAGGTACAAAACAGGCAGCTATCACAACGTTAATATCCGGTTTAATGCTCGGGATAACCTTCTTTTGTATCGATTTTCCTCCCATCAGCGGTTACATGTATTTCACCAAAGGATTGCATCTGCCTTTCATGTTACAGGCCTGGTGGCTTTTTGTGATATGTACATTTATCTATTTTATTGTCAGTTATCTAACTCCAAGACCAGATCCTGCTGTTATCGAAAAGTACACCTGGGACAATCCGCTTGCCGTAATTACCAGGGAGAAATTCCTTGGAATCAGGGATCCGAGATTATGGGCTTCTTTCTTAATTCTAACACTGGTAGTTCTGTATACCATTTTTTCTTAATTGATTAATTATGAGACAAGCAATTATGACATCGCCGGGGGTGATTGAATACAGGGAAATTCCGGAACCTGGGTCCTTGAATGACCATGAGGTTTTATTGAGAATAAAGAAAATCGGTGTTTGCGGGTCCGATATCCATGTTTTTCACGGGAAACATCCTGCAACCCCGTATCCTGTTGTTCAGGGACATGAATATTCAGCAATTATTGAAGCGGTTGGGAAAAAGGTTACCAATGTTAAACCTGGCATGAAAGCAACCGCCAGGCCTCAACTAGTGTGCGGAACCTGCGGCCCTTGCAAACGCGGGCAATATAACGCCTGTCAGGAATTAAAAGTCCAGGGTTTTCAGGCGCCGGGAGTGGCACAGGACCTTTTTGTTGTGACGGACGACAGGATTGTTCCATTTTCCGATAGAATGTCATTCGAACAGGGAGCTATGATTGAACCTGCTGCGGTTGGAGCACATTCGACAAACCGTGTTGCCGGGCTGAAAGGGAAAAATGTAGTGGTTTCCGGAGCAGGCACTATCGGAAATCTGGTTGCTCAGTTTGCCAAAGCCCGTGGGGCCAAAAAGGTTTTGATAACTGATGTAAGTGATTATCGTTTAGCCATTGCAAAAAAATGTGAAATCGAAGAGGCTGTCAACATTAAATATACCTCTTTTGAGGAAAGTGTTAAAGCTTTTTTCGGCGACGAAGGTTTTCAGGTCGGGTTTGAAGCTGCCGGTGTGCAATCTTCGCTGGATGTTCTGATCCAATTTGTGGAGAAAGGAGGGAATGTCGTTATTCTTGGAGTCTTTTCCCAAAATCCGGTCGTAAATATGTTTTTCCTGGGTGAACATGAGCTGAATGTTTTTGGTTCGATGATGTACCGGCAGGAAGATTATGAAGCTGCTGTTGACATGATTGCTTCAGGAAAAATTATTACGGCTCCACTTCTTACCAAAAGCTTTCCGTTCAGGAAATATCTGGAAGCCTAT
>QYQM01000149.1 GCA_007280905.1 Porphyromonadaceae bacterium | reverse complement strand
TTACTTGAGCCTTGCGCCTTGAGCCTTACTTATTACTTGAGCCATGAGCCTTGAGCCTTCTGTACTAAGTACTCCGCTATCTGAATCGCATTGGTGGCTGCTCCTTTCCGAAGGTTATCCGAAACAACCCACAGGTTCAGGCATTTTTCCCTTGATTCATCGCGACGGATGCGTCCGATAAATACCTCATCATGCCCATTGGCTGTAACTGCCATCGGGTATTCTGATTTTGCGGGATTATCGACTACCACGCAACCGGGTGCTTCGGAGAGAATTTTACGAACATCCGCCAGTTCGTATTCTTTGTGAAACTCGATGTTGACCGACTCCGAATGTCCGCCTGTAACCGGTACCCGCACTGTTGTTGCGGTAACCATGATCGAAGGATCGCCCAGGATTTTCCGGGTTTCGTTCACCATTTTCATCTCCTCTTTTGTATACCCGTTTTCGGTGAAAACATCGCACTGCGGGATGCAATTCCGGTAAATCTGATGCGGATAGGCCCGGTCAATTGAAACATCACATAGAGACGCATGATCATGCGTCTCTACAGCTGCCCGTTCTTCATTCTCTAATTGTTGGAGAGCTTTGACCCCCGTTCCGGTTACCGATTGGTAGGTACTGATAACGAGACGGGCGATACCATAGGCACGGTGAAGCGGAGCAATGGCAACCAGCATCTGGATGGTCGAACAGTTTGGGTTGGCGATGATCAGATCATCACGGGTGAGTTCGTGAGCATTGATTTCGGGGATCACCAGTTTTTTCGACGGGTCCATACGCCAGGCTGATGAGTTGTCAATCACTACGATCCCATTAGCAGCGAATTTTGGTGCAAGTTCAAGGGAAGTATTGCCGCCGGCTGAAAAGATGGCGATAGCCGGTTTCATCCGGATTGCCTCATCGGCCGAAACAACGGTATACTCCTGTTTCTTAAAGATTACCTTTTTCCCGACGGATTTCTCCGATGCAACGGGTATCAGTTCAGTTACCGGGAAGTTTCGTTCTTCCAATACCTGGAGCATCTTGCTTCCTACCAGGCCTGTAGCACCAACAACTGCAATTTTCATTTAAAAATTTCCAAAAGGTGATTAAAATGACGTCTATATAGGATTGCAAATATAATACAGATGAAGAGTATAATGATGGCGGTTTTGATTCTCATATCCGAGATCATGCCTGATCCTGATCCTTCGGTTGGTCTGCCACCTTATGAGTATGTCGAGTGGTATAATGCCGGTGGTGACACGGTGGATTTAACTGGCTGGCAGTGGGTTGTGGGCGACAAAGTACGGCGGGTGGGAAGCGGCCGGGTATCCCCCGGTGGCTATGTGATCGTTTGCTCACCGGCCGCCGCGCCGGCATTCAGGGCACTTGGGCAAGTGATTGCCATGGAGTCATTTCCGGCGCTCCGGAATACGGGCGAGCGGCTTACCCTGCTCAACCCCGCCGGAATAGCGGTACATACCGTGGAATATTCACCGGATCAGTTTACCGATGCACTCAAGGCTAATGGAGGCTGGTCGCTCGAACTCGCCGATCCCTCGCAATACTGCAGCCCGGCGGCCTGGCTGCCTTCGGTTGATCCATCAGGCGGCACTCCGGGAAGATCTAATTCACAGCAAGTAACCGTGCCGCCTGCGGAGCCTCCAATGCTGATCAGGGCAGCGGGATATGACGATCAACGTTTTGTCCTGCTCTTTTCCGGGATACTAAACCCGGCAGTTGAGGTGAATAATTATGCATGCATACTGATGCCGGGTGGGATTTATACATCGGGAGTGCCAGCCCCGGAATATGGATTTCCCGGCCTCTTCTTTCATCTTCCGGATAGTTTGGATCAGGGATTAACCTATACCATTGAGCTCAAGGGTACCGTCGATGATTGCTCCGGCCAGAATGCCCGGCTCCGGCCTGTTGCACTGGGATTTCCTTCACGGCCCGACTCTGCCGGTGTAGTGATAACGGAAGTCATGTTCGACCCCCAAACCAATCAGACCGAGTTTGTTGAGGTGTATAACCGGTCGGAACGGGTGATCGATCTGAAAGACCTGATCCTGGCCCGGGCCGATACCCAAGGAGTCATCATGAGTTTTTCGGATCAGCAGGTTCTATCCTATTGGCTGTTTCCTGAATGTTATGCGGTTTTTACCGGTGATGCCAAATCGTTCACCAAAGCCTGGCCAATGGCAGATCCGGCTGTGGTCGCTGAACGATCGGACATGCCGTCGCTCACCAACGGGGAGTCACAACTTATTTTGATGGATCGGAATCAGAAACAGTTGGATGTGGTTACCTATTCACCTGATTGGCACTATCCGTATCTGGAAGAAAATAAGGGAGTTTCGCTGGAACGCATCAACGTCGACGCCTCCGGAACCGATCCTGCCAATTGGTTCTCTGCATCTGCTGCCTCCGGTGGCTCTACCCCCGGATCAAAAAATTCTTCTTCACTAAAACTTCCGTTGACAGCCGCTCAACATTTCTCTCTTGACCCGGTGATCGGATATTCCGCGATCTCGCCTGATCCGGTTCAGGTAGCGGTCAGCTACCGGTTCGAAAACACGGGCTGGTTCATGCGGATGAATATTTATAACAGAGAGGGACTGCTTGTCAGGGAGATATTCCCCTTCGGAATGGCCTCGGTGGAAGGTATCATTTGCTGGGATGGACTGGATGCCGCACAAAGGTTAGTTCCCGACGGGATTTACTTGTTAGTGGCCGATTACTATCATCCATCAGGCAAAAAAGGCAGATGGAAAAAGGCGTGCGCAATTATGCGCACCTACTGAACCAATGCGAACGATCGGGCTTCAGGATCCCAGTCGGCATTGGCAGCGATAGCAGGAAGAATTTCGGCCGGAGTTTTAACAATGGTCCACATTTCACGATGCTTCGGACCGAGAAAATGATCGCGGAGCATAGCATTCAGCAAATCGATCAGCGGATTATAAAAACCAAAGCTATTGAGAACAATCATTGGTTTATGGAAAAGTCCCAAACGTTTCAGACTGAGAGTTTCCATGAATTCCTCCATCGTGCCGCAACCGCCGGGGAAAGTGACCACGGCATCAACCTCATGGATCATGGCTTCTTTGCGCTCGGCCATAGTCTCAGTGGTGATCATCTGAGTGAGCTCTTCATGATGCCATTCCACCTCCTGCATAAACCGTGGCATGATCCCGATGGTTCGTCCGCCATGCCTCATCATCTCGTCAGCCATCACACCCATCAGCCCGCTGCGGCTTCCGCCGAAAACCAGGTCGATATGGTTTTCAGCCAGTATCCGGGCAAAAGTGCGACCGTGATCGAGATATTTTTCAGGGGTTTTATTACTGGAGGCGCAGTAAACGCATATTCTGTTGTACTTCAGATTGTTGTTCATAATCAGATCGAGTAGGGTGATTCACTGATGACTCCTTTGAATAATTGAGTCATATAAGCTGCAGCCTGGTTTGCGACAATCTGAACATCTTCATGGGTATTTTCCTGGAAGTTACCCGGAACTGCTACATTGGTCACTACCGATACGGCAAAAACCGGCAGTCCCATGTGCCGGGCAGCTAAAACCTCAGGGATTGTTGACATTCCGATGGCATCTGCACCGATCCTCCGGTAATGGGTGTATTCGGCCGGAGTTTCGAAACTGGGACCGGGATTGCCCAGGTAGACCCCTTCACGGAGTGTTATTCCAAGGCTGGCGGCAACGATGTGTGCAACCCGGATCAGATTCTGGTCATACGGCTCACTCATATCCGGAAACCTGGTCCCAAGCTGATCGATGTTTTTGCCGCGTAATGGGCTTTCGGAAAAGAAGTTGATATGATCACGGATGATCATCAGGTTTCCGACCTCAAAATCCGGGTTGATCCCGCCTGCGGCATTCGACAGAAATGCCTGCCGGATGCCCAGAAGTTTCAGTACCCGCAACGGGAAAACAGTGTCGACCATTGAATACCCCTCGTAAAAGTGGAACCGCCCCTGCATAGCCACAACCGGTTTACCGGCCAGATGTCCGAAGATCAGGTTGCCGTGATGCCCCTCAACGGTGGTGACCGGAAAGTTCGGGATCTCTGAGTAAGGGATCTTATCGGCAATATCGATTTCGTCAACGAGCCCTCCTAACCCGGTTCCCAGAACGATGCCGGTTAAAGGCCGGATATTAGTTCTGCTAAGCAGATAATCAGTTGTTTCCGTTAATTTTTTCCACATACTGGTAAATCTTATTAAGAATTTCTTGTTCCTGATCCGGATTAATTGGCGGACCGATAGGGATCCATTTCAGCGGCAGATCAGACAGTTCCGGAAGACGGCAAAGTTTTACGTAGTCCTTGCCCGTGGTGAGGAGCAGGGGGGCTGAAGGGTCTGCACTAAGCTGAGCTTCACGAAGGTGAAAGTAATAAAGGTCGCGGATTGAGGCTGCTTCAGCATGGGTGTATCGATGGTGATCAGGAAATTTCTGGTGGTGGCAGAGAGTACCGGTTTTTGAGATTTCATCAGCGAGGGGTTGAGGATTGGCGATGCCCGTTATTAATATGATGCGGGAGGAGACCTGGCTGTTCACCAACGAAGCTTGCTTTTTCGTTTCGATGATAAGACCGGCCCTGTTGAGGCCTGAAAGCGGCTCGCGGCGAAGGCCGGCCGGCAGTAGTTTCTCCTTGCGCATCGGGCGGTTGAAATCATCGAGAATAATTGAATATCCAGGCGTAACGCGGCGATGCTGAAACCCATCGTCCATCAGAATCAGATCGATTTTCCCATATTTTCCGGAAGCCAGATTCTGTATGCCGCGTTTGCGGTTACTATCTACGGCAATGGGAATTTCCGGCAATAAAAACCGCAACTCCATCGGTTCATCTCCAACGGTTTCAGGAGTGGAATGGATGTCGAGAAATAGAAAACCCCGGGTACGCCGGCCATAACCACGGCTCAGAATTGCCACCCGGTATTTTTCAGATAGTTTCCAGGCAATCCAGGCAACCATCGGGGTTTTTCCGCTACCGCCGGCAATCAGGTTGCCCACTACAATAACCGGGATATCAGGATGATAAGAACTTAATATCGACTTGTCATACAGTAGATTGCGCAGACCGGTAATCAGTCCGTACACCCAGGAAAAGGGGGTAAGGATTATTGTGACAACATGGTTTTTGATACCTGCCTCCGGTTAATTAATATCGATTCTGAATGGTACTCTTGCCTGGATTTTTCCGCCGAGCATAATATCTTTTATTTCGCGGATTGCGGGTATCTCGCGTGCCAGCATACTTTCTGCGGGAGAGGATTTTCCGGAGAACTGGTTGATGAGTTCATTCAGCGGATTCTTCAGTACGGGTAATTCCCTGATCCGCCAGGTTTTCAAACCGGCTTCGGTTGCAGCGAGTTCTATCGCTTGCTGAATTCCGCCGATCTCATCGATCAAACCCTTCTCTTTTGCAGTTACACCGGCCCAGATGCGGCCCTGACCGATAGCATCGACTTCTTGAAAAGTCATTTTCCGGGTTTTTGAAACGTGTTCCAGGAAGTGATCGTAGGTTTGGGTCAGTTGGTCATCGAAAACAGCCTTTTCCACATCGGTCATGGGGCGGAACAGGGATCCCGAACCCGCCAGCTTGTTTGTTTCAACCCCATCGAAAGTGATCCCGATTTTGTCGGTCAGCAGTTTCTGCAGGTTCGGGATCAGTCCGAATGCCCCGATTGACCCGGTCAGGCTGGTATATCCGGCCACAATCCTGGTGCCTGGGGTTGCGATCCAGTAACCGCCCGAACCTGCCACATCACCCATCGATACAATCACGGGTTTAACGGCGGCAGTCAGCTCCACCTCGCGGCGGATGATTTCAGATGCAAGCGCACTGCCTCCGGGGGAATTGATCCGGAATACAATGGCCTTGATTTTACTGTCTTTCCTGGCTTTTGCAAATGTTTCGGCCAGATTGGTTCCGATGCTCTGACTTCCTTTGGATTCCATGCCTATCGATCCCGTGCCGTAGATTATGGCGATACGGTCGGGAGTGTATTCCTGCGCAACCTGGGAGCCTGCCCGGGTGTAATTCATAATGGAAACGGTCCGGAGCTTTTCACTTTCACCCAGGCCGGTTTTTTTTTGGAGAATATTATTAACCTGATCTTCATACAGAAGGCTGTCAACCAGTCCGGATTTTAAGGCTGCATCAGGGGTACGGGCAATCCATCCGTCGGCCAGCCGGTTGAGTTCATCAACCGATTTTTTCCGGGACTCACCGATTCCGGTAAGCATGCGGGTCCAGACTGTCTGTAGATAGGCCATGGTTTGTTCCTTACTGTACTCGCTCATAGATTCCTGCAGGAAAGGTTCAACGGCCGATTTATAGCGGCCCTCGCGGATTACCTGTACATCGACCCCGATTTTCTCCAGGGCTTTTTTAAAGAACATCACATCCGACCGGAGGCCGCGGAATTCGAGGATGCCTTCCGGGTTCAGAAAGACTGCATCAGCCACCGAAGCCAGATAATAGCTCCCTTGCGAATACATTTCGGCGTAGGCAATGACAAATTTACCGGCCTTCTTAAACCCGGCCAATGATTCGCGGATCTCGTCAATGGTGGAAATTCCCGGACCGGTTAACCCGGTTTTCACCAGTACACCATCGATATTCGGGTCTTTCGATGCCCTTTCGAGATTATGAACGATATCGTATAATCCCAAGGTGGTTTCGAGTCCCATTGACTGATAATCAAATATTTCCAGGGGGTTATCAATCGAACGTTCCGTTACCCTGCGGTTCAGGTCAAGAACCAGGACTGTATTCGGTTTCAGCTTCACTATATCGGGTTTTGAGGAGATCAGGGCTGTGATACTTCCGAGCCCGATCAGGGTAAGAACCACTAATGCGACACAAACGGCCAGAAAACTGGCCAGAAAGTATTTGAAGAATCCTTTCATTATATATATGAGTTTACTGTGAATCACAAAAATAGGTTATAAAGACCTATTTTTGCCGATTGATTTCATTTTCATGCAGGAACTTATCATCGGACTGGGCAGTAACCTCGGTGACCGCCGAAAAAATATCGAAACGGCGATTGCCCTGATCGGTGAAAGGATCGGTTTGGTTACAGCGGAATCAACCTTTGTGGAGACCGAGCCATGGGGATTTGAATCGGAAAATAAATTCCTGAATTGCGCGATTATCGTCGGGGTAGAGTCGTGTTCCTCAGGCTCTTACTCCTCGAGCGCAGCCGGGATTATCGGAATTTTGCAATCCATTGAATACGGATTCGGGCGGGTGAGAACGGGGGTTTATACCGATCGGGCAATTGATCTGGATATTCTTTTTTATGGAGATGAAATTATCAATGAACCAGGACTTATTGTGCCGCATCCAAAATTGCATGAACGGGATTTTATTCTGATATCACTGATGGAACTATGTCCGGAGAAGGTGCATCCGGTTATAGGCAAGAGTATCAGGGAGTTGTGGGGCGACCAAAAGTACCTGCCCCAATCCCAGGTACCTCCCCCAACCCCCTCCTTATGAAGGAGGGGGCAAGAGCCCTTGCTAAACTTATTGTAATTCCGGCAGAAGCACTTGTCATCCCGGAAGGCGGGGACCTCTTGACGCTGCACTGAGTTTCGCCACAACCCATAACCGACAACCCACAACCGACAACTTCTTTCAGAAGAGATCCGTTCCTTCGCTCGTTTTACTGCCGTATGCAAGATCTCCGGCATCACCCAAACCCGGAACGATATAGGCTTTCGAGGTGAGTTCGTCATCTATGGCAGCTACCCAGATGGTGGTTTTTTTCATCGGCAGGTTTTTTCGCAGATATTCAATCCCTTCTTTGCTGGCGATGAGGGCGGCAATATGAACATGTGCCGGAGTGCCTTTTTCCAGTAATGCTTTATAGGCCAGAAATATGGAAGCGCCGGTTGCGATCATGGAATCGCACAGGATGACCACTTTTTTATGAACTGATGGAGAAGAAATATGTTCAAAACGGATATGAAAGGTTCCATCTTTCTCGTATTCCCGGTAAGCGGAAATAAAGGCATTCTCGGCATGGTCGAAAAAATTCAGAAAACCCTGATGTATGGGAAGCCCTGCACGGAGGATTGTAGCCAGAACAATAGGTTCATTAGCGACAGGAATATCGGCCGTTGCCAGCGGGGTGCGAACTTCAACGGGCTGATAGGTAAATGTTTTACTGATTTCATATGCCAGTACTTCACCCACACGTTCCAGGTTCCTCCGGAACCGCATCGAATCCTTCTGGAGCTGTTCATCCCGGATCTCAACCATGAATTGGTTAAGAATGGAATTCTGATCGCCGAGGTTGTTAATCATGATTTTGGGAATTGGTATTGCCAAATGTAATAAAAAGTTATTTCATCCGGCGGTTGGCCCAATGATTTAGGGGCCAGGGTAATCGGTTTATCTTTAGCGATATATAGGTAAAGGGTGCAGCCCCGTATCCTTTATAAAAGCGGGCAACAGATTCGATATCGGACCCCTCAAAATCAAGAGTAGCAGGCAATCCGGCATGCAGATGGATATACCGGTCGATCAGATAAAACATGGCCCGGGCTTCACGGCCTTCGTCATTCATGGCCGGAGCCAGATAATAATGAAATAACCTGTCCTGACCCATCAGGGCCGCGGCGAGCAAGTCGCCGTGCCGGTTTCTGACCCCGCAAATCATTCCGGCATTCCGGTTGATAATGGCAGGGACCAGCCTCAACAGGGCTGGCCGGTTTTTTCTGAGGGCCAGGATATTGGCACCGGCACTCTTATCCTTATGTAAAAGTTCCAGAAACTCAGGAAGGGTTATGTTTGTCCGGAACCGGAGGTTTTCCAGGGTGGCTTTTTTCAGATTTCGGCGGGTATTTTCGGAATATCTTTCCTGGATTTGTGTATAGGGGATGTTAAGATTCAGCCGGCAGGTGGTGTGTTTACCAACCGGAAAAAGGGTGCCAGGAGGGTTATGATCATTCAGCGTTATCTCGACTAGTTTGAATACCGCCGGAATCGCTCTGAGGAATTCGTCGACGTCCGCCAGTTTAAGGTTTGCATGGCTGAAGATGCCGAGTTGCTGACTTAATAAAGGTTGATATAGATAGCTGAATCCGTATTTCCGCCTGGAGGTCAGCGGCATTATCCTGGAATAATCGCTGGTAGCCAGGGCCTGCCAACCCGGACAAACAGCATCGAGGTACCACGATAGGCCATAGAGAGTACCCCCGGGGGCATGGCCGATGAGTTGATCCCATCTTTTCCTGTCGATCTGCTGATGGCTGAGATATTGTATCTCCATAATAATGAGATCATTCCGATTTGGCGATAGTGAGAAGTTCGCGGTACACCTTGCTCCAGCCACTCCATTCTTTCCATTCACTCAGGGATTCATTGTGCCATAAGCTGATAAAGGTTCCGTTCACTTTTTTCACCTGCTCAACAATTTCGATGATCTTTTGAATCGCTTGTTCGGGATTTAATTTCATGTATCGTTGCAAACAGGTATCCATCACCTCAAAAGGATAGACCATCAGGTCGGTGATTTTGTTTTCTTCGAGATTAAAAAAGCGGAACGGGGAGGCAATGCCCGCCCTGAAACCCGGACAATCAGCATAGCCCATCGAATAATCTTCATGGATACCGAGGTGGGACAGAGACCGGTAGGTATCGGGAAGGTCTATGCGGAGATAATGTTGCCGGCTCCGGCTGACCGGATGCCCCAGGATGCGTGCCAGGAGCTCAACCTCATGATTTACGAGCGATGGCGAAGAGTTGGATGCATAAGATGGATGAAGTCCGATGGCATTATTAGTAGCGGTTTCACGGATCAGGTTTTGAAAGTGGATGTTGCGCGGAGAGATATTTTTATCATATTGGCTATAGGCGGCAATCAGGAAAAACCAGATGGGATGCACTTCCGCTTCAGAGTGGAACCGGTTGAGAAGCTCGTAAGTATTGTAAGGGTCAGGCTGGTTATCGCGTAAAACCTGGTACCGGAAATTTCTGGCCTCCATATTTCGGCGATCCTTCCAAATCCCGCCGATGGTCCGCATGATGCCTTTGTGAGCATAGGCCCAGGCATTATCGATATCGATTGTTGGTGTGAATTGATATTCAGGTTCTTCAAAGGTGATTGACTCTCCAAACCACGATTTTAATATTTCCTTGAATCCAATGACCCATTGATTGACAATTGGTTTTTCGATAATATTCAAATGAAAAGCCAGACTTTCGGTGGATTGGAAGCGATGATGCTCATCCGGTTCAAAGGGCAGATACTCCTCGTATCGTGAGACGAAATAGAAAATGGCAGAGAAAATGTCAAAAGGGAGAGGAGCCGGGCTCTTCCAGTATGAAAAAATGGTTGGCAATCCAGCCCATTTTTCACCGGGAATCAATTTTGCCGATTGATCACGTATGTTACGTTCGAAAAGGAGCCCGGAAGCCTCAATGAAAGGGATACCGGCTATCGGTTTGAACGAATAATTCAGACGGGGTCCCTCTGAATGAATCAATTCATCAGAGAAAGTTGTAACGCGATATTCCAACCCCAGAAGCTGCTTGAAAACCAGATCAAAGGTCCAGGTAACTCTCGGGTTTTCTTCGGGGCAATAAATCAGAATCATTCAGGTTGGAAAATATCCCGTAAAGATACACAATATATTATGCCTGAAGAGTAATTTCATGGCATCAGATTATCATCAGCCATGCTCAGGTATCCCTGATCAGAAAGGATAAGGTGGTCGAGGAGTGACAGGTCCAACAGTTGGGCGGCTTCTTTTATTTTTTTGGTGATTTTGATGTCAGCCTCTGATGGTGAAAGGTTTCCGGATGGATGGTTATGAGCCAGGATGATCCCTGATGCCAGTTTTTCAACTGCGGCATTCAGAATAAGCCTGACGTCGGTGACGGTGCCGGATATGCCGCCCTGACTGATCCTGACCTGATCGATGATCTGGTTTGAGCGGTTCAGCAGGAGGATCCAGAATTCCTCATGTTGCAGGTCCGAGAGTATTCCTTCCAGCAATTTCCAGGCATCCTGGCTGCATCGTATTTTAGGCCGGATGGCCGGCGGTGCGGCTTTACGCCGGCGGGCCAGCTCGAAGCAGGCCTGGATGCGGATTGCCTTAGCCTGACCGATGCCGTTGATCTTTTCCATTTCGGCTAAAGAGAGCTTGCCTAAATGGTGCAGATCGTTCCCGGCCTGCTGCAGGATCAGACGGGCCAGGTCGAGTGCCGACTGTTTTTTTGTGCCTGTGCCGATGAGAATGGCAAGGAGTTCTGTGTTACTGAGCCCGCTGGTTCCCTGGCGCAGGCATTTTTCACGTGGCCGGTCCTCAACGGCCAGATCGCGGATGCGAAAAATCGGATATTCCATTTTCCTTCAAGTTTTAGTTAAGAATATAGATGCAGGAAGGATGATGAAATGGAAAAAAATCTATAAACCGTTCACGTGCTTGGCAAGGCCCGACTTGAGGTTGGATGCCTTGTTGTCATGAATGATATTTTGCTTGGCCAGCTTATCCAGCATGGAAGAAACTTTCGGCAGCATTTCGGCAGCGGCAGTCTTTTCCGTAGTGTTCCTCAGGCTCTTAATCGCGTTACGGGCAGTCTTTGCAAAATATTTATTATGCTCACTTCTAACTTCCGTTTGACGGATCCGCTTTAATGCCGACTTGTGATGTGCCATTTTGTAATGATCTTAAATTTATCGTAGCCCGTAGGGGAATCGAACCCCTGCTACCAGAATGAAAATCTGACGTCCTAACCCCTAGACGAACGGGCCAATAAGCTTCCCCATGTAAAACTTGGGTTTGCAAAATTAAACAAATTTTTTTCCCTGACAACAGTCCCTTAGTTTTTTTTTCAATTAGCCCGAAGGGCATAATTAGTGAGGCGAAACCGAACCATTTACTATTTTTACCGCCGATGCCAACCCTCGACTTCCCATCGATTCTCTCCGACAGGATGACGATTAATCCATTTAAAATGACTTCAAAACAATCCATTACCAGGATCCTTCGCAAGTTTGGCCTCATGCAGATATCGGATTATTTGCGGTTCATCTGGCTTCGCCGGAAAAATCGTGATCACAACCTGACATTCCGAAAGCAATATCCTGATATTGCGCTTCCGCCTGATTATCTGATGTATGAGGCGTTTCAGCTCGATTATGAGCGATATTATATTAATGGGAAAAAAACTGCGGAATGGCTGGTCAGTCTGGTTCAGAATCACAAACATCTGAAGGGAGCCAGTATCCTCGACTGGGGCTGCGGTCCGGCCAGGGTGATCCGACATTTGCCCGGGCTGATCGAAGATGGAAATTTTTACGGGACAGATTATAACCGGCAATCAATTGCCTGGTGCTCAGCTAATTTTACGGACATCTATTTTCACTCAAACGATTTGATGCCGGGGTTGATTTATGAGAAGGAATGGTTTGACCTGGTTTACGGGATATCCATCTTTACCCATCTTTCAATGGAGGCCCATGAGGCATGGCTGAAAGAATTGGTGAGAGTTCTGAAGCCCGGAGGGCTTTTGTTCATAACCCTTCATGGAAATTCCTTCTCCGGGAAACTGACCCCTCTGGAAAAGATTTTATTTGATGCCGGTGAGCTGGTCATCCGCGGCCAGGTAACCGAAGGCCATCGAACTTTTACCGCTTTTCATCCGGAAAAATGGGTTCGCGAATGGACCGCTGATCTTGCTGTTTTAGAGCATATCCCGGGGGGAGAGGCGGAGCAGGATGTCTGGATCTTTAGAAAAATTCTACCCTAGAAAATGATCAACGCCGTACTGGCGAGAATAGCTGCCACCAGCACCGCTGGGACTACATTTATTCCATTCGTTCCTTTGAAACAGAGTATAGGGTTGATGGATGCTTTTGATTCGGAAGAACGCTGAACCTCGCGGTATTTTTCGGGCATATCCGGAATGCCGTTGCCATTCAGGTCGGGAAGTTTGGATGCATAAGTCAGTAAGCCTGCCCACTCTTTGGCTTCCTGTATTCCTGGCAATTTAGGATCGCGATCAATCAGGGCTAACTTGAAATCCGGTATCGGTGTACCATCAGCAAATTTTGGTACTACTTTTAGAATTCCTTTTGTCATCGATTTAATGATACCGAAAAACTCCATCACATAAGCATTTGATACGATTCCGTACAACTTGGATTTATTTTTATTCAGCTTGATTTTCCGGTATCCTTCTTTTTCATTACCAAGCTCTATTTGATAAACGCGGTCGAGAGGAAGCCGTAAAGGATTGATTTTATAACGGACACCCGACCAATACCCATAATAGTCTGATGACATATTTTTAGCGAGGAGCATCACATCCAGTATATTTTTCAATTCACGGCCGGTGACATAGATTTTACTCATAGAGTATCCAAAAGATTCACCAGTGACCCCAAAACCGAGAGGAAGAATCCGGAACAGGTCGGCCGGTAGCTGCTTTCCGGTCTTACCTTTCTGGATTTCATCCCGTGTGAGACCGGCGGTTACCAGCGCAACATCAGTAGGTTTACGGTCGACCTGACGTGCATAATCATATAGTGCATCAGCCAGGAAAGGGCCCAGGGTTGATGTTTCCAGGTTATTGTCCTGGTTGAACCCGACATCGAAAGAGGTTTCAAGAACAGGTTTATCAACGTTAAAGTGATATTCTGAGAAGAGATCGGTGCCAATGAGCTTTTGTTGTTCTGCAATCAAACGCTGGATCTTTGGGTCGCCCGGAATCTGATCATCCACCGGGATCAGCTCGCCGGAGAGTACCTTTACTCCGTCGATCGTTTTCTCTATTTCCAGCTTTCCTACATACCTGCCTTCAGATCCGGCCTGGACTATAGGAATATTATTGACAATAAGAGGCTTGGCAAGACTGGTGTGAGTATGGCCGGAGATGATAACGTCAATGCCGGGCACCTGCTGAGCCAGTTCTACATCATCACCCTGCCAGCCTTTTTTAGGATCAAATACCAATCCGCTGTGTGATAAGCAAATAACCAGATCGACTTTTTCCTCCTCTTTCAGCATACGGGTAAAGTATTTTGCTGAAAGAATCCGGTCGGTAAATTTGGCGGGTTTAACATAGGGGGTAACACTTGCAGCATCAACTCCCATCAGGGCAAAAAAACCGATTTTTAATCCATTCCGGACCAGTATCCGGTAAGGTTTGATCACTCCTGAAGTAAATAAGGCTTCAAGGTTATTGTCAGCAGTATCAGTGGAATCAAAACTGATATTGGAAAGGATAAGTCCGGGTATTGGTTCCTCAGCCGATTTGGAGAGGATTTTCGCCATTTCCTGCACTCCGAAATCGAATTCATGATTCCCGATAGATACAAAGTCGTATCCCATTTTCTTCATCAAACGAAGTTGAAAACCTGTTTTGGCTTCAGCGGTATGGAAAATAGTTCCCATCAGGAAATCACCTGCATCCAGAACCAGTAAGGATTCTGCCTGTTTGTTCCGGTATTCAGAAATCACTGCAGCTATTCGTGCGAAGCCGCCGATGGTTTGATCATCATTGATTGTAAGCGGTGTGTAATCCGCTTCGGGGCCAAATCCCCAAAGCCTTGAGTGCAAATCGTTCGT
>QYQM01000075.1 GCA_007280905.1 Porphyromonadaceae bacterium | reverse complement strand
GTTTCTGCCACCGGAGCACTTCTGGTGACGGCATACTTCCTGGTTTATTTCAGGTATTCCCGAAGGATTATTTCAAACTGAAAAGCCTGCCTTGCCAGGTGTTTCTTGAGATCATCTCCTTTTCAATTTTCGCAACGATTTCAAAATTTTTCAAACCCCATCTCTTTCCTGCTATAAGATCAGCAGGTGATGCACTTGCAAACCTTTCCACCATAATTGCCGGATTCAGCAATTCCAGGAACCGGATAACCAAATCAATATATTCATCAGCAGAAAAAGTCACAAAGTCTTCGGGACAGGTCAAATACTCAGATTCCATTCTCGTACCCCGTATTATTTGCAACTGATGAATTTTCAACATATTAAGCGGAAGGAGGCTCAATTTACGGGAATGATTCAGCATATCCTCAACAGTCTCACCGGGTAGGCCGAGAATGAGATGAGCGCCGACGTGGATTCCACGATTGGCAGTCTTCTCTATCGCTTTGATGCTTTCCTGGTAATCATGGCCGCGATTGACTCTGACCAGGGTTTTCTCCAAAGTGGACTCAACCCCAAATTCAAGAGAAACATAAAAGTGCTTCGCCAATTCCTCGAAATAATCCAGTAGCGGACTGCTTATACAATCAGGACGGGTACCGACTACAATTCCGGAAATTCCCGGATAGTTCAGAGCCTCATTGTATAGGTTAATCAGCTGGTCTAAAGAAGAATAAGTATTTGTATAAGCTTGAAAATAGGCCAGATATCTGATATTTTGGTATTTGGCTGAAAAGAAAGTCATACCCTGTTTAATCTGCTGATTAACAGATATTTCAGAGGAACAATATCCCGGATTGAAGGATTTATTATTGCAAAAAGTACAACCGCCGGTACCTTTTGATCCATCACGATTAGGGCAGGTAAAACCTGCATCGATTGACAATTTCTGTACCCGGGTTCCGAATTTTCCCTTGAGATAGCCTGACAAATCATTGAACGGCCGGGAATGCCCCCAGGGAAACGAAAGACCGCTAAACCGGGTTACATTCATTAATGATCAGAGTTGCTGTTGCGGGGTTTAATGCGATTGGAATATTATTGATGATGGCAGTGCGTATCAAAGTCTGAATGTCATGTTCATGGCCATGAGGGGTTTGCAGGTCAACAAAAAAAATCAGTTTCTCAACCTCGTTCTGCAATATTTTAGCTGCCAGCAGAATATCTCCCCCTTCCGGCCCATGTCCAAACGATTCAATTCCCATTTCAAGCACTGAGTTCAATAATCGGGAGGTATTTGTCGTTCCTATAAGTCTATGTTTCAATAATTCTTCCCTATTGTTTTTAACCCATTCCAGAAGAACATTTTTTCTTTCATTATGAGCAACCAGGGCTATGGCTTTTTGAGTGGTTTGTGTTTTCATTTCTTAATTTATCTATTGTTTTTAAATCCAAATGCATCCATCATCTTAAAGTAGAGATCCGTATTTTCCTGAAAACCTGTAAAAATCTCTGAATGCGGGCCATACGAAAAAACGGGGACCATAACTCCGGTATGATCGGTACTGGTAAATCCAGCCTTGATTTCACCGGTAACAAGATTTCCGCCGTTCAATCCTAATCCTCCTGTTTCATGGTCGGCAGTAACAATTACCAGCGTTTCGCCATTTTTCAGAGCAAAATCCAGTACTGCTCCTATCGCATTATCAAAATCAACCATTTCGGTTGCCAGGTAGTTAATATCGTTTGCATGGCCGCCCCAGTCGATCTGGGAACCTTCGACCATTAGAAAAAAGCCATCCTTATCTGATACCAGTAAGCGAATAGCTTCATTCACTGATTCAGTTAACTGGTTTCCTCTCCCTTCCAACCATTTTGGTTGGTGAACTGGTGCAAGTAAACCGGCAACTGGTCCCTTTTGTACGTTTTTAATATCTTCTATGGTATAAGCAACGGTATACCCTTTATCCCGAAGCTTTAGGGTTAAATCAACGCTATCCTTGCGTTTCTGGAAATGGTCGCGACCACCTCCAATGAACACATCAATATCAGTTTTCAGGAAATCATCGGCAATGAGTTCATAATCACTTCGGTTTGCCTGGTGGGAAATAAAGCTGGCTGGAGTTGCATGTGTAATTGCGCAGGTTGCTATTAATCCGGTAGCCTTACCTTTTTCTTCTGCCCATTCAAGTATGGTCTTGACAGGTTTACCGGTTGAATCAACGCCGATAGCGCCGTTATAGGTTTTATTACCTGTGGAGATCGCGGTACCTCCTGCACCTGAATCGGTTACATAAGACGTAGAATAGGTTTTAGAAAATCCGATATTTCTGATCCGCTCCAGATTGAGATGGCCATGGTTACAAGTGTATCCGGCGTATATCTCGGAGGTACCCATACCATCGCCGATCATCAGGATAATATTTTTTACCGGCTTGATGCCTTTAGACGTTGGAGGCAAACTTCCGGAAACGGTAATTACAACAAAAAAGGGAAGGATTAATATAAAAGCAGCTCTTTTCATTTATGGTCTATTAATAGTTTATAACATGTATACAACCTCAAAGTTTATGTTTTGTCTTCGTTATCAGGAGAATCCGGAGTTTTAATCTTTATGGGACCCTCAACTTCATACTCGTTCCACGGCAGGTTATCACCTGAGTCGGTGTCGGTCTCCTCATCGTTGGTATAGCCAAGGCCCTGCCAAAACAAACGGTAACCTTTTGGTCCCCTTCTCCGATAAATCCAGGCTAAACCTATGCCTGTCAGCAAACCGGATAAATGGGATTCCCATGACACACGGTCTTCGATCGGGAAAATTCCCCAGATCATCGAGCCATATTGAAATGCCACCAAAAAAGAAATAGCCATTAAACCTAAATGCTTGCGAATAATACCGCTCACAAATAAAAAACCGGCAAGCCCGTAAATAATTCCGCTGGCTCCGACATGATAAGAAGGCCTTCCGATAATCCAAACCAGAACTCCGGTTATCAAATAACAAATAATCAGAACCTTGAATGAGAGATTTTGATAGAAATAGAAAAGCATGCTCGACAAGGCAAACAAAGGCAGCGAGTTTGCAACGATATGTTTTATCCCTCCGTGAATAAGAGGACTGAAAAGAATTCCCTGCAGTCCTGATATCTTTCGAGGGAAAAGGCCATGATAAACCAGTTCGAGTTTGAGCGTTGAATCAATCAGAAAGACCATCCAGATCAGCAGTAGAAAAACTCCCGGGAAGAACATGCTGATGTATAATCTTTTTACAGCAATGTCCATTATTTGATCAGGTTAGCTATCAGAGAAGTAAACTGTATTATATCTTCTTCAGTAGTGTCCCACGAGGTCATCCATCGAACCTCTGATAAGGTTTCATCCCAAACATAGAAAAAAAACTCTTCTTGTAACTGTTTGATCAGTTTCTCGGGAATTACCGCAAAGACTCCGTTTGCCTCAACAGGCCGGTTAATCCGCACACCGGGTATCCGACTGGCCCTGTTTGCCAGCAATTGCGCCATTTCATTGGCATGACCGGCATTCCGCTTCCATAAATCATTTGTCAGCAAGGCGTCAAACTGAACTGCTATATACCGCATCTTTGAAGCCAGTTGCATACTCTGTTTCCTGAAATACTTAAACCATTCAGTCAGGCCTGGCTTGAAAAACAGGATGGCCTCACCATACATTGCGCCATTCTTGGTTCCCCCAAAAGATAATGCGTCGACACCAGCATCACGGGTAATTGCTTTCATCGACAAACCAAGTGAAACCGCGGCATTAGTAATTCTTGCCCCGTCCATATGCAAAAGTAGTCCTTGCTGATGAACGAAATCGGCAATTTTTCTAATCTCGTCAACGGAATACACAGTTCCCAATTCGGTTGCCTGTGTAATACTGACTACCCTCGGCTGAGAATGATGTTCAAAGTCGATTCTGCGAATATGGGGTGCTATCGATTCAATAGCAATTTTACCGTTAAGGGTTTCAACGGGTATGAGCTTACAACCAGTGAAAAATTCAGGAGCTCCGCACTCATCTTCCTGAATATGGGCAGATTCCGCACAAATTATAGAATGAAAGGATTGAGTCATATTCCGCAGCCCGACTACATTGGCGGCAGTACCGTTAAAAACGAAAAAAACTTCTGTATCATCACCGAAATAGTCCCTGATTTTCGCAGCAGCCCTCCGGGTAAACACATCATCACCATATCCAACAACATGACCAGCATTGCAGTTGATCATTGCCTGCATTATCTCCGGATGCACACCCGCATTGTTATCACTGGCAAATCCTCTGATATTCTTCATAGGTAAACACTTTAGCTGCAAATTTAGCCTTTTATCTCTTTTAGCCAGAGGGAATATTTATATCTTGACATCCTAAATTGAAATTGGCACTATATGTTCACAAAAGAAACCTATATCAGCAGACGTCTCGAGCTTAAAAACAGTTTAAAATCAGGCATTCTGCTTTTCCTTGGTAATGATGAAAGCCCTATGAATTATGCTGACAACACCTTTCATTTCAGGCAGGATAGCACATTTCTCTATTTTTTCGGGATGGATTATGCCGGGTTAGCAGGAATTATTGATCTCGATGAGGACAATGAAATTCTTTTTGGGACTGATCTTACAGTAGAGGATATTGTATGGATGGGTACACAACCTACCCTGTTGCAACGTGGATTATCATATGGAATTACACAAATAAAACCCTATTCACAACTTGCCGGATATTTGCAGGCAGCAATCAGAAAGGGACGACCGGTTCATTTCCTGCCGCCCTACAGGCCGGAGAATAAGATAAAACTTATGGATATGCTGGGAGTGAACCCTGCTGAAGTCAAATCAAAATCTTCCACGGACCTGGTTAAAGCAGTCGTTAACCTTCGTAATCATAAATCAGCCGAAGAAATTTTCGAAATTGAAAAAGCCGTTAACATATCTGTTGATATGCATGTCACTGCAATGAAAATAGCGAAACCTGGTATGAAAGAATCCGAGCTTGCAGCTGCAGTAACACAAGTGGCCCTGGCTGCAGGCGGTCAGCTGTCATTCCCGGTAATCATGACCATCAATGGCCAGACCTTGCACAATCATTATCACGGGAATACGCTAAAACAGGGTGATATGGTATTGTGCGATTGCGGAGCTGAAACCGCACTCCATTATGCCGGTGATCTTTCCAGTACCTTCCCGGTTGACCGGCGATTCACCTCCAGGCAGAAAGAAATTTACCAGATATCACTGCTTTCCCATGAGGCCGCATTGGCTAAGTTATCCCCCGGGGTCCCATTCCGGGAAGTTCATTATGCAGCATGCAGGACTATTATAAACGGATTAAAGGACATTAACCTGATGAAAGGCGATACAGAAGAAGCCCTTGCTTCAGGCGCACATGCGATGTTTTTCCCATGCGGAACAGGTCACATGATGGGTTTAGATGTTCATGATATGGAGGATCTGGGGGAAGTTAATGTTGGGTATGACGGACAGCCAAAAAGCACTCAATTTGGCCTCAAATCTCTAAGGCTTTCCCGTCCGGTGGAGGAAGGGTTCGTGGCTACAATTGAACCGGGCATTTATTTTATTCCGGAACTCATAGCTATGTGGAAAAAGGATGGTATCAATGCATCATTCATTAATTTCCGGAATGTTGAAGCTTATTCAACTTTTAGTGGGATCAGAAATGAAGAGGATATTGTCATTACCAAAGATGGCTATCGGGTTTTGGGAAAGAGGAAACCCAAAACCATTGACGAAGTTGAATCATTAAGATAAAGTCCTTGATGCTGGAAAAACTTAAAAATTGGAGTCCGCCACCTGAATGGAGCTGTATAAAATCGATCGACCTTCGTACAGCCGGAGAGCCTCTCAGAATATACCATAAAAAACCCATATGAAGAGGAGATTTCTTTTCGTAGCCTCTGTCCTCTTAATGGCCGTCCAGGTATTGCTTGGACAAAATCCATTTGAGTCGTTCAAAAAACTACAGGAAATGGAGGCACATTCGGTTTTTAGCGGGTTACCCTGGGAACAGATTGGTCCGGCTTTTCAGGGTGGACGGGTTGAAACCATTGACTGCCCTATTGATCAGCCCAATGTGATTTATGCCGGTTTCGGAGCCGGGAGCCTTTGGAAAAGTATTGATCAGGGCCTTTCCTGGAGCTGCATTTTTCTTGATCAGGCTACCTTCAGTATTGGGGATGTTGCCGTTTCACAGAGCAATCCGGAAACTATTTATCTGGGTACCGGGGAAAACCTCCGGGCCACGAGGGGTTATACCTATCCGGGAGCTGGTGTGTATAAATCTGTCAATGGGGGCAAAACCTGGGTTAATGTAGGGCTCCATGACAGTCATCACATCGGGCGTGTTGTGATCGACCCTAATAACCCGGATCTGGTTTTTGTTGCCGCTATGGGACACATGTGGACTCCTAATTCGGAAAGAGGTCTCTTTGTGAGTAAGGACGGAGGGAACTCATGGAAAAAAGCTTTATTTATTTCCGACAGTGTTGGAGTTGTTGATGTTGCCTGGGATCATGTGAATAAGATCATTTATGCAGCGGCCTGGGAGATGGTCCAGGGTAATAAATCCGGGATATATAAATCAATTGATTTTGGAAATCATTGGGAAAAGTGCCTGGAAGGTTTTCCCGAAAACAGTGGTATTGGTCGAATCGGACTTGCAATTTCCACTACACATCCTAAGATTGTCTATGCTTCATTGGATAACCGAAACAATCAGTCCTCAAAAAACAAGTCTGAGATCATCGGGCTCGAAATCTATCGATCTGAAAATTCAGGTCAAACCTGGAGTAAAATGAATTCATCCTATCTTGACAATTATTCCGGATTTGGTTGGGCATTTGGAGACATAAGGGTTTCACCTGTTGACTATAAAGAAATATATGCACTTGGGGTGCACACAATTTACTCCAAGGACGGAGGTAAAACATTCACCAGGTTGGGTGGAAGAATCAGCCATCTTTTACCCAATCCGGCTACGACCCTTCACCTGGACAATCATGATCTTTTTATTGATCCGCTTAATCCTGACCGGTTAATACTTGGGAGCGACGGGGGTGTTTACCTCAGTGATGATAAAGGGTCAAACTGGCTCCATAGCAATACCATCCCTGTAGCAGAAATGTATGACTTGAAAATCGATAGTCGCAATCAATCTGTAGCCTATTCCGGGACTCAGGATAATTCAGGCATATTCGGGCCCATAAAACTTGGGACCCCAATAAACGGATTGGTTGATTGGAAGTATGTGTGGCTCGATCCCTGGTCGGGTGGCGATGGTTTCATAACCATTCCGGACCCTACAGATCCGGGTTCTGTCTATTACGAATCCCAGAACGGCTATTTGAATCGCAAAAACATATTAACCGGTGAAACGGTTTTTATTCAGCCTAAAACTGAAGCTGATGAATCACCCATGCGAACCAGTTGGCTGACTCCTTATTTTGTTTCAGAACATTCACCCACAACACTTTATTACGGAGCTAATAAAGTTTATAAGAGCATCAACCGGGGAGATAGTTGGTACCGGATTAGTCCGGATCTTTGTTATTCAGAAGATCCATTCCGTAAATCAAGATCAATAACTGCTTTAGCGGAATCACCAATGAAACCGGGACTTCTGTACGCAGGAACCGAAAAGGGAGCCGTTTGGGCTTCCCGTGATGATGGAATTAACTGGATTGAAATCAGTATGGATTTGCCATTTAAAACAGTGGGGCAGATTTGTTCATCCAGACATCAGGAAAGCAGGGTGTATGTGGTGATGAAATCGAATGATGAGGATGATTACAAACCCTATCTGTTCTATTCTGAGAAAAAAGGATCATCATGGAAATCGATTTCTGCAGGATTACCCAATGACCGGATCAACTTTATTTTGGAGGATCCTTATTTACCTGATCTTATTTATATTGGAACTGATCGTGCAGTTTTTGCAAGTCCTGATAAAGGTAGAAACTGGATTTCACTAAGCAAAGGGCTGACTACGGCCAGTATTCAGAAACTAGCCTGGGCTGAAGAGAATAGCTATCTGGTAGCAGCAACTCATGGCCAGAGTTTGTTTTCCTGTTTTGCTGGTCCGATAAGAAAGTACTTTAAATCTGTTGACCCGAAAAGTGAATGCTTATTAGCGGTGCAATCCGGATATTTGCCTGGCAGGAAGGATTTTCCGGGTGACTGGGATTGGAGCAGGAACATCCCGGCTGCGATTTACTGGTATCAGCCAAGAGAAGGGCTGATGAGCATATCAGTAACAGACAGCAAGGAAAAGGAGATATACATCAGCAGGGTTACGGCCACAATTGGGTTAAACTTATGGAAATGGGATCTGGTTTTGAGTAGAAAGGAAGATTCCGGATTATATACGGTGCCAGAATACAAATTCCCTGCCCCGGGAACCTACCAGATAACGGTTCAGGGACAGGGAATTGTACTCAGATCAAGTCTGGAAGTTCGCTGATCGGTTGAATTATCTTCCACCGCCGCCACCGCCACGCTGCATATTCTGCCTTGCAGCTGCCTGTTTGGCCTGGTAAGCTTTGAATAACTTTAACTGGTCCGGGGTCAGGATTTTTTCAACCTTAAGATCCCTTTCCTTATTCATTTCCGTCATTTTTGCGCGCATGCCTTCACGATCGTCGCCAGCAGCTGCACGTGCAGCGGTCATCTTTTCATTGAATTCCTTGTAGATAGCGTCAAATTTGGTAGTCTGATCTTTGGTCAGCACCAATTCCTTTTTAAGGTCATCAATCTGTTGCTGCCTTCTTTGCTGAAAATTCTGTTGTGGTTGTTGATCCTGAGCGTTAAGTCCCCCAACCAGAAAAAGACCTAAAACAATCGAAAGAATGAGATTACGTTTCATGATAATTGTTATTAATTTCTGAATTTAGACCACCCAATCCTAAAGATGGTTTAAAGTTGAATAAAAAAAAGACCGGGAAAACCGGCCTTTCTTTTCTATCTGAAATCCTTAAGCCGCTCCATCAGCCGTTTCCGTGCAAAAAAGATTTTGCTCTTGACAGACCCAAGGGGTTGATTAAGGTATTCTGCGATCTCTTTGTATTTATAGCCTTTTGTCTGCATCTCAAATGGTAAGCGATAATCCTCAGGTAACTCACTTATTGCAGTCCTGATCTCCTTCTCATTATGACAAGCCTCTGGTGATTGAAAAACCGATTCAGTCCGGAGGTTCAGATAATACGAATTATCCGTTGAGTCGATCAATGTATTAAACCTTACATTCCGGCGATAATTATTGATAAAAGTGTTTTTCATTATGGTAAATACCCAGGCTTTCAGGTTTTTACCCCCCTGAAATTTATCACGGTTGGTTAAAGCCTTATACAACGTTTCCTGGAGGAGATCTTTGGCATCTTCCTGGTCTGAAGTCAGACTTTTTGCAAAGAAGCCAAGTTTGGATTGCATGCCCATCAGTTGGTGATTGAATTCTATTGCTGTCATATGATTTGGTTTTTGTTATACATTTTATAAATATTTCTTAGACAAATATAAATCCTCTTGTAACAAAAACCAAATCTTGTTCAATGTTAGTATAAACAAAATGGCACAATATGGAAATGATTCTAAACTAGTAGCAGCTAGAATAACCTCTATAAGAACCAATTAGATAGAATAGTACAAATACCATCTAAATAAACGAACCACTAAAAGAGGGAATTTGTAGAAATCAGAAACTGTTTAACAAAGCCTTAAACAGCAATGACTTGAGCGAGTGCCTGATAGGAGGTTATTTTCAGAATCTCGACAGGAAGTACAACATGAGAATCAGAGCCAATTGAAACCAGGTATATTCTCTTTCCAGGAAAAATGGCAGTTAATTTTTCAAAATAGGAAGTGAGCTCCTTATCGGTATAGCCTTGGTTAATCGATACAACAATGTTGTCAATAATCTGACGGTTTGAAAGAGATCTCAAATGTTCAATAGGAATCGATGGTCCAAGATAAATAACCTGATGGCCAACCTTACGCAACAGATAATTTGCATACAGCAGGTTTATCTCGTCGTACTGCCCGGCAGGCAGATAGAGAAGAAAATGTTTTTTGGTAGAATGGTTATGCCCTATCATCCCATCGATTGCCACTACCAGTTTATGCCTGATGAGATTATTCACAAATCTTTCCTGGCAGGCACTAATTTTTCCAATCTGCCATAGCAGGTTAATCTTTTCAAGTAATGGAAAAATCACTTGTTGAAAAGATTGTTCAAAGCTCAGCTTAAGAATGGAACCGTTCAGAATTTTTTCAAAACGATCTTCATCGAGGTCATTGGTTGCTATTAACAGGTCAGACAGATAGCCGTCTTCGGCACCAGGCATTTCACATATTCTGGCAACTTCGGATTGAACTTCTGAATTGCTCATTCCGGATATCAGAGATATCTTGAAGCCATGTTTATTAAGAAAAGTGATATTGAGCAATCGCTGAAGGTCAATGACGCTATAAAACCGGATATTCGTATTCGTTCTTTCAGGCGAAATAATTCCATAGCGCTTCTCCCATATTCGAATGGTGTGTGCTTTTATCCCGGTAAGTTTCTCCAGATCGCTGATACTATACCTTGCTATGTTCATTATTTCTCAGACTCAAATATATCAATATGAGTATAGTACAAAATGAAAGGTATTTGGTTCAAAGAAAACGAAAATAGGGAATAAATAAGTTAAGCAATTTTCCTTTTCTTGTTAACAATCGGCAGTATTCCAAGTGCAATTGCGCCGATAATAATAACAAACAGGGTGGTTGATCCGTGAAGCACAAGGGTAACCAATTGTCCATCCGATATTGAGACACCATATAAAATCACTGTATTAAATGCGAAATAGTGAAACGTACCTATTCCACCTGGTACTGGCAATACCATCCCAATGCTGCCCAAAGTAAGAACAGATAAAGCCACCATTGGTGACAATGAAGCAGTAGGGGCAAAAGCTTTGAATACAAATAGAGTACCAAGGTAATAACAACCATAAATCGCAACAGTAAGCATCACAAAACCAATGGGTTGCCGTAACCGGAACACTGATTTAAGGCCGTCCGTGAATTTTCCGGTATAGGAAAGGAGCTTTACTGTGAACGTGAGATTCATGAGTCGTTTCCGAAAAACAAATAATATGAAGATGGTTACAATCATTAAGCCAATGAATACCAGAAATACGGGGGATTGGAGAAAAGAGATCTTAGTACCGCTGATTCCTTTTTCCGGACTAATTAAAGTTGATAGAATATCCCAGTTAAGAACCAATACGCAAGCCAGCATGATGAATAAGAACAATACATCGAGGATACGCTCTACCAGAACTGTACCCAATTGGGATGTAAATGGAACTCCCTCATACCTTTTGAGGATTCCGCAGCGTGTAACTTCACCCAAACGGGGCAAGGCATAATTTGCCAGGTACATAACCAAAATCGATAGAAATGTATTGAATAATCCCGGTTTATACCCTATGGATTCGATCAGCATTCTCCAGCGCATGGCCCGAAACAGATGACTGAAAAGAAAGGCAATAAATGAAGCACCTATCCATCCATAATGAAAACGCGACAGTCCTTCCCATATGTTACCAAGATCCTGTCCCCGGTAAACCCAGATAAAGAGTATAATTCCGACACCGAAGAAGAAGATATACTTCAGTGCATCCAGTAGAAATTTCTTTTTACTCACTTACATTCAATTGATTAGAATTTCTCGTCATATTTAGTCCAAAGAAAATCTCCCAGTTTCCATGCACTTTTCACTACTTCGTTACCCCAGTTTACGGTAAATTCAGTCAGGAGAGTTTTACGTTCAGCCGGATTGGTAACACCCTGTAATTGTTTTTCAATTTCCGCGGTGCGGCGGAAGATTTCCTGTTGCATGGGCAACCAAACGGTATCAACATCTTTTCGCATATCCCCCCATCTTTGCGCTGCCAAAGTACCGAGTCGGTTAAATGCCCACCAGGCTGATTCTGTAGAAAAACCCGTTACCCTTCCATCCACTTTATAGGTTTGCGGCAAATCATTTACACCACAAAATACCGGTATATATATGGAGGAAGCAACATTATCAAGCGCAAACCAGACGATACCCCCAACATCATCAGGAAGCCAGCTGCGACATTGGATTATGGTTGCATACATCGTGTACCATCTGGCTATGGTTCTTTCCCCCATCCATCCCCAGCCTCCGTTAATCTTGAAGATTTTATTCATATCATACGGCATAAACGGATTGGCCATAGGAGATATTACTGTCTTGCCTTGTTCATCTGTAACCGTAATGTCCTTAATAAAGTTAAACTCAGTACCCTCATAATAATCCTTAAAGAGCTTTATAAGATCGTCTTTGGTCACCAATTTATCGGGTTTAACAGAAAAAGGATAGTTTTCAGCATTAGGATCAAGCTTCAGGGAAGGAGCCAAAAGGCTAAAAACTCTCCATTCGCGTCTCCTGGAGGCCAAACTGGTGCGGCTTTCAGGTGCATAAGCGTTACAAAACCGGAAGGTTTCATTTTCAGTCCACCAACCGTTCCTTTTTGCCACTTCAAACAGGTTATCTGACGCCATGAAGTTTGCCTGATCATACACATTCACTTCTTTTATGGTACTGGCGTTTGCATTAACTGAAATATGATCATCCGGAACTCTTTGGGCAACCCACACGGCGCCCATGATACCTTTGCCCGGGCCAATAATTTCCAGGTGCCATACTTCATTCTTGTCAGCAATGGTAAGACATTCACCAGCATCATTCCATCCATATTGGTTTAACATACCACCTGTGAGAACAAGAGCTTCCCTGGCTGTTTTGCATCTTTCCAGAATCAACCTGATCAGATCCTGACAATCAATTAAACCCAGATCGGATCTTAACTCAGGGCGACCACCGAAAGTGGATTCACCAATTCCGAGCTGATACTGATTCATACATGGATAAGCAGAGTTTATAAAGCCATAAGTATTAGGTGTTTGTGGAATTTCCCCGGTTTTAACAAATGCATACGAAGGCATTGCTTTTGTATCATCATTTATCCTCCGGTATATAACAGTAGTTGATCCCCGGGGAAAATCGGTTGCCGGTACGATCTCAACAGACGACCTTGTCCGGTGACTATCATCTGTGTGAGAGGTAATAACCGATCCGTCGGTTGTGGCGAGCTTACCGGCTGTTATAGAAGTGCAGCCATCAGGAAATCCATTGATCCAATCTGCAGTAGACTGAGACCAAACCGGACACCAACTGTTAACCGCCAAAATCAATCCAAATATTAAAGGTTTGATTCGCTTATGCATGGTTTCTCAATATTTATCCGGCGAAAATACAAAAATCCATCATAGCCCGTTAAGCAGGGTGCTTACGAATACTGGTGTGCATAACATACACGGCCAAAAAAAACCATAAAACTTCTAGTTCTTAAGCCATTTGATAACCTGATCGCTCGTTGGGCTTTCCTTTGGCGGAATTACGGAAACCAGGTTGCCCTTTTCATCAATAAGATATTTCTGGAAATTCCATTTGACCTCAGAATCCACTACCTTATTTAATTTTTTATCAGTCAACCACTTATAAAGAGGATGCATATCATCACCCTTGACCGAGATCTTAGCCATCATGGGAAAAGTAACTCCATATTTTGAATCACAAAATTCCTTAATTTCTGCATTGGAGCCTGGCTCCTGAGATAAGAAATTGTTAGCCGGGAACCCGATAATGACAAATTTGTCCCCACCATATTCGTTATACAATGACTCGAGTTGTTCATATTGAGGAGTGAATCCACACTTTGAAGCCGTATTCACTATCATCACCTTTTTCCCTTGCAATTGCTTCAGTGAAAAATCTTTACCATCAATCGATTTCACCTGGATGTTGTAGATTGAAGTTGTCCCCGTATCTTGCGGAAATACCTGTAAAATCAGCACAGATGAAAAAATGATCGCAATTAGTTTTTTCATGTTACGTTTGTATTATGATATATAAACAAAGATGTTGATAAATAAGTTTATAAATGGTTTGATTAGTGGACATAAGGCTTATCCTGTCAACCTTATTGTATGCGTACTTTTATACTTATTATTGGAATTCCAGGGTTTCTATCTGGCTTAGTCAACCTTGATAACTAATTGGCATGAAAAGCAATGGCTTAAAAATATTGATATTACTAGGCTTCCTGATCCCCTCAACCTTATTTGAGTCCAAAGGGCAGGTAGCCAGCCTTCAGGGTTTTTCGTTAAAAGTAAGTCCGGGAGCATTAGTCTACTATGGCGATTTAAGCACGAATAATCTGAACATTCCAAAGAGGATTATCACTGGTTCAAAATTCGGGGTTGGTGCCGGCATCATCAAACAGTTTAGTCCCTTTTTCGGGATTCAAGCTCAGTTTTTAGCCGGCAGCTTATACACATCCGCGCCAGATAATACCTATTTTGCAGGATCACTCACCGAGTTTAGCCTATCCGCACGATTTGATCCGATAAGATTATGGAAAGGAAAATCTTTCAAACTCTCACCCTATGCATCAGTTGGAGTAGCAACATTCAGTTTCAGAAGCGTCCGGAGGGAGATGTATACCAATGTAGTATTATTGCCAAACTTCGGATATAATATTGATGGTGTAACTAAAGCCAATAAACAGACAGCGATGTCAATGCCCATATCTATAGGACTATCTTACCAAATCATGCCAAATCTTCAGGTGGAATTGGAACACTCTCTCCGGATGACTAATACCGATCTCCTTGATTGTTTTAAGGGGCCAAGTACTGCAAATGATCTCTATTCGTTAACCAGTATCGGCCTTAGGTTTACCATTCCGACACCGTCAACAGGTAACATTGAGCAAACCAATGCATTGAATAACGCCCCGGTAGTTAAAACGGACAAAGCAACAGAGGTAACAAAAACTGATATTCCGGAGATCAATGTTTTTGTTGACTGTGAGATTCCTGAGACTATACAGGTTGGGCAAACATTTGATGTTAAAGTCAGGGTCAATAAAGGAAATTACACAGGCCCGGCCAAGCTGATCCAGAAGTATCCGGACGGTTTTACCGTTCTTGATGACCTTACGAGAAGCCATTTATTTTCATTTACTAACCAGAATCTAATCATGGAATGGGAACAGCTGCCGGCTGACTCAACTGTCACTTACAACTACCAGGTAAAAGTTGGTGGTAATCTTACAGGCAGTCAAACCATCACCGGCAAGTTCGAGTACCAACAACCTGACGGAGCCAAAACGGTTCGTTTTAATAAATCCATATTTATTGATAACCAAAAGCAAGCTGATGAAAAAGAAATCTCAATCAATCAGTTGCTGAAACAGTATGACTCTGGTGAATCTGCCAAAGCCGCTCCGGTTGCCAAAGGAAACATTAAGCAATCACAACCATTGGCCGGGATCGAATTCCGGGTTCAGTGCGGGGCTTTCAGGTATAAAAGTCAGGCGGATACGTATCTTGCTGTAAAATATAGTATCACAGAAATCATTCAGGAAGAATATGCAGATAATTGGTATAAGTATACGGTAGGTTCTTTCCGGACCTATAAAGAAGCTGCCAGATACAGGGAAAGCTTCATTGCGCGAACCGGAATTTTATCGGCATTCATTGTGGCCTATAAAGATGGTCACCGTCTGGCTAATATTAATGATGCCTTTAGGTAATCAACCCGCCACATTTTATTATGGCGCTGCAGCTCAGGCTTGCTCATCAAGAACTCTAAAGATCATCTAAAAATACCGGGCGTTTTCGAAATCATTTCTTCGGCTGCCAAAAACAAACCTTTGGTGATACGATACGTTCTTCTTTTTTCAATTGCTTCAAAGCTTGATCAACTTCTGGCCTGGTCAGGCCGCATAAATCAACTAATTCGCCGGCCTTCAAGGCTTTACCTGCTTTGTTCATTGCCAGTAGTACTTTTTCCTGAATTTCCATTGTTTGCAGTTTTTAACGACCAAATATACAAATAACCATATTTTAACAATGAATCAGATCAGCAATAATCATTTGATGCGGATTATTAATTTTGTCGCCTGATCAAAAACAATCCACTCATGAAACCAACTTTACTGGTTTTGGCCGCCGGACTCGGAAGCAGATATGGAGGTCTTAAACAAATGGATCCGCTTGGACCCAATGGCGAATCAATTATCGATTATTCGGTATATGATGCTGTACAGGCCGGCTTTGGGAAAGTGATTTTTGTCCTCAGGGAAGAAATTGTTGAAGAATTTTACGAACTATTCGCTAATCGCTATAAGAAACACATCACGGTTGATCATGTTGTTCAGAGGCTTGCAGATATTCCATCCGGAATTACCGTAAATCCTGACCGGGTGAAACCCTGGGGAACAGGTCATGCGGTATTATCAGCTGAAAAGACCCTTGCAGAGCCTTTTGCCGTGATTAATGGTGACGACTATTACGGCAAAGATGCATTCAAAGTAATGGCGGATTTCCTCACTGAACTGGATCCTGAAAATGTGCGTTTCCAATCCATGGTGGGTTACAGCATTTCCAATACCCTTTCGGAATATGGTGCGGTTTCAAGAGGCATTTGCTCGGTCGACGAAAGAAAGGTATTGACGGGTGTTGTTGAAAGAACCGATATTGAACGAAAGGGCAACAGGATCATTTTTCTGGATGAAAATAGTAAAGAAATCGATTTGATTGGAAACGAAATTGTTTCGATGAATTTCTGGGGCTTTACGCCTGCCGTTTTACCTTTTTTCAATGAACTTTTCCGTAGTTTTCTGATTCATAAGGGCAAGGAATTAAAATCAGAATTTTATATACCCTATGCGTTAAACCTGTTGATTGAATCACTGACCATTGAAGTCAAAGTTCTCGAAAGCAATGCGCATTGGTTTGGAGTAACCTACCAGGCTGACAGACCCCATGTCCAGGAAAGGATTTCTGCTATGTACCGGCAGCGTGTTTATCCTGAAAAAATGTGGTAACTAATTGATCTGCAATTTTGAAGTAAATTTTCTTCCCGTTTCGAAGGCACGGAAATTGGCATCAACCACATCCTTCCCTTTTCTGCTGAAAACCTGCTCCACTCCTGCTCTGAGAGAGTCCATGCTGAGGCCCAGATGTTCAGAAGCAGCTCCAAGCATCACGATATTCGATGATTTTGGTGACTGGCAATCCTGTGCCAGTTGGTCGGCATTGAGCCATACGGAATTTGGCAAGGCCCGAAGTTCATCTTTAATCCTAGATATAGATGGATAATCCGTAATATTCTCGAACGGAACCGAATTGGTTACCACCCAGCCTTGTTTTGCCAGGTATGGTAGATATCTCAATGCTTCCATGGGTTCAACGGAAAGAATCAGATCAGCGTTTCCAAGCGGGATCAAATCGGAAGCAATAGGATTGTCTGATATCCGAAGATGAGATTGCACGGCTCCTCCGCGTTGGCTCATGCCATGAACCTCTGATTGTTTAACAAACTTGTTTTCATACAGAGAGGCAAACCCGATGGCGGCAGCAATTGTCAGGATACCCTGGCCCCCCACTCCTGCAAGTATGATATCTGTCTTCATCTGATCAAATGATTTCAGGAATTGTGAACTTTCTTGTGCTTAACAGCTGTTTGAATACACTCTCGTCTGCTGATAATTACGGAAACACCATGATGATTCAACTCCTCAGAAATGATGGCAACATTCGCTTCATGATTCTTCCTTAAAGGGATAATAAGCCGTAAGTGGTTGGCTGGAACACCAATGCCGAGACAAATGCTTTCCAACCGACCGTAAGCTGCGGAAGTTTGTCCGCCCGTCATGCCGGTAGTTTCATTATCCGATATAATGACAGTTATTGGGCTGTTTTCATTTACTGCATCGAGCAGGCCGGTCATGCCCGAATGAGTGAAGGTTGAATCTCCGATAACTGCTATTGCAGGGATAAGGCCTGCGTCAGCAGCACCTTTGGCCATAGTTATCGATGCGCCCATATCCACGCATGAATTGATGGCTTCAAACGGAGGCAGGGCACCTAACGCATAACATCCTATGTCGGAAAAAGTCCGCCCGGAACCAAATGGCTTCAATGCATCGATCAGGGCATAATAGGTATCGATATGACTGCACCCCTTACACATGGAGGGTGGACGGTTAGCAAGAAATTCAGGGATAGCAGGTCCGGATTTGGTTTCAATTCCTAAAGCATTCGCAACAATATCCGGAGTCAGTTCTCCATCGCGGGGCACCGACCCATCCAATCTGCCATGAATCGGGATGGGGTTATTATTCAGCAATCCCCTTAACCCATTTTCGAGGAGTGGATATCCTTCTTCGAGGACTAAAATGCTTTTGCAGGTTTCCGTCAATTTCCGGACTTTTTCAATCGGGGCCGGATATTGGCTGATTTTCAATACGGGATAAGGAATTCCTGAGGGGTAATTTTCCTGGACATAGTTAAAGGCTATCCCACAGGCTATGATACCCAGGGAATGATCGTTTCCCGGCTGATCCGGATTAAATCCGGAGTTCTCCGATTCTTTTAGCAAAGCAGCTTGCAATTCCAGCAAACGTTTATACCGCTTCCTGGCAATCGAGGGCAACAATACAAACTGTCGCGGATCTTCAGGCAGTTTGAGTTGGTTTTGATTCAGGACTTCCCTTGTTTTGACGGACGCCCTCGAATGGGAAAGCCGTGTTGTTATGCGCATCATCACGGGCAATCCATATTTTTCAGACAACTCAAAACCGGCAAAAACCATATCGTATGCTTCCTGTTGAGTTGTTGGCTCAAATACCGGCAACAGGGCAAAATCAGCATAGAACCTCGAATCCTGCTCATTTTGTGATGAATGCATAGATGGATCATCCGCAACAGCTACAATCAGCCCTCCACCGCTACCTGTTATCGCTGCATTGATAAACCCATCTGCAGCAACATTTAATCCGACATGCTTCATACACACGATCGCTCGTTTACCAGCATAGGACATGCCTAAAGCAGATTCCATTGCTGTTTTCTCGTTGGCCGACCATTGACTGTGTATTCCCTTTTCTCTGGCCAGGCGGTTCTTTTGAATGTACTCCGTTATTTCAGTTGAAGGAGTTCCGGGATAGGCATAAACACCCGAGATCCCTGCATCCAATGCACCCTGAGCAATCGCCTCGGCACCCAGTAAAACGAGTTGTTGCATTTTGATTGAATTAAACCAAAAAGGCAGCGATTCGTTTGCTGCCTATTGCAAAAGTACCATAATTTTGTTTGACAACAATCGTTTTAAGGTATATTTGCCAGCTGATGACTCTAAAAAAATCGATACCGTTTAGCCTGCTGATGCTGCTTTTCCTGATGGCTCTGCCGGCTTATTGCCAGACTGGAGAAAAGGTAAATATTATCCATCTTACCGGCCGCACCCTGACCGATAACAACGAACCTGTACCCTATGTACATATTATCCTGGTTAATAAGAAGCTGGCCACAGCAAGCGACCTGCAAGGCAACTTTAATTTTCCTGCGGAAGTAAATGATACCATCCTGTTCAGGGCTGTCGGCTTTAAGTATTCCACCCTAATTGTAAGAGATACATTCCCAATCAAGTACCCTTACATCCCAATTATGATGCATGAAGACACAATTCAGCTCAGAGAATTGGTAATCAGGCCTTGGCAAGGCAATTATGAACGCTTTAAACAGGCTGTACTGGCTTATAAACTGCCGGTAACCGATCTCGACCGGGCAGAAAAGAACCTTAACATGATGGATCTGAAGGCTTTGCTGATCAATGCACCCCCTACTCCAACAATGGCCTTCAGGAATACAATGAAAGTGTATAATGACCGTTTATACTGGGCAGGTCAATTACCGCCTGTAAGTATTACCAATCCGCTTGCATGGGCCCAATTTTTTAAAGCTCTAAAAAAGGGTGAATTCAAAAAAAAGTAACTTTTTGATTAACAATCAATTTCGATATCGGTTACTGGTAACATGGTTTATTACTCTGATTTCCGGAGCTTTGTTGCCTGGACAAAATTCAACCAGAATTTCTGGCTATATACATGATGAAACCGGGGAACCCGTGGAGGATGTCAATATTGCAGTTAAGGCAACAACATCGGGTGCCATCTCCTCACAATCCGGATTTTACCAATTAATGTTGACAAAAAAATCCTACTACATATTGCAGGTTTCCAAGATCGGATTTGCGCGCAAGGAACTAACCATCAAAACCTCTGACTATCCGAACTCTGATAATGTCCGGTTTGATATCATCCTGGAGAAATCGATTGAAGCACTCAATGAGGCAGTTATTAGGCCGGACCGCGATCCGGGGGCAAATCTGATTAGGATTGATCCGAAACTCATTTTCATTTTGCCTGATCCCTCTGGAAATTTTGAAGGTTTAATAAAAAAAATGTCCGGAGTTGCTTCGTCCAATGAACTCTCTTCACAATATTCGGTTCGTGGCGGCAATTTCGATGAGAATCTGGTTTATGTCAACGATATCGAGATTTACCGGCCTTTCCTGATTCGTTCCGGCCAACAGGAAGGGCTGAGCTTCATTAATCCGGATATGGTTGCATCTGTGCTCTTTTCGGCCGGTGGATTTGATGCGCGCTATGGCGATAAACTATCATCCGTTCTCGATATTAAATACCGAAAACCGAACGAATTTGCCGGTTCTGCCTCGATGAGCCTGATGGGTGGAACACTACATTTTGAAGGAACAAGCTCAAACAAGAGATTTTCCCATATTACCGGGATCCGTTACAAAACCAATAAATATCTGCTCAACAGCCTTGAAACAAAAGGCGATTACAATCCGAAATTTGCTGATATTCAAACCTATTTGACTTATGATATCACACCGGAATGGGAGATAAGCTTCCTTGGTAATATTGCTAACAACCAATATGACTTTGAACCGAAGGACCGTGAAACCTCCTTTGGTACGGTTAATGAAGCACTTCAGCTGATGATTTATTTTGATGGTAAAGAAAGGGATGCATTTACCACTTACATGGGTGCAGCTACCGCGGGTTTCAAACCGAACGAAAAACTGGAAATGAAATGGATCGCATCAGCTTTCCGGACACAGGAAGCCGAGTCTTTCGATATTCAAGGGCAATACTCTCTTAATCAATTGGATAAACAATTGAACTCCGATAGCTATGCTGACAGCATACTGAATCTCGGGATAGGTACATACCTCGATCATGCCCGCAATAGATTAAACGCCAATGTATTCGGTTTTGAGTATAAAGGCAACTATAAGGCTAAAGCACATTGGCTGCAATGGGGCGCCAGGTTCCAGCATAGTTATTTCTCCGACAAAATTGAGGAATGGACGATGCTCGATTCAGCCGGGTACTCCCTGCCATACTCGGATTCATTGGTTAATCTGTATAATACTCATTTTGCGCAAACTACTCTCAAACCCAATCAGGTTAACGGATATTTTCTTGACTCTTACGAAAAACAGCTTCCAAAAGGAAAACTGGTTCTGACAGGCGGCCTCCGCACTACCTATACCGATATCAATCAGGAATTCCTGATTAGCCCCAGAGCTAGCGTTTCATTTCAGCCTTCCGGTAAAAAAGATCTGCAATTCAGGTTATCTGCCGGTGCTTACCATCAGCCTGGATTTTTCAAAGAATTCAGGGATCTGAATGGTCAGATTCATACAAATGTCAGGGCTCAAAAGTCCCTGCACTTCGTGGGTGGCACTGATTACTATTTCCTGTCCTGGAACAGGCCTTTCAAATTCACGACTGAGCTGTATTATAAATATTTATGGGATCTGGTGCCGTATGAGGTTGATAATGTAAGAATCCGCTATTATGGAGCCAATTCAGCGCATGGCTATGCTGCAGGTTTTGATGTTAAGGTTAACGGTGAGTTTGTACCCGGAATAGACTCATGGGCTAACATTTCGATCATGAAAACCCAGGAAGATATTGAAGGTGACACCATTGGTTATATCGCCCGTCCTACTGACCAGAGGGTAAACATTGGTATATTTTTTCAGGATTACCTTCCGAATAACAAAACTTATAAAGCTCATCTTAATCTCCTGTTTGGAACAGGATTGCCTTTTGGACCTCCCGGGAGCCAAACTTATAAATCAGCTCTCAGGATTCCTCCTTACCGCAGGGTTGATATCGGCTTTTCAAAAATTCTGATCGATGGAAATAAAAGATCAACTAACCGATATCTGAAAAACTTCAAGTCGCTCTGGCTAAGTCTGGAGATCTTCAACCTGCTGGATATTAACAATACCGTTTCCCATATCTGGATAAGAGATATCAGTGACCGACTGTATGCGGTTCCAAATTATTTGACTGGCAGACGTTTTAATGTTAAACTGCAGGCAAATTTCTAGCTTATGGTTTTTCAGCAGCCAATTTTCCTGTATGGTTTATTTCTGTTAACCATCCCGATCCTGATCCATTTTCTGAATTTCAGGAAGTCGAAAACTATATACTTCAGTTCTTTGCGGTTTATTGAGGAGGTAAAAAGCACCTACCGAAAGAGAAACCGTCTGACAGATCTTTTCCTTCTCCTGCTGCGCCTATTGTTAATGGCATGCCTCATTATTGCATTTGCCCAGCCGGTAATTCAATCAAAAAAAACCGGTGTCGGTGTACAGGCGACAATTGTAGGATTGTTCCTGGATAATTCTCAGAGTATGGAATTGACCGATCAGGGCGAGTCTCTTTTGACCAAAGCGAAAACAAGGGCCAAAGAAATATTGGAAGAATTTCCGCCTGACAGCAGATTTCAGCTCCTTTATTACGGATCTTCACCCGATTTGCCAGGTATAACGGACAAGGATTTAACAGTGAAACTTATAGATGGGATTCAACCATCTGCTGACCAATTATCAATGAATGATATTCTCCGATTCTTTAATCAGGGCGCCAATGATAAAGAGACAAAACTCTCATCGATTATTTTAATCTCTGATTTCCAGGAATCCCTGTTTACCAAACCTTTAGCTTACAATACCTCAGCAATCACACTCTATCCCATCTTAGTAAAACCATCAGTTACAGCCAATATTAGTATCGATACTTGCTGGCTGGATAACCCGATGACCCTGTCCGGACAAAACAATTTGTTATCAGCCAGGATTAATAACAGATCTGATCAGGAATATGAGGATTTCCCTGTCAGACTGGTGATCAACGATACGTTAAGAAACGAAACAACTATTAAGCTTCCTGCCCGGGCTGTAACAGAAGTTGATCTTAGTTTTCATCCAAATTCCAGGGGATGGCAAACCGGATCGGTTCAGATATCGGATTTTCCGGTAGTTTTCGATAATGAATTGCTTTTTAGCTTCCGGATTGAATCGAATATTCCTGTTTTACTTTTGTATGAGAATGCAGAAAATCCATTTCTGAGAAGTGTTTTTGGAAATGATCCCTACTTTAAATTTGAATCTTTCGTGGAAAATGGATTTCCGAGATCAGATTTCAAAGACTACAACCTGGTAATTCTCTCGGGAATCAGGAATATCGATTCCAGGTTAAGTTCAAGGGTTCGTGATTTTATGCACACCGGAGGAACGATTTGGTTCTTACCTGAATTGTCAGCACAGTTAGTAAATTATAATGAATTTCTCAAATCGATTAATGTACCTGTAATTCAAAATATTATACCGTACCGTGTCGATTCAAAAATTGGATCGGGTCAAAATCCCTGGTTGCAGGAGGTAGTTGTAAATGTGGATAAACGCTTGCGGCTGCCCTTTTTCAATCAATCATTGAGGGTGTCGCCATTATCGCCAGACCGGATTGACCTGCTGAATTCAGTATCAGGTGACCTTCTGTTAAGCCAGTTCAGGGTAGGTAACGGGTCTTTTGTCTTGTCCGGATTCCCTTTGGACGAAAATGTGACTGATTTTATGTTTCATCCATTATTTATACCGATATGTTACCGGATTGCCACTATGAGCAAATACAATTCCGCTCTTTACCAGGTAAATGGATTAAACCAGCCTTTCACTGTTAACCGGGTGAATAATTCAGTTGACAATGTTGTTCGGTTGAAAAACAATAAAATCAACTTTGAGACCATTCCGGTGCAACATGCCGGAATAGGTTCAGAAACGATTCTATTTCCCGGAAATTTACCGGTTTCAGGCTTGTACAGCGCTATCTCAGGAACAGATACCGTTGCCTGTGTTGCTTTTAACTATTCCCGTACTGAATCGGATCTGAGGTACCTCCCGGATTCTCTCATCAATAAGCGGCTAAGGAATGCCGGTTGGAATATTCCGGTGAATAATAATTCATTGACCGCTGAAAATTCGAAAGACCTGGTGAATGAAATAGCTATCAGAAAAATATGGTATTACTTTCTGATCATTGCTTTACTGGCGTTATTGGCCGAGTCATTTGTTATGAATAGGAAAAAGTGATTCCTTTGTATAATTATTTTAATCCTTTGCATTATGAAACCGATAGACTATATCAATCGTGAAAATTTATATGGTGCCCACAATTACCATCCCCTGCCCGTTGTTTTAGACCGTGGTGAAGGAGTTTTTGTTTGGGATATAGAAGGGAAACGGTATTTCGATTTTCTATCGGCTTACTCAGCCGTAAATCAAGGCCATTGTCATCCAAAAATCATTAATGCCCTTATTCAGCAAGCCTCCCGGCTCACATTAACTTCCCGGGCTTTCTACAATTCTACGCTGGGTGAATATGAGGAATTCGTTACCAAATATTTCTGCTATGATAAAGTATTACCCATGAATACAGGCGTCGAGGGTGATGAAACTGCTCTTAAATTGTGCCGGAAATGGGCTTATACACGGAAAGGCATAGCTGAAAATCAGGCCAAAATTATCGTTTGCGATGGCAACTTTCATGGAAGAACCATAACCGTCATCTCCATGTCCACAGATCCGGATTCTTATGGCGGATTTGGGCCTTTCACCCCAGGGTTTATAAAGATTCCATATAATGATATTCCTGCTCTTAAACTGGCTTTGGAAGACCCGAATATTGCAGGATTTTTGGTAGAGCCCATCCAGGGAGAGGCTGGTGTATTTGTTCCGGATGAGGGATATCTCCGGACTGCATTCAATCTTTGTAAAGCAAAGAATGTTCTATTTATTGCGGATGAGGTGCAAACCGGAATTGCGCGGACGGGAAAACTGCTCGCCTGTGACCATGAACAAGTCAGGCCGGATATTTTGATCCTTGGAAAAGCCTTATCAGGTGGGGTTTATCCGATATCAGCTGTACTGGCTGACGATGATATTATGTTGACCATTAAACCAGGTGAGCACGGATCAACTTTTGGAGGCAATCCTATAGCTGCCAAAGTTGCTATCGCAGCGCTTGAAGTTATTAAAGATGAAAAACTCGCAGAAAACGCCGAGCGCTTAGGAAAGATTTTCCGGTCGGAGCTGCTAAATATCAAATCCAACCGGATTGAATTGATACGCGGCAAAGGGTTATTGAATGCAGCGATAATCAGACCTAAGGGCAGCCAGACTGCATGGGATGTCTGCCTGGCGTTGAAAGAGAATGGATTACTTGCCAAACCAACTCACGATCATATCATAAGGTTTGCTCCTCCGTTGGTAATCACCGAAGAACAGGTTATGGAAGCTGCCGGGATTATCCGGAAAACCATTGAATGGATGTAGCCATTTCCTGGTCCTTTTGCAAAGGAATGAAATCAAGATTTATTCTAATTTGTTGCCTTGCTTCTCTATTGACGGGAATCCCGGCGACACCGGCAAAAGCCCAGTTAACCGATCAACCGAAGGGAATCTGGTTTAAGAATACCAAATCAATAATTAATCGGTTTGCTTACAGTCAGGCCATATTATGGCCATCATCAATCGGTGGACACCTGTATCTTTATATCAGGGAAGATAATCTCGGCAACTTGTCGAGAATTGTTACCCTGAAAACCTACAAAAGAACATTTACCTTACCTCCGGTTTGGGATAACGATTCAATATCATGGAATTATGGGGTGCATCCGATCATGGGTTCCTTTTCTTATCTCGCCTACCGGAATAAAAGGGCTCATTGGGCCGAAGCCTTTGCCGGAGCGGCGATCAATTCAGCGATTTATGAATACCTCATTGCCGGGGGAACCCAGCAACCCAGTATCAATGATCTGATTGTGAGCCCTATATTAGGCAGCCTTCTGGGAGAAGGGATCTATCAGCTTAAAAAACGATTGCTAAAGGATCATCACCTGAATGTCATTGAAAAGATTGCCATTACCATTACCGATCCCTTTGAGGTTTTTTACTATGGTTTTAAGTATAGCAAGATCTGCAAGGTAAACTATAGATAAATCAAACCCTTTTGCGGTAACTTCTCACGGACAGAGTGATCATAACCACTCCGAAAATTCCCATTGAAAGGAATTCTTTCCAGACATCGCCAAAATCAGAACCTTTAAGCAGAATCATCCTGATAACCCGCATGAAATAAGAGAGCGGATTAATGATATTGACATAATGGGCCCAATCGGGCATCGATTCAACCGGGGTGAAAATTCCGCTCATGAGAATGAAAACCAGAACGAAAAAGAAATTCACAAACATCACCTGTTGCTGAGTTTCTGAAATTGCCGCTATGAAAAGGCCAAAGCCAAGGACTGTTACCAGGTAAATCGCTGTAAAGGCTATTAATAGCCAAAGTGAACCCAGAATGGGAACATGAAAGAGCAACCGGCCCAGGGTTAAACCAATCCCTAATTCAATAATGGCCAATATCCAGAAAGGAATCAACTTACCCATCAAAAACTGGTATTTCTTAATGGGCGTAACATTGATCTGCTCGATCGTACCCAGCTCCTTTTCCCTGACAACATTAAGCGACATCAAAAGCCAGCCGACCAGGGTGACCAGCACCACCAGAATGCCGGGAACCATGAATATTTTAAAATCCAACCCGGGGTTATACCAATGACTGTAATTGACCTCGATGGTACCAAATCCCTGCGATACCGATGATGGCCGCGAAAATCCGGCAATGAGTTGCCTGTTATAGTCAAACAGGATATTTTGAGCGTATGATGCAGTCAAAACGGCCGCGGCACTGTTGATCCCATTAATCAGGAACTGAACATCTGCTTTCTCCTGGTTTAAAATGCTGTTCTCAAAATTTGGCGGGATATGTATCACCAGATCGGCCTTATCGCCTTTAAGAAGTTTTTCAGCATCATCCAAAGAATTCACCGACCCAGACAAGGAGAAGAATGGAGAGGAAGAATATTTCGATATCAGGTTTATGGATGTTGCAGATCCATCCTCATCAAGAATAGCAAAATCAATATCACGCATATTCATATTGGCTGCATAAACCAGAATAATCATCTGGATCAATGGTGCGATAATCATGGCCGGAATCATGATCCGGTTGCGACGAATCTGCGTAAACTCCTTTCGTATCAAAACGGCAATCGTTCTCATACCTGAAGTCGTATTGAGAATTTTCGAATGGCAGCAAACAGAAAGATTAAGGTCATTCCCAGCAGGATCAGGGTTTCATTCCATACATAAGCCAGACCATTTCCTTTTAGCATAATATCCTTAAGAATAATAATAAACCATCTCGGTGGCAGAATAGCACTGATCCATTGAAGAATCAACGGCATATTCTCGATCGGAAAAATAAAACCGGATAAAAGAACCGTAGGCAGCATGAGCACAAACAACGACATAAACATGGCTATTTGCTGACTTTTTGCAATAGTTGATATTAATATCCCCAGCGATAATGACAACGTAATATAAAGCAAGAGTTCAGCCAGGAGGAGAACCAGACTGCCGGATATCGGCAAATTAAAAATAAAATATCCTAATAACAAGATTACCAATCCATTGATAAAAGCAAGTAACACATAAGGTGCAACTTTACCAATAATTATCTGTGCCGGCCGTAAAGGGCTGACCAGGATGACCTCGAGTGTTCCCAATTCTTTTTCCCGGGTCACAGAAATAGAAGTCAGCAATGCTGAAATCAGCATCAGAATCAAAGCCATGGTTCCGGGAACAAACATATACGCACTGATCAGGTTTTCATTAAAAACCATTCGGTATTGGGGTTCCACAATGAGCTGGACAACAGTTTGGCCTGCCAATTCACCCTGATAGGACCGTATGATTCCGGAAACATATCCCACAGTAGTATTGGCCACATTAGGATCCGATGCATCCGTTATTATTTGGATATTAGCTAATTGCCCATTATCCAGTTTTTTTCCAAATTCAGATTCGAATACCAGGACAGCTTTGACTTTACCTGTTTTAAACTGATCAGAAATTCCCTGTGCATTTTGAATGTTGCCTGAGAAATTGAAATAGCCGGAAGAAAAAATTTTGTTCAATATTTTTTGAGTATGAGCATCGACGCTTTGGTCCAGAACAGCTATTCCGATGTTCTTAAAATCACTGTTTACCACATAACCAAATATCAGGATCTGCATAATTGGTATACCGAACAGGATCAGCAAAGTTCTCCTGTCACGGAAGATGTGGTTGAATTCTTTCCTAACCAGACTGATAAATCTACTCATAATCAAGTTTTATGCATTTCTGGCCACTTTAATAAAAACCTCATCCATGCTGGTAACGTTAAATGATCTTTTCAACTCGACCGGGTTACCAATAGCCTGGATTTTTCCTTCGGATAAGATACATACCCGGTCACAATACTCAGCCTCATCCATGTAATGAGTGGTCACAAAAACAGTTATCCCAGCACGACTTGCCTCATAGATCAGGTCCCAGAACTGACGGCGGGTAACTGGATCCACCCCTCCCGTCGGTTCATCCAGAAATACAATATTGGGCTGATGAAAGATCGCAACCGAGAAGGCTAATTTTTGCCGCCAACCCAATGGAACAGATCTTATTAACCGATCACGCAAATCAGTAATTCCAAGTCGGCTCAGCATTTCATCGCTTCTAAGGACAATTTCCTTTAGGGTCAATCCATAAACCCCGCCGTATAACCTGATATTTTCGAAAACGGTAAGATCTTCATATAAAGAGAACCTTTGGCACATGTACCCAATTGATTTTTTTACCTGTTCAGGATACCTTGAGGCATCAATTCCTGCAACAAATACATAACCGGATGTAGGGCTGGAAAGCCCGCTGAGAATCCTGATTGCAGTGGTTTTGCCTGCCCCATTGGCACCAAGAAATCCAAAAATCTCTCCCTTTGCAACCGTAAAGCTCAAATGATCATTGGCAATAAAACTACCAAATCGTTTTACCAGGTCTCTCACTTCGATGATTGTTTCAGATTCCATGGTATAGGTTTTAAGTCAAATACTGCATGAAACAATCTTCAATGGAGGGAGGAATCTCATGAATCACTACCTCAACAATCCCTTGATCAATAAGCAAATTTTCAACAAACTCAGTTTGAACCCCGTCAGCAAGGGTCAAATGAAGTGTCTGACCAAATGCATGGACGGAACTGATCTGTTTTGAATTTCTGCATATTAATAATGCCTGATAGCGATCTGAAGAGGTCAGCTGAAACAAAGTGCCATTAAAACGAGACCGGATCTCATCAGGCTTGCCGATATCTAACAGGTGGCCTTTCTGAACCATGGCCAGGCGTCCACATCTCTGTGCTTCGTCCATATAGGGTGTCGATACCAAAATGGTCATCCCATCTGTCTGCAATGTACCCAGGTGGTCCCAGAATTCTTTTCTCGACACGGCATCCACTCCGGTGGTAGGCTCGTCAAGGATCAGCAGCATGGGCTTATGTATCAGGGCACAAGATAAGGCAAGCTTTTGTTTCATCCCTCCCGACAGTTTCCCGGCTCTTCGTGACCGGAAAGGTTCCAGCGGACTATAAATATCTTTGATGAGATGATAATTGTCGCGAATTTTAACACCAAAAACCGATGCGTAAAACTTTAGATTTTCTTCGACTGTCAGGTCCTGGTATAAGGAAAACCGGCCGGGCATGAAACCGATTGATTTTCTGATGTAACGATAATCTTTAACGACATCGTGGCCTAAAACCATTGCTCTTCCGGAGTCGGGTAAAATCAGGGTTGAAAGGATGCGGAATAATGTTGTCTTTCCTGCGCCATCAGGGCCAATCATTCCGAAAACCTCTCCTGCTGAAATATCTATATCAAAATTGACTAAAGCGGGTATTTCACCATATTTTTTCGAAATGCTTCGGCATTCAACAATCGGACTATTCATTGACCAGAAATAATTCGCCCGGCATCCCAATTTTGATTCTGCCGTCATTTTTCACCCTGACTTTTACTGCATAAACGAGATTAACCCTTTCCTTTTTTGTCTGGATCACTTTTGGGGTAAACTCAGCCTGATCAGAGACCCAGAATATCTGGCCGGGATATTCCAGAAATCCTCCATCAGGGCCGTCAATTCTTACTTTTACCTGACCGGATATTTTGATCCTGGACAATTGATCTTCGCTGACATAAGCCTTGAGGATAATCTGTTCAATATCAGCTAATTTCAAAATTGGTTTACCTGGAATCATCAAATCGGAAGATTTAGCAATCAAGTTGATAACAACTCCATCGGCTGGAGAGATTACTCTGCATTTCCGCAGTTGGTCGGCCAATATATTCTGCTGAGCCACAATTACATTTTCATCCTGGCGGAGACTGGCAATTTGTGCAGAAAAAGTTCCTTTGCGTGCATTTGCCAGGTCAATCTGATGTACGATATCATCCAGGGATTTTCCGCTTGTTGCCTTATCCGTAAGGAGGTTTTCAAATCGTTCCTTTTCTGCTTTCAAAACAGAAATTTCCGTTTCAACCACCTTTCCCTGAGCTTTCACTCCTGGGATTTTAGATTCGATGGCGGCTTGTTGGGCCTTTGATTGTTGTAACTGTAGATATACCGAAATTGTATCGGTAATAGCTACTGTATCTCCCCGGTAAACTTTGGTTCCCTCTTTGAGGTCCAGTTTAATAATTCTTCCACCGGATTCCGCTGTTAGCATATACTCATCTGCCTCAAAATGTCCCATCGCATCAAATCCGGTATCTTTCCGTGAACAGGATAATGCGAAAACTAAAATAAAACAAAGGCTTATTGATCTCATAAATTTAGTATTTACCCTTGATTGACAATAATTTATATGCAGAACTGATCAGTTCGATCTTACGAACCTCCAGGTTGATACGGACCTCTTGTTCACGGGTCCATTCATTAATAAACTGGCTTGCAGTAATCAGTCCATTGGTCAGCCGGCTGCTGTAAGCCACGGTAACTTTCTCCCTGTTGCTCAATAATTCACCATCCTTCAGGAGCAGAGCATTGATCTCGTTTATTACCAATTGTTGGTTCTGTTCAGCCTGGGTGATTTGAATGGTGAAAGATTCCTGTTGGTTAGCGATAACCCGCTGATTCAGGCTTAGACTTTCCTTTTGTTGCTGAACCTTTCCCCAATCCCAGACATTCCAGGTGCCTTTCAACCCCACCAGGAGATAAGGATCCCACTTGTCGCCCATAAAGTTGAGTCCGGGTTTACCATAACCAGCCTGACCAAAAGCCATTATCCTTGGCCTGAGTTGGGCATTCAAAAGTGTTTTACGCGCTTCAAGCATATTATCCTGTAATTCAAACACCTGCAATTCCGGTCTCTCCCCCTTTAGTGATGTTTCATTCAAGTCTACAGGAACTACAAAGTGCGTTTCCGGGGTTATTTCCTTGCCCATTAACAACCCAAGCGTATTGGCTGCACGCAGTTTAAGTCCCTTGAGGCTGATCAGCTGCTGGTCAATCTTGATTTGTTCAGCGAGAACAACCGGGAGATCAGATTCGCTAAGAATCCCGTTTTTTACACCCGATTCAACCTGGTTGATGGTATGTTTGAGTGATTGAGCCATGAGGTCCAGTACCTCAACCCTTTTTTCAGTCACCAAAATGGCAAAAAAAAGGTCCTCTACAGTTTGTTTTAATTCAAACTCCTTGATTTCCAATTCCTGAACCGAAAGATCTGAATTGATATCTTCTAGGATTTGTTGATTTTTAATATTCCCACCGTCGTAGATTATCTGAGAGATATCTGTTGTAATTCTATACTGATCTTTCGGGATCTTTGGGAAATTTACAGGAAAGGGGAGATCAAGATTAAGAACCACAACATCCGATTGCCAGGTAGCTTGTCCATTCAAGTCAAGGCTGGGAAACCATGCCGACTTAATGATTCTTTTTTTTACCTCAGCGATTTGTATGGCCAATTCCTTATTGGCCGACAAAGGATTGTGAATCAGGCTTTCTCTGATACAATCCTGCAACTGCAGATCCTGGGACTTCAAGCAAACCGGGAAAAATATAATTGCCAAGGAAATGAATAACCTTCTCATTTTAATGCATTTATTATAAATGAAGCAGCTAAGATGCAAAAAAAATCCCTGCCGAAGCAGGGATTTTTCACAATTAATTGTCTATCAGTTAACACTGATTCAGATTCTTATTTGCCAATGTCGAACAGGTTATATTCAACTCTGCGGTTGAGACGGCGGCCTTCTACGGTTTTATTATCCTGAGCTGGCTTGGATTCTCCGAAATACTGCAATCTTATCCGATTATCAGTGATGCCTTTGTTCATGATATAACTCTTAGCCGAATTAGCACGTTTTTCGGAAAGTTTGAGGTTATACTCTTCGGTACCTATATAGTCAGCATATCCATCGAACTGAACACCAAAGTCATTATGGTTGGACAGAGCATTTGCAAGTTTATCGAGAACATCGATTCCTTCCGGTTTCAGTTTATAAGAGTCGAAATCAAAATAAACCGGTTTCATCGACAGATTGTATTTGCCTATAATAGCTTGAACAGTAAAAGGACAACCTTTCAGTTCAGCGACACCAGGTTTATCCGGGCAAGCATCCTCACTATCAGGGATACCATCCTTATCAGTATCCAACGGGCATCCAAAACGGTCTACTTTATAACCCTTGGGAGTGTT
>QYQM01000055.1 GCA_007280905.1 Porphyromonadaceae bacterium | reverse complement strand
TCTCTTATATAACTCCTTTTCTCTCGCAAAGGCGCAAAGTCGCCAAATTGTTTATACTAATAGCGTCTTGGGGTCTTTGCGAGAAATATCTTTTAACTAAATAATGCCTTTTTAAGTTATTGGCTTTGGTGCTATATTGAAAGAATATTGCGGGACTCTCTAACCTCTAAACCTTCTTTACGTTCTTTACCCTCTTTACCCACTTAACCCTCTTAACGTTCAACCCAATATGAAAAACCTGACCACCCTTTTGTTTGTCGTCGCCCTCGTGCTTCTGGGCAACTCCTGCCAGCAGCACTCCGACAGAGTAGTTGGCGGCGCCATCCTGTCCGATCTGATCCGGCCTATCGACGGCAGGAGCATGCGGGCAACATCCACCAAAACGGATTCAACTGGAAAACCGATCTCCCACAATGCCGATAACTCCAGGGTGATGGCGGGAAAATCCAAAGTTGTTCTGGATGTTAAAGGACCCGGAGTGATCACACACATGTGGTATACTTTTCTCGCACCGGGCAAGCATCCATGGGCAATCAATGGTTCCGCTACCCATCAGGAAATGCTCATTCGCATTTATTATGACGGCAGCGAGGTTCCCGGTGTTGAGGTTCCCTTTGGCGATTTCTTTGCCAATTGCTTCGGAAAACGGTCGGAAGTGATCAGTCTGCCTATCATTGTGGAAGATGCTGATTCTTACAACTCTTTCTGGCCGATGCCCTTCCGGAAATCTATCCGGATCGAGATTGTCAATCAGAGCAAGGAAAAGAACATCAATTTGCTTTATTACAATATCGACTGGATAAAAAAAGATAAACTGCCCAACGAAACTCCCTATTTCTATGCCCAATACCGGCAGGAGTATCCCTGCAAGCCGGGCGATGATTATTTGATTCTGGAAACCGAGGGCAAGGGCCATTACGTGGGAACTGTGATGGCCGTGCGTACCCGGAGCCCATCCTGGTTTGGTGAAGGCGACGAGAAGATTTATATCGATGGCGAAAAGGATGCATCCATCTGGGGAACCGGTACCGAAGATTACTTTTTATCCGCCTGGGGGCTCAAAAGCGGGGTGAATACGCCCTATTTCGGGACTGTATATTTCGATCAGTGGGGAATTGTTGGCGGACATACCTCGGCATTCCGCTGGCACATTCCCGATCCGATTGTATTTAACACCAAAATTAAAGTGACGATTGAGCATTACGGGTGGATTTCGCCGGATGAAAATATCGAACGTCGCGCCCATAGCTGGAATGAAAGGGAGGATGATGTTTCTTCCGTAGCCTATTGGTATCAAACCGGAACCCCAACCTGCCAGCGGCAGACTCCGCCTGCAGAGGAACGTATTTTGCCAAACCTCGATGTCATTGTTCCCGCAAAAGACGTGATAACGAACAAATCCTACAAAGGCGGTGATCCCCAGATTCAGGAAGATCTGGAGTTTTACATGGGGGGTCAGCTTCTGTTTGTACCCAAAAGTGACCAGGCCTCGTTGGAAATTTCGTTTACCATATCTGAAAAGAAACCTACCCGACTTCTGCTGAGTGTGACCAAAGCCCCCGATTATGGCATCTGGCAGGCTTATCTGAATGGAATAAAAGTGGGCAGTCCGATGAACCTTTATGATGAAACCGTTCATGAATGGGAGCATCACCTGCTGGACTTCTGGCCTGATCCCGGTAATTATACGCTTCAACTAAAACTGATTGGTAAAGATCAGCGATCAACCGGCAAGCTGTTGGGTATTGAATCGGTGCGATTGCGGGAAAGACGGCCCCGGGTTACCGGATTTGCCTTTAACAAGGATCAGGACTGGAAAACGAATCCGATTTTATACGAATAATTAATACCGGGCTTTCTTAATAATTCCAACGCCCGCAGTTTGCCTGGACGCAGGCCTGCGAAACTCCTGTTTCGGTGTTTTCACCGGATGATGATCTATTAACGGGAAACGATGGTTATCCCTGACAGGTATTCTGATCGAGATCAGTTTTTCGATATCCTTCAGATAGGCTTTCTCTTCGGCATCGCAGAATGAATAAGCCGTTCCGTTTGCCCCTGCCCTGCCGGTACGGCCGATGCGGTGCACATAGGTTTCCGGAACATTAGGGATCTCGAAATTGATTACAAATTCCATGTCATCCACATCGATACCGCGCGCTGCAATATCGGTGGCCACGAGTATCCTGGTACTTTTTCCCTTGAAATTGGACAATGCTTTCTGCCGGGCATTTTGCCCCTTGTTGCCATGTATGGCCTCGGCTCTGATATGGTTCCGGAGAAGAACCTTAACCACTTTATCGGCCCCATGCTTGGTACGCGTGAATACCAGAGCGGTCCTGATTTTGGAATCCTGTAACACGTCGACCAGCAATGCATTTTTGTTGCCCTTATCCACAAAGTAAATGTATTGTTGAACGGTATCCACTGTTGTTGCAGATGGAGTTACCATCACTTTAGATGGGTTGTGCAGAATAGTGGCAGCAAGCTTTATGATTTCGGGCGGCATTGTTGCGGAGAAAAAGAGCGACTGCCTTTTATGAGGCAGGGCAGCCAACAGTTTCTTGACATCATGGATAAAACCCATATCCAGCATGCGATCGGCTTCATCCAGCACAAATATCCGGATATCTTTCAGCGAGATAAATCCCTGGTTCATCAGGTCGAGCAATCTCCCCGGAGTGGCTACCAGGATATCCACGCCCCGCTGCAATATTGAGGTCTGCGGGTTCTGATTCACTCCTCCAAAAACTACGGTGGAGGTTAATCCGGTATATCTTCCATACGCTTTAAAACTCTCATCGATTTGAATGGCGAGTTCGCGCGTAGGGGTAACTATCAAACTTCTGATTTTTCTCCTTTTGTCGTTAGTGCGGTTAGCACTAAGCAGTTGAAGTATCGGAACAGCGAATGCTGCTGTTTTCCCGGTGCCTGTTTGCGCGCATCCCAGGAGGTCGGTTCCCTGTAAAACGATCGGTATAGCTTGTTCCTGAACGGGTGTTGGGGTTGTGTAGCCTTCTTCTTGTAATGATTTGAGAATCGGTTCTATAATGTTTAACGAATAAAATTCCATGAATAAATGTTAGTGAATAATATTGAATACCAATATTTTACAAAGGTATTAAAATTACTCGAATATGAAATTATTGCAATACATTTTCCTATTGCCAGGATTCTGGTGGGTATCGAAATTGAAGGATGATACCGGTAACCAATTCATATCCTGAATGAAATATCCCTGATAGCCCATATTTTGCAGAAACTCAATAGTTTGATAAACCTGATCGCGGCCCACGTGACGGGCTTCGATCTCGACCAGAATTTTTGGCTTGCATTTCCGGAGAGTACTAAGGCCGCCATTAAAAATTCTGAGCTCATTTCCCTCCACATCGATTTTTAAAAAATCCGGCCGGATTCCGTGCCGGGTGCAGTAAGAATCCAGTGTTTCTGTATCAACTTCTTCGGTTGAACCAATACCGCCTGGATAGTCAAGTTTTACGATCGATGCCCCCGGGGACGATGCCTGACTATTCCTGTCTGAAGGGATATACAGTTTTACCCGTCCGGCTTTATCCGAAAGAGCTAAATGTTCGATGGTTACATTGGTCCAATTGAAAAGTCTTTTTAATTTTACAATATATTGATAGAGTAATATTTGCGGTTCAAAAGCAAATATATTGCCTTTAATGCCGGCTTTTTTGATCATGAAATACAAATATCCGGCTTTGTGGGCACCAATATCAAATACGGTGTCTCCTTCTCTAATAGTTGACAGCAGGTATGCAATTCCACCTTTGTCATTTTTATTCTTGTATTTTAAAGTCCTGCATATTAATCTGATGCGTTCGATCAACTTCATTTGTTCAACTATTTTTATCGATCCTCTTCTTTCAGAAGATTCGTGGCATTCTTAATAATTTTCAAAAACACATAGATAACACCGCTGACGATTGTTGCATAAAAAAGCCAGTTCAGCGAAATAATATTTATACCATTAATTAAATTTCCGGTGCATTGAAATAGAAAAAAAACTAAAAAAATCGCAAAAAATCCATTCTTTTCTTTTTTTAATACTTTTTTCAAGCTAAAGGGCATTTTTGGAGGAATCCAGTTTTTAAATGAAACAATAAAAGCCGGGGTGGCCTTTGCCCATTCCAGATAAACAGTTCTGAATTTCTTACGCAAAAATTGTTCCTCTGCAAACATGATCCTCTCATAGTAAACCCAATAGAGGAAAATAAATAACCCGGTAAACCACACATTTTCTGTTAGCAAAGCCACTCCCAGCCACATAAAGAAATTGCCGAGATAAAGCGGATGTCTTACCACTGAGTAAATTCCAGTGGTATTTAATTCATCTGCAAGTTGACTTTCCGTGTTCCTTCCAGAGGTATTTTTAGGAGTATGTCCTACTGTATAAACACGAATTCCAAAACCGATAAAACAGACAAATAAGCAGAAAAAACGAAATATTTCTTTCAGGTCAGGATCTTGAAAACCGGTCGAATTCATTTCAGTCTGTATAAATGCACCCAGGCCGGTCAACAAAATAATGAGCGGCAAAATCCCTCTGTATTTGAAAAGGAAATTTCCGTGTTTTTCAAACTCTTCCAGTAAAGCCATAGAACTAATATTAACTCACGAAGATAGCGGAATGCCGGACAATTAACAACTTCGATCTGTTGAACTATCCTCGAAGAAGTGTCATCCCGGCGAAAGCCGGGGATAACCAAAGGTACAATAAGTAACCCTATCTCAACGTCTTACAGTCTTATGGTCTTATGGTTTCAAAGTCTCAAAGTCTTAAACTCACTCCACCATCACCTCATGCCTCCCCGCTCCCAGCTTCACTACTTTCCCGTTCTCCAGTCGGAGGGTTGCCGTGCTGTTTGGCGGGATAACCGTTGTGTAAATGATTTTGTTATTGTCTCTTTTCCAGGAGGATACAATTTTTCCATAAGGTCCGTTATGGCTGGCTTCAAAATGAGTGAGCCCGGAAACAAAATGAGGTTCCAGGATTACATTTTTAAATCCCGGCTGATCGGGGTCGGGCCTGATCCCCCCAAGCGCTTTATAAAACCAGGCACTGATCTCGCCGAACATGATATGATTGCGGGAAATATCGGATTTAGCATTCACCGGCCAGTTCTCGAACAAGGTGGTGGCTCCGTTCCGGATCCAGTTTCCCCAGGAGGGGAATGTCTCCTGCGAGGCCAGTGTATAGGCCAGATCAGCATAACCATTCTCGCTCAAAGCATTCAGGATGGCTTTGGTCCCGAGCAATCCCACATCGATATGATTGTTATCGGCAATCACCCGGTTTTTAAGATTTTCGGCCACTTTCGAACGTATTTCCGCAGGCACGATTCCCCAAAAAAGCGCAGTGCTTAATTCCGTTTGAAAGCCTTCTCCGTAAATACCGGTTTCTCTATTCAGATATTTGGCATTAATGGCATCGGCAATTTTCTTCGACAGCGACAGGTATTTGTCTTGATCCTGATCACGGCCCAGGAATTTTGCCGCTTTTGATAAAATCAGGGCATCGGTATAATAATAGATGGAGGAGGTGAATTCTTTCGGTGTTGCGGACTTTACCGGGATCCAATCTCCTAAACCCCAATCTGTTAGTCCATCCTTGCTGATATCGGTTATATGATCGACGTATCGTTTTATATTCTCATAGCAATCGGTCAGCAACTGCGAATCACCATAAAAAAGGTAAATGTTCCAGGGAATTATCGCTATTGTGCTGGTCCAGTCGGGACCGTTGCCCCATGAATATCCCCACCCGGCTGTAGGTACAATGGAAGGCAGTACGCCATCAGTCTGCTGTTCATCGCGGTGGTCGGCCAGCCACTTTTCATAAACCGTGATTCCATCGAAATTGAACAATCCGGTTTCAATAGCGATCTGGGCATCGCCGGTCCAGCCGTTCTTTTCACGCTGTGGACAATCGGTAGGGTACCCGAAGAGGTTGGACAAATAGGAGGCATTAGTAGCAGCCCAGATCTTGTTGATGAGTGGATTTGAGCAATTTATACGGCCTGCAACCGCGACATCGCTATGCATAAAATATCCGGATAAACTCTTCTTTGACAAGCTGATGGGCTTATCGCTCCTGACCTCCACGTATTGAAACCCCTTGTAGTTAAACCGTGGACTAAAGGTCTCTTCACCTTCGCCTTTCAGGATAAAAATATCGGTTTGAAACGGATCCGAGTCGCCAACAGGGCGGTAATGGACATCGATATTGGACTGATCGGCCATACCGGTGCTATCCAGCAGTTCGGCATGTTTTAACCGTATTACGGTACCCTTCTGACCTTTTACCGTCAGCCGGCTGACGCCTGCAATATTTCGTCCGAGGTCGAACAGGTAAGTCTGGTTATCGATTTTCCGCATGCTCTTTGCCTGAATTTCTTCTACATTCCGGATAGGCTCAAGAGCTTGTGAAACAATATTTTCAGAAGGTGCCGGAACTGAAATCGCCTGTTCCCATGCTGCATCGTTGAAACCCGGGGAATTCCATCCCTTCTGTTCGAGACGGGCATCGTAGTGCTCACCGGTGTAGATGCTGTTAAAAACGACCGTACCTGTCGAGGTTTTCCAATCGGGGCCCGAGGAGATGGTTTCCACCGTGCCATCCTCATAAGTCAGGCGCAGGTTTAGCAGTAAACGGGGCCGGTTGCGCCAGTGTGCCTGGTCGAAATTCCAGACGGCCGTGGATTGATGATTGTACCAGCCGTTTCCGAGCAGCACACCAATGGCAATGGAATCCGACCGAACCATTGCAGTTACATCAAAAGTGACATATAGATTCCGCCTATCAAACCGGGTATACATCGGATCAAGGCGATGGTTTCCGACACGGTTGCCGTTGATCGAGAGTTCAAATAGTCCTGCAGCGGTGATATAGGCCCGGGCGGCCTTGATTTTTGCGATTGGTTTAATAACTTTTCTGAAGTAAGGAGCTGGTTTAAAGTGCATATCCTTTGAATCGGAGATCCAGGAACCCTGCCAGTTTTTTATCTCCATCATGCCGGTTTCGAAGCTGGCCACGCGGGATATGTGGCTTTTCTTTCCATGTTGATCCCAAACCTGAACAGTCCAGTAATAACGAATGAATGGTGATAGAGGTTTTTTACCGTTAAACAAAATCTGCATCTGACTGCCCTGAACAATTCCGGTATCCCAGTATCCGCCTTTCTTGTGCGCAATTGCCACAGAATCAGTCCCCATCCTGATCCGGTAAGCTTGCTGGAGAGCACCCTGACGGGTATCTTTTATCTGCCATTTGAAGCGGGGAGCCGGTACATCTATTCCGATGGGATCGATCAGGTTTTCAACGGTAAGCTTTTGTGGTTGACTCTTTTTGGCGAAGGAGCCCTGAGGAAATAAACCAAGCATCAGCAAAGGTATCAGGGTAATTAATCTCATAAACAAAATTTTCTTTAAAGATGGGGAAAAAGGTGACCAGAAGGGGGCTGGAATGACCAAGAAACCGAATATAAGATAACATTTATTAATTTTAGGGCTTGAGATCAATTGACTTTAGACCCGATTGGTATGAACAATCATTATATCCATTTTAACAAGTTGCCCAATGCTTAAAAGATTAATTACCTTCCTTTTATTTGGATTGCACCTCACCTCAGCGGTTCCTCAAACCACTTATAAAACTGATACAATTAAGTTAAATTATCTAATAACCAACAGGATAAACCTACAAGACTCCCTCATCAACTGGGATTTAGTGTTTGATTCGACATTTTACGAAAAGGATATTTACTGGCTTGGAGAAGCCCACGGGATAAAATACTCCTATGATGCATTATGGATATTGTTTAAACATATTCATGAAAAAGTGAAATTTAGATACTTTTTGATTGAATCCGGCTATCCTGCTGAATTCTATTTAAACAAATACCTTGAAACCGGAAATGAGGAACTCCTGAATATTAGTTTTGAGAGTTTTAGGGGAGGTTTTAATAATAATCAAAACCTGTTTGATTTCTTCTGTAAATTATACAAATACAACCAGAACCTGGACCCGAAGGACAGAATAAAAGTTGTAGCATTAGATTATACTCAAAATAATATTTTTTCATCCCGATTCTTAAGATCCTTATTATTAGAACATGTTCAATGTCTGGAATTACCCCGTGTTGGCAATAAGTTTGTTAACAAACCAATTAAAAATACTGATAGATTACTCCATATCTACGAACAGCTTTATGCTGATTTGCTCAATGACAAATCGAAATACGTTAATTGCCTTGACTCATCATACTTTGCTTATCAGTATACATTGAGAAACATAACATCTTCATGGATAAGCGAGTTGACTAATTTTTTGGATGTTCGTGAAGTCCTGATGTTCGACAACTTTAAAATCAGGAATCAGGACCTTGATTTTAAAAAAAATAAAGCATTTGCCTATTTTGGTTCCAACCATTGTTACCTGGAAAAAACAAAAGGATTCGAAAGTTTCAGCTCCAGAATAAAAAAATCCGATCCCCAATTATCAATCGTATCAATTGTAATGAAATATGCCAAGAGTAAGACCCGTGCCCCAGTAAATACAACTTTATTATCAATAATACTCCCGGATACAAAAGGAAGTATAAATTGGCCGTTTTCAAATAATTGGAATATACCTACAAAACTTTGGGATGATAACATATCACTGATCAGTCTGAATAAAGACCTGTCCCCATTCCAAAAATCAAGGTGGTTTATCCTTGGATATTTAAACGGATTTCATACCACTGATTACTTTCAATACGTTGTATTTATTAAGAATTCTCCTGCAGCGGCTAAGATTCAAAACTAAGCTGCATAAGCAGATCGGTATAAGTCATTTCCAACTTCCAAGACCAGGGACCAAATATTCTATAACTTTCGGCAAAATGACTGATATGAACCTGACTGAAGAAAACTTCAACTGTATCCAGGAGGATAATTCCCAAGAAGCCCGGGATGCCCAATGGGAAAACTCGAATGCTATTTTCGAAGAGTTTGAAAAATACCTGAAGAACAAAGGGTTATCTGAGGAACTTATTGACAGGCACCTCCGGTACAGTGTATTCTTTGCAATGCATTATCTGTTTGTTTATGCTGATGAACAATCTATGCTGGAGGTTAATGAAACAACCATTAAGACTTTCCTGGGCAACTGGTACATCCGAAAAACATCGTCTCCGAATATGCCCGAGATTAAAAAGATACTGTCCGCGATTTATAAACTATTTGAATTTATTCATAACCAAGGATTTATCCTGGAAGAAGAGCTGGAAGAAATAAAAAATGTCTGCAAGGATAAAAAATGGTTTGATTATCGCCTTAAAACTTACCACACTGCCCAGGGAGAGGCTTTCCGTCGCTGGATCGAGGAATATAATTATGATTGGTGAAACCATTTTATCGGACACCGGTCATCCCCCTGAGAGTACAAATCTTTGAGGTTTAGAAATAACTTTGCTCCAGAGTTTGACAGCTCAATTTTACAAAAATCTTATTATCAGTATATTATAATAACTTGAAATGCCGTGTGACACTACACTTTGAACTCCTATGACCGGGATAGTTTACTCTGTACTGGTAAAGGGAATTATGCTTTTTCTCTGATTCGCAGCGAGATCCGGCGCCGGAATCATATTTTCAACCAGCCTCAAGCGTTCATAGAATCCGTAATTCAGAGGCCAAGTTTTTTCTTTGCTTCTTCATTTGAGAGGTATCTGCCTTCATTGCTGTCTTCGACGCCCCTGCAAATGGAATGCTTTTGTTCTTCGGAAAGATCTTTCCACCAATCCCTGCCAGAAGTTCTGGAATCCTTTAAAGTTTTGAGATAAAGGATGGTTTCTTCATCCTGCAAAGAAGTTAACCATTCAATTAATTCGATTTTAATGCTTTGGACACTCATTTCCGGCTCTAATAAAATGCTAACCATTCAATGTAATACAAGTATACGAAATGACGGCATGTTTGTTATAAGTATAGATGCTTACTTTTAAGGGAAATGAAAAAAACAATAATATAAAGTTACAAAGGTTGAAGACCAATACAGATTCGTCCTTTCGATTCGTAGGGACGCATAATTATGCGTCTCTACATAGCGTTCTTCAGCGCTTCTACCAATACATCAAGCTCCTGCGGGGTGGTATAGATATTCGGCGTGATCCGGCAGCCATGAACACCCGCGCCGTCGATGGGAACTGTGTAGATCTTGTATTTCTTGAGCAGCATATCGGCCAGGTCAGCCGGCTTCATCCCTTTTATGCCCACATTGGCAATACCGCATGAGCGGGCGGGATCGGCCGGGGTATTCAGGATGACATGCGGAAGCGTCCTGACTTTGCTGGTCCAGTAGGTTTGAAGGTACCTCAGCCGCTGTTCCTTGCGTTCCGGACCGACCATCCGGTAAAAATCGATCGCATCGGAGATTGCCAGGTCGGTGGGTGCGGGATGAGTGCCGATGTGGTTGAGGCGGGATATATCGTCCATGGGCCGGTCGCCCTCCGCGAGCAGAGGCCACACTTTACCGATATTCTCCTTTTTAACCCACAGCAATCCTGCACCCAGCGGGGTACTCAGCCATTTGTGCAGACTGGATCCATAATAGTCGCAGTTCAGATCGGGCATGGAGAACCGGAAATGAGCGACGGCGTGGGCGCCATCCACCATCACCTGAACACCTTTGCTGTGCGCCATGTCGCAGATTTTGCGGATAGGCAGAATCTGACCGGTGATGTTGATGATGTGGCAAACCATCAGTAAACGTGTTCTTTCGGTAATGGCATTTGCATAGAGATCCACGATCTCCTTATCCGACGCGGGGTGCAGGGGCACCGATACTATTTTGTTCACAACACCAAATCTCCTGGATACCTGTTTGAACATTTCGAGCATGGCGCCGTAATCCTGCTCGGCCATTACAGCCTCATCGCCGGGCTTCCAGTCGAGCCCGCCAATCACCATGTCGAGCGATTCGGTGGTATTGCGGGTGATAACCAGCTCATCGGCCGGACAACCCACAACCTCTGCAAGCTTTGCGGCCACCTTCTTTTTATTATCGAACTGGACGGTACGCATATAGTAAGAACCCTGGTAATTCACCTCCCGAACATGATCGATAAAGTTCTCGAGCGTTTCCTGGGGCATGAAACAGTAGTAGCCATTCTCGAGATTGATGTAATCGGGCTTAAGGCGGTACCCGTTGCGGATTCCCTCCCAGAATGTTTCGTCGGAGGCCAGTTTCCACGATGGTTCATCTTTGTATTTTAC
>QYQM01000114.1 GCA_007280905.1 Porphyromonadaceae bacterium | reverse complement strand
TGACGGAAGATTCGTGACACGTGACGCGGAAAACAATTCTCCTCGGAGAAGTGTCATCCCGGCGAAGGCCGGGACCTCGTCACTAACCGCGTAGGCTCTTGGAGACCCCTTGACGCTAAACGAAAACTTACTGCCGGGACCCCTTGACGCTGCTCTGAACCTTTTGAAAGTTACACCCATACATCTTCTGCCCTTCATAGTCCCACCAATGTATCCCGTTACCTTCACAATAACGGTATTGGTCGCAACCCAAGCATTCGTTTATTTTCGTCCAGGTTCGATTCCGGAAAGGCAAAAACCTATTTTCCCAGATTTCATTGAAATCATCCCGGTAAATATTGCCCTGGACGAGATTCCGGTCGATATTCGGACAGGCAGAGATGCCGCCATCAGCTAATATTGACCCGATATGAATGCCGGCACGACAGGTTGAAGCGTAACGTACATTCCCAGAATAGATACCGGAGCGGATGCAAAATCGTTTCATTCTTCCTGAATCGGCGAAACCACTCAAGAAGAAACCGTTGACGAAGTGATAATGAACCTCCCAATCGATTATTTCAATTCAACGTTAACGGTAAGGTTCTCTGCCTGATCAGCTAATTGAACGGTCGTATCACAAACCTGATACTGTCCGTTTTGTGCTCCATCAGTATCCGAAAAGATAAAATTGTACTCGGGCATCCTTTCGCAATAAATAGAAAAAGTGCCGTCGGCAGCAGATTGGGCGTATTGACCTGATTGATTGACCAATACTTTGATCCCGGATATAATTGCCTTATTAGCGGCTGAAGTAACCTTCCCTTTGATCAGGACATCCTGGCCGAAATCCTGGGGGGTGCCATAACAGGCCTGAAAAGCAAACATGATCCCCGACAAACTGAAAACCCCGAAGATGGTACGAAAGAGTTTCCTTCTGTTCAGGTACCGGTTTTGATTTAATGCCTTCATAAGGTTTTAACTTAAATGCCTTAATGCAAAGATAATGCCATATTCGCTCAATTCTTTAATAGTCATTGCTTTTCGATATATGACAAAGTGAAATATTCTTCTTTAACTGCCGGATTAAATGACATTTGAGTCATATTCATCTTGCTGAACCGGCCATTTTTCAGGTTCTTAATCTCCATTTGTGAAATAAAGTATTTGCCTGATTTCGGATCCATCATTTTAATGCCGGAATAGGTCAATTCCTTCCAGGGTTTGCCTTCCGGATCCATGAATACCGTTTTTCTGGGCATAAAATCCTTCTGACTGATCCAGACGGTTTTAGAGGATATCCCATAGTCGGTGGCTATATTAGAGGTGGCCGGGGTAACCTTGATTTTCCAACAAGCCTGCTGATCAACCATTTCGGTTCCATCCATTGCATAGCTAAAATCATCCAGGTTCCCAACCGTCAGATCCGAGTTGGAGAATTCTGAACCCATGAAATTCCTGCTCTTTTCAGATGACACTATTTTTCTGGATTTTCGAAGGGCCGGCATGTAAATCCACATATTATCATCCTTACCTTCATAATCATAGATAAGAATGCCGGTACCTTTAACATCCGTCGGTGAAAGGAAAAGAATGGTCCGTTTCTCAGTTCCATCCGGGAAAATCCTGGATACCATGGTGGTTTCCCTGATGCGCTGGTTACCCTTGCCATCATTGATCTCCAGAGTCGTTTTGGCTTCCATCCCACTCAGTTTGGATTGATCACGCGATTTCTTCATGACCTCCTTCGGATCCGAGATATTTTGAGCCAACGCAGCGCTTCCTAAGGCCATGCACACCAGAATAATGTTTATTGTTTTCATTTCTTTTCTTTCTTTTCGTCTTCTTGTCTTATAGTCTTTACGTCTTAAAGTCTTACAGTCTTCTCTATTAGAAATTTTGGCTTCAATATGAGCGTCAACGCGGGTATCACCACGAGTGCCCCGATCAGGCACGCGAAAATAGAGGCCACCATCATAACCCCGAAAAAGCGAATCGGGCTGAATGAGCTGAAAATCAGTGGCGTGAAGCCGATCATTACCGCAAAGGCATTGAAACTGATCGCTTTTCCCGTTGTATACAATGTTTTAACCACTGCCCTTCCAGGAGATAATCCGGCGGCCATCTCGTCACGCTGGCGCCAGAGAAACTGAACGGTATAATCAACGCCGCAACCGATCATAACTGAAGTAATCAGGGTGGTGGCCGGATCAAAAGGAATCCCTCCCCAACCCATGATTCCGAAAAGAACGATGCAAGCCATTCCCAGCGGAACCAAAACAATAAACGCTGCCGATCGCTTGCGGAATATCAGGCCAACCAGGAAGCAAACGACAATCATCGCAAGCGCGGTGGATCTCCATTGTCCGGTAACCAGACTGTTTGTCATTTCGGCAGATACCAGCCCAACCCCGCCTATCCTGGCAATGGACTGATCATTCGCCGTGATTTTAAGGATGAATTTTGCCAGCCTGAGCACGTTGTCGCTTGATGCATCATTAATCCGTACCAGGAGCTGTGCATTCTCATAGTTAAAATCAACCAATTGTTCAAAATCCGAAGGGTCGCCACTCATGCTGTATAATTCGATGAACTGGGCAACTCCGTCGCGTATATCAGGTATAGCATTGTAGCCGTGGTCTTTAGGGTCTAAAAGCGATTTACTCATTAACCGGATTACGGAAGCTACGGACATCACCTGACCCACACCCTTTTCTTTTTTGATCGCTTCTTCATAATAGAGCATCCGGTTCAGGATCTTCGGATCCTTAATATCTCCGGCAAATTGGATTGAAATGGACTGGGATCCGCCGAAATGCTTGTCAATCAGGTTCGAAGTTATCCTGACCGGATCCTTGCTGCTGAAAAAATTTACGGTGTTCCCTTCAACCCTTATTTTAACAACTCCGATTCCGATGATCAGCGTAATCAGGCCGGCTATCAATAATATGGTTTTCGGTTTGCTGGAAATGACCACTCCTGACCGGAACAGGAAATGCTCGAGCGGGGTGATATGAGGTTTGTGGTTTTTGATCCTTGTTTTTGAGCGTGGAAGGATCGACAGAGCAGCCGGAATATAAGTCAGGCTCAATATGAGCGCCCAGGTTATCCCGATAGCGGCTAAAACCCCAACTTCCCTTGCCGGTACGATGATATGGGTAAGCAAAGCCAAAACTCCGGCTATGGTAGTTAGGGCGCACAATAAAATGGGCCGGCTCAAGGCATTCGATAACTTGGTCATCAGACTGGTCTTTTTTATACCGGGTTCCCGTTTGAGTATCTCCAGATATCGATTGACCAGGTAAATCCCGTAATTATTCCCGATGGCAATCATCATTACGGGTAACAGAACCGTCACCAGGGCAAATTTCCATCCAATCAACGGGATCAGGCCTACCGAAACCAGCATCGACATGAGAACCACTGACAAGGGAAGTACCACCCCTTTATAGTCGCGGAAGGATAGTGCCAGAATAACCAGCATCAGTATAATGGCCATTGGCAGCAATACCTTCAGGTCCTTTACAATATTGTCGGTAATTGATTGTTTGACAACCGGAAAGCCTCCGTAATAGATCTTTTCACCACCAGGATATCTCGAAACAATTGCCTTTACGGAATCGAGGAGAACTTTATTGTCGGAACCGCTTTGGATGGTTCCGATAACTGCCGCCAGTTTAAAATCTTTGGAAACAACCGTCCCCATTATTAATTCATTATCAGAAAGTTCTTTTCTGATAATCTCCCTTTGTTCCAGTGTATGCGGGATATAGGATAATGCCGGAGTTACCAGCATGGCACCTTCTGATCCCTTGATCGACTTCAGGCTGAAAACCGATAGGGTTCGCTCAATTTGAGGTAGCCGATGGAAGCTATTATCTATATTCTGTAATCTTTCGAGCGAGGAATCAGCAAGGATGTCGTTATTGCCCATTAACACCATGATCATGTCGCTACCTCCGAAAATCTCTTCAATTTTGTCAGTGTTCACCTTTGATGGCATCGTATTGGGAATCAGGGCTTTTACATCCGGATCGATTTTGATCTTTGGAATTGCCAAGGCAAAGCCAATCGAAATGGTCCAGGAGATGATCACGATCGGCCATCTGAAACGAAAAATAAAGTGAGATATATTCATTAATTTTAGTATCTGATAATCAGTTGCATACGGTTTATTCCCGGAAATAATTTAAAAAGGATGCGATCATAATCGGGCCTTTTCAGGAACGGTTTCACATTGTTGGCAAATCCGAATCCTTCCATCGGAACACCAAACACGTTATTTTCCATCTGGCCCGACCGATTTTCGTCATCCAGGAGGCAAAGTCCATACTCACCGGGACTCAGATCTTTTATTGAAGTATGAATAATGCCTTTAGTTAGAGAATCCTTTTTTACTACATAGGTTCTGACAGGATGATAGGGATATTGCTCCGGTCCGGTATATACAGATAACAGAATGACACCATTATGATTACGAATGTTGGTGATTTCGATATCCAATGTTGTCTCTTCCTGTGAAAATGAGAATAACAAGCAGATTACCAATAAAATACCTGCAGCTTTCATTGTCTAAAAAGTTAGCCTGAACTCAAAAAATGGTCCGTTAAATGCATCTTTGATCCAACTGAACCGGGTGTTATCACCGCCATGGTAAAACTGGTAACCCGTGGTTGCCAGCAATCCGTCGGTCAGGTGGTAAGTAACTTTCGGATAGAGCAAATATTCTTCCGTTGTAAGATTGTACAACGTTGATATTTCAACGTCGAGGGTTTCATGAAAAAGTGATACTGATGGCCGGAATAATACTGAATGGCTCCATTCATGAGTCTGATCATAGAGAATGCGATTGTAATATCCGATCTGGCTGGCAAGCAAAGGGCCGAGCATGGGCCAGACTTCAGGATTGGAAATCATAGCCGGATCAAAGGTTTGAGGGGGGTCAGCCGGTATAAAATCAAATACATACTTTCCCATATACCCGGCAATGATCCGGCAGGGGCCCAGCTCACGGTCGATGCTGATAACCCACTGGATTTCAGAATTTGGTATCATCGGATCGATGGTATCGCCTTGCTCCGGGATTTTATAGGCAATCTCCCCGCGGATGCCGGTACCGAAGATCACCGATGCAAAATCGGCTCCGATAATTTGCTGACGGAAAGGTACCTGCAGTAATTTGATCTTGAAATCCGAGAACGGCGGTGCAGGAAGCACTCCGGGCTTGAGAGCCGGCAGGGGATCATATCCTTTGAACCAGGAAACAGAACCTTCAATATCCGAAAATACAAGATCCAGCTTGGCGGCAACAGAACTTTTATTCCACTTAAACCCTGGATGCGCCGGTGAACCTATTGTTACAAAGGAGGGCATATTAACCAGGTCGAACCGGTAAACAGACGGGGTGTACCACGGTGCAATGTCGGCCTCGAGTTTCAGCCAATCCCGTGGATTGTACTGCCCGCGGATACGGTAATTTCCGATACGCATATCATCATGGTCGGGCGATCTGACAAAGTAATTGGAGGGGGTAAGATTATCGGTCGGGTTCCATCCGTCGGCACGGCCCCAGGGGGATATCTGCTTGCCTATGCGGAAGTCAAGCTTGCCCAGATAAAGATCGAGGTAAGCCTCCCGGATATCCATGGTCGAAAATTCAGTTCCATATTCTGTTCCCACCCTGAACCTGACATCTGTATAGGCTTGACCCCAATTTCCGGTTTTTGCTTTCAGTTTCAGAGAAGTCTCATTATAAAGGCTTTTCTGAGTTGGCTCCTCATGGTTAATGATTCCAAAAAAACCGGTTGAACGCGTATAACCGGAGATCGCCAGTCCGGATTGGGATGCATCCTGAGCCGACAGACGAAAACAGCAGGAAACAATTATTATAAAGGAAAATACCTTCTTCATGACCCTTTTATTCTCAAAAATAGAGGAGTATGAAGATGCTGTCGCCCTATTGGAACGGGCTATTAAATCAGGACGTACAGACTAAGTGGAATGCACGCTCAACAGATTGTGAATCAAGCCGGACGGCCAAGTGAATGAAGATACTCAGAGGGCGTAAAACTTGTGATTCGTTTGAACACGGAGTTGAATGTTGATTTCGAATTGAATCCGCATTCGAAAGCGATAGCCAGAAAAGTATAGTCTTTATATTTGGGATCAACCACCATTTCTATAAATTTTTTTACCCGGAGATCGTTGATATAAGCATAAAAATTCTTGCCCAGCTCCGTATTCATGGCTTGAGTCAAATGATGCTTGGGTATCAGAAGTTCCTCTGAAACTTCCGCAAGTGAGAGCTCTGGGTTAAGGAAAAGCTTTTTACGATCCATCAGGTCATCCATTGCGTGAACAAGTTTACGGAGATCCTCACCGCGCAGTCCGGATTTTGCATACTTGATTGAATTTACAGATTCTTCTTCCATCGGGTTCTTTGGACCTCCAGCACTCGAAAAAATCTGTGCTTGCCGGTGACCGTAAAAGCTAAAAGCAAAGGAGAAAAGGGTTAGCCCGGTAAAGGAGAAGATCTTTGGATCAAAAGGCAGATGAATGACCAGCATTTGAATTCCGGCTGAAAGAAATGTGAGTAGGTATGAAGCATAAACCGTAATGGAAACAAACAGGAGCCAGGTGAGTGTGATCTTGCCTGAGCTGAAAGAGAATTCTTCACGGATCGCTTTCCGGTGGCGGGTGAGGAGAACGTAAACGATTATGCTGTAGGTGGTAAAAGAGGCAAAGACCAGAAGCTCGTAAATCAGTTTTGCAAAACGTCCGGGGTGTGCCCAAACCGGTAAAGAGCTGGTTTCATCCGGACCGGACCGGAACAGAAATGCCAGACCCAGAAACAGTATAAACGGAGCGAAATGAGCCAGATCGGTCCAGTTCCATTTTGGCTCTTCCGTAATCAGCGTTCTGACATATAGAAATAACAATGGTCCGTATACCAGCGGAATAACCAGGAAGGGAATTTCATAAGGCAGATGCTCCAGCCAGGTAAGCTTAACCATTGCCAATATCATTTCGATGGCAATAATGAATAACCAGGCCGCCAGATACCGGTCAGCCAGGATTTGAGGTCTTCTGGTTGCAATAATGATCCCTGCGAACAGGGATTGGGCGATTCCAATGTAAAGGACGGGCTCGAGCATGAAGAAGGTTATCGGTTATCGGTTATCGGCTGCAACTTTGCAAAGTTAATTTTTTGGAATAATCTTAAAGACTATATTTTTGGAAACAATTATTCCTAAACCAAAAAGTAAGTGGCACATCATCATGCAATTAAATCGGGTTATTCCAAATTGGTGGAACGCCTGAATAAATTCCCGCAGGGTGCACCTCGCCCCCTCCGATGGCTGGTTTTTTTGAGTTTTCCATGATGCGACTCATAACCGACATATTTAGAAACTCTTATTCAACGAAAAAACCTTTAAAATGGCACAATCAGTAATTAACTATCCGAAAACCAGAGAAATCCTTTACCCCCTTTTCCTTGTAAATTTTCTCTTCTTCATGTGGGGTTTCATCTGGAACCTGAATAATTTGCTGATTGCCTTGGGAGCTTTAATAGCCGGGTTTGGCCTTTTAATCTTCATCCCTTCGGCCTTGAGCCTTTCTTTTCCATTATTTCTTTTGGGTACGTTCGTGGTTTTTTCCGGTGTCACGTTTCTGCAAATTGCCTGTAACCCCTATGTCAGGGCCTTAGGTGTACCGGGGAGGGCTGCCAGCCGGATCAATCTTTCTCAAGGGCTGGGAGCCATTGGGGCTTTCATGGCCGCCTATATTGCCGGAGGTTTTATTTTGAAACTTTTTGCGGATGATCCTTTTCACGGCATAACCTGGTTTTACCTCATACTGGGTGTCCTGTTTATCTCCCTGGCTGTTCTGGAAACAATTGCCAATATGCCGGCCAATCCTACCGATGGTACCAACCATGGTGATGCGGAGGCGATATTGACCGGTGGCAAACACAATGCCTGGGGATTCCGGCATTTCCGGATTGATGTTTCTGGGCCTGATGGTCGGTCGTTTATTGGGTGCCGGAATCCTGATTAAGGTTAACCCCGGCCGTCTGTGGGTTGGTTTGCCTCATTGGCCGGACTCATGATCCTAATATCAATGTTATCTACCGGGTATACTGCGATTTATTCTATCGTAATCACCGGTTTCTTTATTTCGATTATGTTCGCTACCATCTATTCCCTGGCCATTGAAGGATTGGAACGATTTACCAATGAGGCCACCTCGCCAACGGCTAAAGAAGACAAGATCGTCACTAACTTCACTACGGAGAAGTGTCATCCCGGAAGGCCGGAACCCCATCCCTTACCCTGTATGCCCTTGGGAGCCAACTGCCAACTGCCAACTGCCTACTGCGTCGTTTTATTTCACCCCGATCTTACTCAGGAATTTTATATCCTTAACGTTCTCGTAATCATATTGATATAATCCATCGTCACCAATCATGATCAATAACCCATTGATCGGTATAACATCATAAGTCAGTATATCAGGATACTGCGCCAACAGATGTTTGTTAATGTTCATGGGATCTGATACGTCATAAACTTTCAATCCGGCATCCCCGTCGCAGATAAACAGAATATTATTGTCAATGCCCAGGCCATACGGTCCTTCCATAGGATAGGTTTTCAATTCCACCGGTTTTAGGATATTCTCGATAGAAACAACTACCAGCTGATTCACATTATTGCCGCAGTTGTTCCCGCCGCGAAGGGTAATATAGGCAAAGTTTCCGCTAACCACTACCGGATCACAACCGGTCATGTGCCAGAAGTCGGTGATGTACAGAGGGGAATTTGGAATGGAAATGTCATAAATTCTCATGCCGCTCTGCGACCCCAGGAACATATTTTCGCCTACGGTAAACATGGTTTCAATACCCCAACCGGCATTGAAATCTTTTTTAAATACCGGGGTTTTGGGAACGGTAATCGAGAAAATATGAAGTGTGGTATTATCAACCGCATACAAGGTATTTTCGTAAATCCCGAACCGGGCCATCGATCCACCGATACCGACACCGTTTGGACTAACGCCGCCTGTGCTGGTCCCCGGTGATGCATCGGTATATTTGTTAAATCCTCCCTGCCAATATACCGGATAATAATTGGTTACGATTTCCTGTTTAACCTCCTTGATTTCCCAACCAGTTACCACGCCTTTTTCTTCATCTATCCGGGCCATCGGATATTTGTCATCGTAAGGAGGCAGGGTGTAAGGAAGTACTTTCTGGACCCTCCCGACTTCTTTAATCGCGGTCAGATCTGAAATATCAATCGCAACCATGTCGATGTAGCTGTCGGCATACAAAATGTCTCCTTTTATAGCGATATCGGCATTTCCGGGTACTTCAACAAAAGTTTGATTTATAGGGTTTGCGGGATCGGTATTATCAAAAACATGGATCCCTTTCATTTCTTCAACAATGAAGATAAATTGATCTTTGAAGTAAATTTTACCGGGATTGACCAGGTCTGTAGCGGCCGATTGTTTAACCGCCAGTCTGAGATCTTCATAGCTCATGTAGATCGGACTGTTGGCGGTAAATATCTCGGTAAACTTATCCTTGCAACCCGAAGACATGGCAACGAGGAGCAGGAAAATATAGAATGTAAGTTTTTTCATTGTGATTAAAGTTTTTGCTTTGTTACCTGAAAATAATACCGATTTTCACTGCCAGACGATTATAGTCAACCGTAAGTTTCCTTTGTTCGCCAGCTGTAAAGTATAATCTCTGAACGCGATAGCCTACCGAGAATATGATTCCAAAGTTTTCTCCAAACATATTCCGGATGCCGAAACCCGGATTTAAAAGCCATCCGCCTTTAGCCAGATAGGGTTGATAATCTGGATAAGGCCAGTAGACGTCAGTTGTATAGCCTATTCCATTGGCTCCTTCATCATCCAGCACCAGGGTATACCCTCCGTAGAGACTGAAAAACGGTGAAAAGCCGGTGTTCCGTAAATAGTATCTGGCATCCAGTACTATGGGCATATAGCTTCCCGCCAGGAATTCCACCCCGATACCCAATCCAAGAGAAAGTTGTTCCGAGATATGATACCCATTGGTGGTCATGAAAGAAAACGGGGCAGGGTGCCGGTTCTGAGTCGAGCCAACCAGAAGGCCCATGTCGGTAATATTGAAATAGCCTTTGAAGGCCTTGGCACCTTTCTCTGGAGCAGGAGCAGGGGTAATGGTTTGTCCGTTGACGAACATGCAGGTCGCCAGGAGAATTAGTGTGAGGAAGAGTATTTTTTTCATTGTCAAATGGTTAGTTGTTAATGGAACTCGGAGTAGCGTAACGGGGTCCCGGCCTTCGCCGGGATGACAACGCTTCGA
>QYQM01000148.1 GCA_007280905.1 Porphyromonadaceae bacterium | reverse complement strand
TTCACTTCTGCCGAGGAAAATGCAAAGTGGAGATTCCGCAGCTATCAGAGACTGGCCTCGATGGATTTCTCGAAATTGTAGAGACGCATAAATGCGTCTAAATACATTGATTTAGAGACGCATAATCGTGCAAATGTAGAGACGGATCATGATCCGTCTCTACACCGCGTTTTTTTTTAACAAAATATTCCAAAAAACATTTGGTAATGAGTAAAATAGTTCTGACATTTGAAGAGTGACAAAAAGTGTGTTCTGATTTAAGATTTTCTATTCTCTATATCCGCACCGAAAATAGGTGTGGGCCAACAGAAAACCACGGTTTTCTGTCATAATGTTATCTAAATTGAGTTATCCGGTTAAAGTTGCAAAAACCCCGATTTCCTCCAGGAGATCGGGGTTTAGCAATTTATAGGGGTGAGGTGAACATTCGGCAGGACGCACGTAGAGACGCATAATTATGCGTCTCTACACAGCATCTGCAAAATGTATTTTATTTCCCCGGGCACTGGCTGACCATGCTTTCCGGCAGATTGTTGCTTCCATAAGCTTTGTCGAAATGATCACTGAATTGCTTGGCTAGTTTGTCGGCGGCACTACGATAAGCCTCATGGTAAGCCCAGGTATTCACCGGATTCAGTATTTCCGGAGGAACACCCGGACAACTGACCGGAACCTGCAGGTGAAGCAATAGGTCTTCCGTGTAATGAACGGTATCGAGCTCCCCGTTCAGTGCAGCATTGACCATACGGCGAGTCAGTGTCAGGTCAATTCGCTTACCAACCCCGTATCCGCCGCCACTCCATCCTGTATTGATCAGGAAAACACAGGTTTGGAACTGTTCCATTTTGTTACTGAGCATAGTAGCATAAATATGAGGTTTGCAGGGCATAAAAGGAGCCCCGAAAAACCTGGAGAATGCCACCTGTGGTTCTGTCACACCTGTCTCAGTTCCGGCTAGTTTAGAGGTGTATCCCATCATAAACCATAGCATGGCCTGCTCTTTATTCAGCCGCGAAACCGGGGGCAGAACGCCATAGGCATCTGCTGTAAGAAAGAGAATTGTTTTTGGATGCCCGGCTACAGAGGATGGTTTAATGTTTTTCAGGTAACTCAAAGGAAATGAAGCCCTTGAATTTTCCGTAAAACGGTTGTCGTAGAAATCAAACCGGCCATCAGGGTAAACCATGGCATTTTCAACCATCGCACCATGATTCTGATAATCAGCCTTATGCATCACAGCGTCATATATATCAGGCTCTTTTTTAGGGTTGATATCGATCATTTTAGCGTAACATCCAAACTCAAAGTTTGCGATACCATCATCACTCCAGCCATGCTCATCATCACCAAGGAGTGCCCGTGCGGGATCGGCTGACAAGGTGGTTTTGCCGGTACCGGATAGACCAAGAAGCAATGCGGAATCGCCCTTATCGCCTTCGTTTGCTGAACAGTGTAGGGGAAGAATCCCTCTGAGCGGAAGTAGATAATTCATCACGGTGAAGAGCATCTTCTTCATACTTCCCATATAGGCTGAACCGATTACCATCCCGATCCGGCGGTCATAATCCATGGCCACAATCAGGTCAGATGTCTTTCCATTTGGAAGCTTCCTTAATTTCCCTTCATATTTATCACTATCGAGTTTATGAAATGGCAGGGCGAGCAGGAGAAATCCATTATCGGCAAAGCAACTCATTTTAATATCGGCGGGTACCGGCCTGAACATGTTGTCGATAAACAGGGTGTGCAAAGCCCTGTATGTAACTACTTTAACGGGAAGCGCATACTTGCTGTCAGCCCCGATAACCCGGTCGGTTTCGTATAACTGGTCGGTAGCATTCAGCATCACAACCGCATCCGTAAATATCTGATCAAAAGTTTCTTCATCGATAGGAAGATTGTTCGGGGCTGCCCAATCGATATTGTTTGCACTCGATGCCCTTTTTACCATATAAGTGTCCTTCGGACTGCGACCAGTCGACTCAGGAGCTGTCCATGTCGCTAATGCACCTGATTCGGTAACCATCGCTTCACGCCGCTCTGCAGCAGCTCGAATCATCTCAATTCGCGCGATATTGGAAAAAACTTTAGGGTGCTTTTGCAGCATCTCCATCACCTTTGATTTTGGATCTTTCATAAGCCTTGAATTAATTAGATCATGTTGATAATGAACAAAGATAAAAATTGATCGTTATGTTATATTGGCATATGTCAAGGTATTCATCAGCGATGGATGGAATTATTTTATATTTGCAGGCAAATTGCGGATGGGACGACTCATTGGAATAGATTATGGCCGGAAACGGACGGGATTGGCAGTAACTGATCCTGAGCAGCGGATTGCAGGTGTTTTGGGCACGGTGGAGTCCTACAGCATTTATGATTACCTTGAAAATTACATCCGGAAAGAATTGGTTGAAGGGTTTGTTATCGGATTTCCCCGTCAAATGAATTTCCAGCCTTCTGAATCCGCCCCGCTGGTGCAGGCATTTGCCAAGGGCTTAATGAAAAAGTTCCCGGATATTCCGGTCTTTTGGGTTGATGAAAGGTTTACCTCCAAAATGGCTTTGCAATCCATGATTGATGGAGGCTCATCAAAATCAGACCGAAGGGATAAAGGCAATATCGATGCAGTGAGTGCAGCGATTATTCTTGAATCCTGGTTGCAACAAAAAAAGAATGAGCGAGAAAGACAATTATGATATTACCGGTTTATGCATTCGGATCTCCGGTGCTGCGAAAAATCGCTGTCGAAATAACGCCTGATCATGAAGGGCTAAGTGAATTGGTCGAAAATATGTTTGAAACTATGAAGGCCGCTGATGGAGTGGGCCTGGCAGCTCCCCAGGTCGGCTTGCCGATCAGGCTGTTTGTTCTGGATGCCCGTATTTATGCTGAACATGAACCTTCTCTGGCGGATTTCAAGAAAGTATTTATTAATGCCCATATCGTTGAAAAGGGGGGCGAGGAGGAAATTATTGAAGAAGGTTGCCTGAGCATACCCAATATACATGAGGACATATTGCGGCCGGGGAAAATTCATATCCGTTATGTAAATGAGAATTTCTCCCCTGTCGATGAGTGGTATGAAGGCATGGCGGCACGCATTATCCAGCATGAATATGATCATCTCGACGGGATAATGTTCCCTGATTTGGTTAATCCGCTGAGAAAGACATTGCTGAAAAGTAAGCTGAGAGATATTTCCAAAGGCAAGGTGGCTGTTAAGTATAAAATGGTTTTCCCTTTAAAAAAATAAAATATGCGATTCAATAAAATCATACTGCTCGTCTTGTCAGTTATTCTGATAGCTGGTTGCGGGGTGAATTCGGAGAAGAAAAAAGCGATCGACCGGATTACGGCTAATGAAGCAAAAATCTTCGGGGATTCAACTGCAACGATCCCGGATCAAAAAACCGGAATGGAGATGATACAAGCCTATACCGATTATGCAAATGCCTGGCCTAAGGATACGATTTCAGCTGAATTCTTGTTCAAAGGGGCCGAAATAGCCATGAACCTTGACCAGTCGGGGATGGCAATTGAGTATTACAACCGGATTCTGCTCTCGTACCCCAAATTCAATAAAAGACCGTATTGCATTTTTCTGCAGGCCTTTATCCTTGAAAATCAGATGAACCAGTATGACCAGGCCAGAGCCCGTTATCAGGAATTTATCGACAAATATCCCGATCATATATTGGTTAAGGATGCCAGGGCATCAATAGAAAATATGGGAAAACCTATTGAGGAACTCATAAAACAGTGGGATGAAAAGAATTCGCGGTAATTTTTCCAGCTGAGGGTAAAAAAAGCGTCTATTCTTTCCGATAGGCGCTTTTTTATGGGTGTTGAAATCCTGATTTGTTTAACCGGGCTGATCACGGGCATATTGTCCTCATGTGGTATTCCTGATGGGCACCTTCTAAACTATTTGATTCCATTGCTGATTGCTGTATCGGCGTCATTGCTTTGGAAGCCAAACTGGTTCGGAATCAGTCGTTATGAGGTGTTTTCAATTCTTGCGGGATTTTGTTGTTTCTTCCTGGCAGGATGGATATTAGTGTCGACCAATAGGTTTCTGCCAGGCGAAAGCCGGTCGGGCCAGTCGGAAATCACCGCAAAGGTGGTCAGCTACCGCGAGGTTACCGAAAAGATGGGGCAGCTGGTGATACGCGTAAAGCAGGAACGTAACGGTACCATATGGGAAAGGAGGACAGGCAGGATGGTTTTGCTGGTGAGGCCGGATCGGTCGGTTATTTACCATCCGGGGGACATTTGGCAATTCGGACCGATTATCATTTCGGCAGTCTCCTCAAAGCCATCCAGGAACGGCTTTATTCCCAAACGGTATTGGCTGTCGAGGGGAGTCAGTTATGAGGCAAGGCTTTTACCCGGTCATGGGAAGCTGGTCAGACCAAGCCGCGTGCCATCACTTTTGGGTTTTTTCGGGCAATGGCAGCAAACGCTTTCAGATCGTATCGACCGGATAGCTCTTTCAGAACCAAGCCGTTCGTTGATTAAAGCTATGATCCTCGGGGACCGCCGTGATGTTGCGAATTCAACCATAACTGATTTTTCACGGGCCGGGATCATTCATGTTCTTTCCGTTTCCGGACTGCACGTGGGGATCATCTATTTTATTATATCATGGTTATTGAGGAGGGTTGGATTCTTAGGGGCCAAATTCAGGTCCATACTGAGTTTGTGTGTGGTTTGGCTGTATGCGGGCGTTACCGGTTTCAGCCCCTCGGCTCTGCGGTCTGCAGGGATGATCACTCTTTTTGAATTTTCCAAAATAGGCAGGCGAGGTACACCGGGACTTGAGATATTGACCAGCACCGCAATTATTCATTGCCTGATTGATCCATACACCGTTTTTAGTGCCGGTGCCCAATTGTCCTATCTTGCTGTGGCAGGAATTTTTATCTGGAACCCGGTTTTTAATCCGATATTGTTGAAATATAATCGTTTGGCCAGGTACTTTGCGGGTACCATTGCTATTTCCCTCGCAGCACAATGCCTGATCATTCCGGTCCTGCTATTCTGGTTCGGCTGGTTTCCCCTCTATTTCCTGATCGGAAACGTCATTTTGCTTCCCCTGATGGTTTCCGGCTTTTATATTGGCCTGGTCATTACTGTCCTGGATTTTGCGGGACTATCTATCCCATTGTTATGCAAGGGAATGGATGCATTAATCGGGATGGTTATGAATGGTGCCGGATGGTTGGGTAATCTGCCGGGGAATCTGGTCAAACCCGACGGGCTGATCTGGCCCGACCTGGTTCTTTATTATCTTATCTTTTTCACGATCAGATCTTATTGTGAAAACCCCGATCCGCGAAAAATAAAACGGATGCTGACCGGAACCGGATTAATGTTGATGGTGCGTTATGCCGGAATTCAGATTTCCAGCTGACCTGATTACCATTCCAGTGTTCCCAGCCCCTGGCGCACAATTTTGATCTCAGGCCCGGTGCAATCAACAATAGTAGAGGGTACATTATTCCCAAACCCCCCATCAATTACCAGGTCAACCAGGTGTCCCATATCCTCGTGAATCAGTTCCGGATCCGTGGTATAATCGAGAATAACATCACCGCTGTGAACCGATGTGGTCAGTATGGGATTCCCCAGAACACGGATAATCTCCAGGATTATCGGATTGTCGGGAATACGTATCCCGACCGTTTTCTTTTTACTTTTCAGGATTTTTGGAACGTTGTTACTGGCTTCTAAAATAAAGGTAAACGGCCCCGGCAGGTTTCGCCTCATAAGTTTATATATCTGATTATCAAACGGTTTAGTATAATCAGCCAAATGACTCAGATCGTATACAATAAATGAAAAATTAGTTTTGTCGGGTCTTAATCCTTTGATTTGGGCTACCCGCTCGATCGCCTTGCCTTTTGTTATATCACACCCCAATCCATAAACCGTATCTGTAGGATATATGATTACCCCTCCGTCCTTCAGAATCTCCACAACCATATCGATCTCTTTCGGGTTTGGATTTCCGGGATATATCTTCCTGATCATCAGGAATTCAGTTTCCGATAGTCGGACAGGAATTTCTCAAGTCCGATGGTTGTAAGCGGATGCTCGATCAATCCCAGGATGGATTGCAGGGGGCATGTGACAACATCTGCACCTGCTTCTGCACATCGAATGATATGCATGGAAGAGCGGATCGAGGCTGCAAGCACTTGTGTTTCAAACCCATAATAGTGGAATAGGTCGACAATGCTGCGGATCAGCTCAACTCCATCGGTTGATACATCATCGAGCCTGCCGATAAATGGGGAAACATAGGCTGCTCCTGCTTTTGCTGCCAGCAATGCCTGTCCGAGCGAAAAAACCAACGTGCAATTGGTACGGATCTCCTGGCGGGAAAAGTACTTGATCGCTTTAATTCCCTCTTTTATCATGGGTATTTTTACAACGATCTGGGAATGAAGCAATGACAGTTCCTTGCCTTCTGCAATCATGCCTTCATAATCGGTTGCTATGACTTCGGCACTGACATCACCCTTGACGATCTCGCAAATATTCAGGTAATGTTGCAGGATGTTTTCTTTTCCCCTGATTCCTTCTTTGGCCATCAGAGAGGGATTTGTTGTTACTCCATCCAGAATTCCAAGATCCTGAGCTTCACGGATCTGGTCAAGGTTTGCAGTGTCAATAAAGAATTTCATAAGGTAAGATGTTAATGATGGGCACGTGCAAGTTGCCCTTACAAAGTCATTCTAAAGTTTTAGGTATGCCAACATAATAAAGGTCGACTCCCCCCTTACCGCCGGGACGGTCAGAAGAAAAGAGCATCAGGTTGTTCGTAAAATAATCTGCCTGGAAGGTAACCGGGCGGTATTCGTCATATTGGGTATTGATGGATGGCCCGAAATTGACCGGTTGTCCCCACTCAACACCGTTATGCACTGAGTAATACAGGTCATAACCGCCAAATCCACCGCTCCTTTTGGATGAAAAAACCAACAGGTTGCCATTGATAGAGGGAAACATGTCGTCGGCATCAGAATTCAGGATCGCAACTTTTTCTGCTTCATAGAGGGTATCAGCTTTTGCCCAAACCAGGTAATCAGTGTTATCGGGAATACGGACACGGTAAAGGTCGAGACTTCCATCACGGTTTGATGCAAAGATCACTTGTTTAAGAGTGACATTCATCGTGGCATAAGCATCATATTGCGGTGTGTTTAATCCTTTCAGACGGGCAGGTGCCGGGTTGATCGGGGATATTCCTCCGAAGCTGCCATCATTGTAATAGGAAAAGTAAATTTCCATGTTGCCGGTCCGGTTACTGGCAAACAGAAACATATATTCCTGCCCGCCGAGATAGGAAGTGAAGGGCCCGAACTCATCGTAGGTTGTATTGGCAAGGCCAGTAAGGTAGTTGTAAGGATAGGCCTGTCCTTCAAAAGCACTCAGCATCAGATCCCCGCTGGTTTGGTTGAAAGCAATATAAAGTTCATAACCAATCAGATCATACTTTTTCCCTTCCGTATTCCGGTTTGAAGAAAATACGAGCGGCAATGAAAGAAGAATTGTAGGGGGGCCTGATGAATTATAATCGTCATATATACTGTTCACGGCAGAAAGGTTCAAAACCGTGTCAGAAAAATGACCTTCAGGGTAGTTGATTATGGGTTTTTCGAAGCAACCGCTGAGAAAAAGAAGTGAGAACAGGGTAATTGCCAGCAGTATCCTGATTGACGTTTTCATTGGGTTTTTGAATGACATGGAGCAAAGGTAGGAATCTGCAGATAAAAAAAGAAGGGTAAGCTACTTATATCGCGCCGCTACAACCGCGTACCCTTGCTGCCTTCCGGCCCTGGGGGAGTTCGGCGGGAGCTGGCCGTATAAGACTTACCCTGCTGCAAAGATAGCAAATATTTTCCAGTTGAGAGATTTTCACGCTATATTTACCCGATGTAAATCCAATTATTCACCATGGAATCCAATCGTCCTTCAATTCTTCGACCAGCCATGACTTATGGACTGATTATCGCTCTGGTTGTTATCATCTTTGCCGTTTTGGTATGGATTCTTGGCCTTGAGGGTGCAAAGTGGATGCAATGGATTAATTATGCTGCCTATTTCGGGGTACTTTATTTCTGCTTAAAAAACTGGAGAGATCATTATAATGGCGGGTATATTCGTTATGGTCAAGCACTTAGCGCCGGAATCCTTTTTATGTTTTTTGCTTCTGTCATCTATGCCTTTTATAATGTGATCTATCTGAAATGGATTGATCCAACGGCTGTGGGGCGAATGCTGGATATTATGGAAGAGGAGTATTACAAGCGCGGATTTACAGAGGAACAAGTGTCGGCAGCGATGAGTTTTGCTGCAAAACTGCGTGGCCCCGGAATGCAATTCTTCTCGGTGATTATCGGAACAACATTTGTCGGAGTCATCCTATCCCTGATCGTTTCCATATTTATTCGCAAGGAGGGCGACCCCTACCAACGGGCAATGTCGGAAATTGAGAACCCGGAAAAAGAATAGACTTTTAACAGCCGGTACCATGGATCTATCTATAATCATTCCTCTGTATAATGAAGCTGATTCGTTGCCTGAACTGCTGCAATGGATCAACCGGGTAGTGGAGAAAGAGAAGTTATCATACGAAATTATTCTCGTTGATGATGGCAGCCAGGATAAATCCTGGGCAGTTATCCGTGATTTATCATCCCGCTATACTCATTTGAGGGGTGTCCGTTTTCAACAGAATTACGGAAAGGCAGCGGCGCTGCAATGCGGATTCAGCCTCGCCAGAGGTGAGGTGGTGATCACGATGGATGCCGATATGCAGGATAGCCCGGATGAAATTCCCGGACTGTTAAAAATGATCCGCACCGAAGGGTTCGACCTCATATCGGGATGGAAAAAAAAGAGAAGGGATCCGGTTTCAAAACGCTGGCCATCGAAATTTTTCAATTTTGTGGCGAGGCTTAACAGTGGAATCAAAATTCATGACTTCAACTGCGGGCTGAAGGCTTATCGCAATGAAGTGGTTAAAAGCATCGAAGTATTCGGTGACATGCACCGGTATACTCCCATTTTGGCTAAACGTTCAGGATTCGGCCGGATAGGTGAGAAAATCGTTGCTCATCAGGAGCGGAAATATGGAAAAACAAAGTATGGAATAGGTCGATTATTTACCGGAGCACTCGATTTATTGACGGTCAGCTTTATCACCCGGTTCGCCAAAAAACCCATGCATCTTTTCGGTTCACTCGGAATGCTGATGATGCTCTTTGGGGCCATTGTAACAGCTTGGCTCATTGGGATTAAGATTCATGATATCACCCACCATATTGTTCCAAGGGAAATAACTGCCCAACCTTTGTTTTATCTGGCGCTCATGGCCGTGATCATCGGTTTTCAATTGTTCCTGACCGGTTTTCTGGCTGAGCTGGTTTCACGGACAGCACCCGACCGGAATAAATACCTGATTGCCGAGGAGATATGAAAGCGCTGATTCGTTGGGCACTGCGAATTTTTTCCAGGCCATTTCTTATCCGGATCAGCTATCTCTTTATGGGGCTTTTCAAACCACTGCTCAGGGGAAACTCGGTAGAATGTCCCGTCTGCGGATCCACCTTCCGGAAATTTCTTCCTTACGGCGTGAACTCCAGGTCTAATGTTTTATGCCCAACCTGCCTTTCGCTCGAACGCCATCGTTTGATCTGGCTCTATCTTCAGAACCAGTCTGATTTTATGACAAAACCCAGGAGACTCCTCCATGTTGCACCCGAGCAATGTTTTTACAATCGGTTTAAGCATTACAGCCACATTGATTATGTCACCGCCGACCTGAAGTCACCGATCGCTGATTTCCACTTCGACCTGCATGAGATTCCTTTTAAGGAAAATTCCTTCGATATGATCCTCTGCAATCATGTATTGGAACATGTGACTGATGACCGTAGGGTTATGTCTGAATTCCTGCGTGTTCTGAGGCCCGACGGCTTTGCAATCCTGCAGGTTCCGCTTGAACCGGACAGGGAATCGACCTTTGAGGATCCTTCTATAACAAACTCCCGGCAGCGTGAGAAATATTTCGGTCAGAAAGACCATGTTAGAGTTTACGGCCGCGATTATCCCAGACGGCTGCGGGAGTGCGGCTTTATCGTGGAGGAACGCCTGGTTTCAGATGGGTTCAGCGCCGCAATGATCAACCGCTACCGCCTGGCACCTGATGAAATTTTATATATTGCCACGAAACCCTGATGGAACGCTTTTACTCATTCATCGTTCCGGTTTATAACCGGCCTGGAGAACTGGCTGAACTGCTTGAGAGTATGGCTGCCCAAACGTATTCAAATTTCGAGGTAGTAATTATTGA
>QYQM01000052.1 GCA_007280905.1 Porphyromonadaceae bacterium | reverse complement strand
TAGCGAGCCTGAACTGGCCGAGTTCATGGAGGTCTGTGAATACTGGGAGGGGAAAAACTTTATGGATCAGGGGAACAGCCTTTGGAAAACCCATTTTAATCAGGCCGGGTTCATTGAAAATGGATGGAAAATCGGGCTGTACACCGCTCCACACGAGCCTTGTCCGGAAGGACGCCTGATCCTGTATTATGAGATGGCACTTAATAAGGGATATCTGGCAATCATTCAAGAGATTGAACAGCTGATACGGGATTTTCAGCCGGAAAACATAGTTGAATCGGGTAAACTGAATTTCTGGCGAAGTGCGGTCACCGTGCTGAAAGGCGCAATCCGTTTTGCCATGAATTATGCAGATGAGGCATTACGGCTGGCAGAGGCAGAACCCAATCCAAAAAGGAGAAGTGAGTTGCTCGAGATGGCTGAGATCTGCAATCGCGTACCCATGGAGCCTCCGCGGAACTTCCGCGAAGCCATTCAATCTTTTTGGTTTACCTATCTGCTCGGTCATCTGGAAGGATCGCACCTGGGTTATTCTCCGGGCCGGCTCGATATGGTTCTGTTTCCCTGGTTTGCGGCAGATAAAAATGCCCGTTTCGAAGATGCCGTGGCGCTTTTTGAAGAGCTTTTCGTTAAAATGACCCAGATTGAATACATCGCCAGTTTGAGCTGGCAAGGATTAGGCCACGGTAACCTCTATCAGAACCTGATTCTTGGCGGTGCAGATGAAAACAACCAACCCGCCAGCAACGAGATCTCAATGGCGATCCTTCAGGCACAGATCAATATGCAGATGACACAGCCAACACTTTCGGTGTGGTATGACGACCGGCTGGATAAAGCATTCCTGATGAAAGCGGCAGAATGTGTTAAAACAGGGGTGGGATACCCGGCCTTCTTTAATCAGAAAACCTATATTAAGCATGAATCCGATACCAGTCATCTGCCGGTTGAAGTGATCAGGAAGTACAGTGCCATGGGGGGTTGTACCGAGCCTACGCTTCAGGGGATGTCGTATGGGATTGTTCAGGCCGGCTTCGTTAATCACGGTAAAATTATCGACCTGGCTCTTAATGCCGGAGTGGATCCTGTTACCGGTATCCGTATGTTCGAAGGTCGGAAACTAAACACTTATGAGGATATCCGGCAATATTACCTCGATATCATGCATGCGGCGGTGCGTAATTGGCAGCAATACTGGAATTACGTGATGCTGGCTCACCGGTATACCGTACCACTGATTTTCTGCAGCATATTCGTCAGGGATTGCATTAAACGGGGCCAGAATATGGATAACGGCGGTGCCATTCTTAATCAATCCATCACCACGCTCTCTTCAGGATTGGTGAACGTGGCAAATTCCCTCGCCGTTATTAAAAGACTTTGTTTTGATGAACCGGTTTGCTCATTCACGGACCTTCAGGAAGCCATCCGCAATAACTGGCACGGTTTTGAGGCCCTTCGCCGGAAGGCACTTCAAGTGCCTCACTGGGGCAATGATGACGAATATATCGATCCCATTTTCCTGGATCTTTTTGGTGAATACTGCGATTGGGTGCGGGGACAGAACAATTATCTGGGTTACCCCTACGATCCTTCCATGCTTGCCATCTCAACCCCGGTGCCATTCGGGAAGGTTTGTGAGGCATTCCCCGACGGTCGGCTTAAAGGCGAGCCTTTGGCAGATGGCGTGACCTCACCGTATCCCGGAACCGACATCATGGGGCCAACGGCGGTAATCCGTTCATCCTCAAAGGTTGATCATACCCGGATCAGAGGGGGACTGTTAAACCTGAAGTTCCATCCTTCAGCACTTCGTGGTGAGAATGGTTCGAATAATTTGCTAGCGCTGATCAAAACATACTTCGAAAATCCGGGATTTCATGTTCAATTCAATGTGGTGGATTCGAACATGTTGCGCGATGCCCAGAAAAATCCCGAAAACTATCGGGGGCTCGTTGTTCGGGTTGCAGGATTTTCCGCCTATTGGGTTGAGATGAGCAAAGCCCTCCAGGATCAGGTTATCTGCAGAACGGAACATAATTTTTAGAAATGCAGCAGGGAAGGCTTTTCGATATTCAGCATTTCGGGGTCCATGACGGGCCGGGCATCCGGACATTGGTATTTTTCAAAGGCTGTCCGCTCCGGTGCCTCTGGTGCTGCAATCCGGAATCCCATTCCCCGGATGAACAGATCCGTTATGTGGATTTCAAATGCAAAGCCTGCTTCCAATGCGTAAACGTTTGTCCTTACCAGGGCATCACCCCGCTTGATGAATCGGTAAAGATTGATTTCGTCCAATGCACCACCTGTCTAAAAAAATCGTGTCTTGACGCCTGTAATCACGGGACCTTAAATCTGACCGGATATACCATCAGTGCTGAGAAACTTATCAAAATAATCGGTAAGGATTCGGCCTTTTACCGGAATTCCGGCGGAGGGGTAACTTTTACCGGCGGTGAGCCTTTATCTCAACCGGAATTTCTGGGCAAAATTCTTCGGAAATGCAAAAAGGCAGGGATCCATACTGCCATTGAAACCTGTGGCTACTGCAGTCAGGCTGTTCTCAAGGAAATTATCCCGCTAGTGGATTTGTTTCTGTTTGATATTAAGATCATCGACCCTGAAAAACACAGAAAATACACCGGAAAATCCAACCAGCTAATTCTGGAAAACCTCACCTACCTCTCCACGCAGAAAAAACGGATCATTATTCGTTTTCCCCTGATCCCGGGAATAACCGATACCGATCAGAATATCAATGACGTCATCCTGCTATTGAAAAAGCTCGGGCTTGTGGAGATAGACTTAGAACCGTATCACGGTTTGGGAATCGCGAAATACGAAGAACTGGGCATGGAATATTTGTTGCATGGGATTGCCGGTGATTCCGGCTATCCAATCGACCGGTTGAGACAAATTGAAGATTTTTTTATACCTTTCTGAGAAATTAATTCAACTAATAAAAATCATATCTATGAAACTTAACATGGGGAAAGCCGACCGTATCATCCGATTGATAGTGGCCGCAGCGATTGCTGTTCTGTTCTTCACGGACGTCATTAAGGGAGCCCTGGCAATCGTTTTGCTGGTTCTGGCAGGAATCTTCCTGCTAACGAGTTGGATAGGCACCTGTCCGGCGTACCTTCCTTTCGGGCTCAGTACCGTCTGTAAAAAGAAATAGACCGTAGGGACGCATATTTGCGTCTTTTTAGAGTTTACCCGTTGATGAATGCACTTTTCCCGGCAAAATGACCTCCGGTGCCCAGTTCGTTTTCAATCCGCATAAGCTGGTTGAATTTCTCCACACGCTCGCCGCGGCAGGCACTGCCTGTTTTCAGGTGACCGGCATTCACCGCAACCGTAAGATCCGAGATAAAGGTATCGATCGTTTCACCACTGCGGTGAGAAACAAATGCATTATATTTATTCCTATAGGCCAGTTCAATGGTTTCAAGGGTTTCGGTAACAGTACCGATCTGGTTCAGTTTGATCAGAACCGAGTTAGCTACGCCCTTTTTGATCCCTTCGGCAAGGATAGCCTTGTTGGTGCAGAAAAGGTCGTCGCCAACCAGCTCGATTTTATTTCCGAGTGATTTGGTCAGATTCTGCCATCCGGTCCAGTCGTTTTCAGCTAAACCATCTTCGAGCAAAACGATTGGATACTGACGTACCCAGTTTTCCCAAAGCTGGATCAGTTCATCGCTGGTCATCAGTTTACCGTTGCTTTTAAACATTTTGTATTTACCATCTTCCCAAAGCTCGCTGGCAGCAGGGTCGAGAGAGATACTAATCTCATCACCTGGCTTATAGCCGGCTTTAACAATTGCTTCCAGAATTACCTCAACAGCTTCGTCGTTCGATTTCAGGTTAGGTGCAAAACCGCCTTCATCTCCAACACCTGTGCTATAACCTTTGGCTTTCAAAATCGATTTCAGGGTGTGAAAAACTTCGGCACCCATGCGGATAGCTTCCTTGAAAGAAGGTGCTCCATGTGGAGCGATCATAAACTCCTGAAAATCTACGTTATTATCAGCATGTGATCCGCCATTGATGATATTCATGCAGGGAACAGGCAGCAGGTGAGCATTGAGGCCTCCGAGGTATTGATAAAGAGGGGTTTTTGCGCTGAGGGCATTTGCTCTTGCAAAAGCCATCGAAACGGCCAGAATGGCGTTTGCTCCAAGGTTTGCCTTGTTATTGGTTCCATCCAGATCGATCAGGAAATAATCCAGGGAGCGCTGGTTAACGAAACATTTGCCTTCAACAGCTTCAGCGATAGTTTTGTTAACATTTTCAACAGCTTTCAGCACTCCCTTACCGCCGTAACGTTTCTTATCGCCGTCGCGCAGTTCGCAGGCTTCGCGTTCGCCAGTGGATGCCCCGCTGGGGACCATAGCACGTGCGGTGGTACCATCTTCTAATTTTATATTGGCTTCTACAGTTGGATTTCCCCTGGAGTCGAGGATTTCGATTGCTTTGATTTTTGAAATTTTCATCACGTTAGTTATTTGAGGTAATTCAAGGTGCAAAATTACACCATTGGAGCCTCAAAACAAGGAGATTTGGCAGGTTTCTTCAATGTGCCAATTTTTCAATGTGCCAATGTGCCAATAGCTTCAACTAGCTGGGTACACCATATCAATTGCCACTAGCTTTAGCTAGTGGATCAAATTGAATAACAATGATTTATGGGCTTTAGTCCAATTTCTTGAATACAAATTTCTCTAAAATTATTCAATTCCAATTTGGGTAGAAATGATTTGGCCTAAAGGCCATAATATCCTGATTATCATTGCAATCCACTAGCTAAAGCTAGTGGCAATTAATAAGAGAATCCATTTTGCAGTCTGCAAGACTAATGCCTGTGGCAACTAATAAGGGTATCCAGCAGAATGAAGTTAAAGATTCGAATGAAGAATTCTGAGTTCTAAAGTGAAAAATTCAAGAATAGCCATTGTACCAATACATGAATCTGTTACTTCGGAATTCGAAATTCTGAATTCGAATCTCAATTCATCAATCAGCCGAAGAGACAATGATGACAAGTCCTTTCCCGGTCGGCACCGTAAACGAATCGCCCACTTTCAATTGACCCGCTTCCTGGAAACCTTTAACCGCAGGCAGGGTGAATCTGGCTTTTGCGGGATCGATACCCAGTGCTTTCCAGTCAATATCGAGTGAAATCCTTGCCGGACCAGCAGCCCAGGAGGCAATGGCAATCATTGTTTTACCCGGAGCTTTGTAAATAGTGGCCAGGATATCGGGCCTTCCGGTTTTTACGGGACAGTCAGGCACCCAATAGCCAATCATTTCCGATTTCTGAATTCCAAAATCGTCTTCAAGTTTCCAGATATTGGTGGGATTGCCCGACCACGGAGCGCGCGAAGTCATTCCATAAATCAGTCCCCGCCATTGATTACCGCCATCCTGCAGCATCTCACCCATCAAACCGAAAGGTATTCCTGCCACCTCGGTCATCCAGTAATCTGGCGATCCGTTATAATCAAAATACTCCCCGAACCAGAGCCGGTCGATGTATGGGAAATGCTCCAGATAAAGGTTTCCGGAATTGGTATACCCGTCGCGGTCGTTAAACTGGTTTGCCGAATGGAGATCGATCATCGCACCGGGATTTCCGCGCAGTATCACCTTTCTTGCCCGCTTCATAATACTCCGGTCGAAAGCCACATCATCAATGTATAATCCATCGATACCCACATTTTTCACCAGCCAGTTCAATCCTTCGAGATAATAATTGTGCCAGCGAGAGGTACCCGAGTTAATCACGGCAGCATCACTGAGGGCAGGAACAAACCAGGCCGGAATGTAGTTCCCGTCGAGATGCTCCTGCAACCAGGCATAACCGCCGCCCGGACCATAAGATAGGATTTCGTTTCCCAGGGATTTCAGTGCCCAGATCTCGGGGCAGATATTTGAGAGCTCCCGTACCGTGTAATAAATCTTCACTTTATCCTGGATGGCATGCGCTGAATCGATATACGCTTTCATCTCCGCCGACCTCATAAAAGGATAGTTGATGTATGGATTGATACCGGTGGCATGGTGTACATTAATCACGTTGGCACCAACTATAGTGATGGTATCGAGCGGCACATACTTGTGATAATAGCGGTCGTGCCACTGCTTATTCGGATCAATCGTCCTGAATGGAGTCAGCAGGATATTGATATCAAAATGCAACGTTTCACCGGCATTCATGGTACGTTCACCGCTGTAAGCTGTCAGCTCATACTCATTGCC
>QYQM01000096.1 GCA_007280905.1 Porphyromonadaceae bacterium | reverse complement strand
TTGAGCCTTGAGCCTTGAGCCTTGAGCCTTGAGCCTTTCTTTATTTGAGTCCCGTAATCCTCTTAATGTCATTCAGCTTATTCAGCGCCTCCATCGGCGTAAGATTGTTGATATCAAGCTTGACGATCTCATCGCGGATCTGTTTCAGAACAGGATCATCCAGCTGGAAAAAGGAGAGCTGCAGGCCTTCGCGGTGGCTGGCCAGCTCTTTAACAGGTTCCTTCGTCAATTCGGTCCGATGTGAAGATTCCAACTCCTTAAGGATTTCGTTGGCCCGACCGACAATGGATTTTGGCATTCCGGCCATCCGGGCCACGTGGATACCAAAACTGTGCTCACTGCCGCCTCTCACGAGTTTACGCAGGAAAATAACTTTGTTATCAAGTTCCCTTACCGAAACATTATAATTTTTGACCCTTTTGAAGGATTCTTCCATTTCGTTCAGTTCGTGGTAATGGGTGGCAAACAGAGTCTTTGCTCTTGCTGTGGGATGCTCATGGATATATTCCACGATCGACCAGGCAATGGAGATGCCATCATAGGTACTGGTGCCCCGTCCGAGTTCATCGAACAGAATCAGGGATCTCGGCGAAAGGTTATTGATAATACTGGCGGCCTCTGTCATCTCTACCATAAAAGTGGATTCACCCAATGAAAGGTTATCGGACGCTCCCACGCGGGTAAATATCTTGTCGACAATGCCTACGGTGGCCGATTCAGCCGGAACAAAGCAACCAATCTGAGCTAAAAGCACGATAAGTGCCGTTTGGCGAAGCAGGGCAGATTTACCGGCCATATTCGGACCAGTTATGATGATAATTTGCTGGGTATCCGTATCGAGATATAGATCATTGGCGATATATTCCTCGCCTGTCGGCAACTGTTTTTCAATCACGGGATGACGGCCCTGGTGGATTTCCAGCACATTCTCCTCCGTTAGTGTGGGCCGGATATACTGGTTGGAAAGGGCAATGGAAGCAAACGACCGAAGCACATCCAGCGTTGCAATTAACCGGGCATCCAGCTGAACCGGGGTGATGTAATCCGATAAGGCAACCACGAGATCATTAAATAACCGTGTCTCTATCTCAAGGATCCTCTCTTCAGCACCAAGGATCTTGGTTTCATACTCTTTAAGCTCTTCATTGATATATCGTTCGGCTCCAACCAGGGTTTGTTTGCGGGTCCATTCCGGCGGCACCTTCTCCTTGTGCAAATTCCTTACCTCAAAATAATATCCGAATATGTTATTAAAACCGACCTTCAAAGAGGAGATCCCCGTGCGGATACTTTCGCGCTCCTGCAGATTCGCCAGATAATCTTTTCCTGAATAGGCCATATCCCGCAGTTCATCTAGATCTGCCAGCACACCTGCGGTAATCACCCGTCCTTTTCCCACCTGGTTCGGTGCATCAACCACCAGTTCCTTTTCGATGCGGTCGCGGATGGTACGGCAAGGATTCAGCTGCTCCCCGATACGGCGAAGTGTGGCATCATCCGAAGATTCACAGGCAAGCTTTACCGGTTCGATTGCCGATAAGGCAAACCTCAGTTGAACAACTTCCCTCGGACTGATCCTCGCCACTGCCGCTTTGGAGATTAACCGCTCCAGATCGCCAATATGACGGATCTGATCCTCGATATGCTCCCGGAAATCGGAATGCTTCAGAAAATATTCGACCACATTGAATCGCTCATTCAGGAGCTGTATCTCTTTCAATGGCAATGCCATCCATCGTTTCAGCATCCTGGCCCCGATTGGAGAAATGGTCTGGTCGATCACATCAATCAGGGTTTTTCCGCCCTCATTGATCGACTGAAACAGTTCAAGGTTCCGGATGGTGAATTTATCAAGCCATACAAAATTATCTTCTTCAATCCTCGAAATCGACTGGATATGTTTGGTCCGCTCATGTTGCGTAAGATCAAGATAATGAAGAACCGCCCCGGCCGAGATCGTGGCATACTCCATGTTTGCAATGCCAAAGCCCTTTAATGAGGTTGTTTCAAACTGCCGCAGAAGCCTTTCCTGAGCGGCATCTGCGGTGAAAATCCAGTCATCCAGCTTATAGGTATAAAACTTATATCCGAAATAATTCTCAAATAGCTTTTCCTTTCCGCGTTCAAACAGAACCTCTTTCGGAGCAAAGTTATTCAGAAGCTTATCGACATATTCAAACGAACCCTCGGCCGTAACAAACTCACCGGTAGAGATATCCATAAAGGAGACCCCGGCCATCTGACGTTCGATATGAACTGCCGCAAGAAAGTTGTTTTCCTTATGTTCCAGTATCTGGTCGTTGATCGACACCCCAGGGGTAATCAACTCAGTAACCCCTCTTTTGACGATCTTTTTAGTCAGCTTCGGATCTTCGAGCTGCTCGCAAATCGCCACACGCTCCCCGGCCCTCACTAGTTTCGGAAGGTAGGTGTCGAGGGCATGGAACGGGAATCCGGCCAACTCTACAAAGGAGGCCGCACCGTTCGCCCGCCGGGTGAGTGTGATACCCAGTATCCTGGATGCCTTAATCGCATCTTCCGAAAAAGTTTCATAAAAATCCCCTACCCGAAACAGCAAAACCGCATCGGGGTATTTATGCTTGACCGCCATGTATTGCTTCATCAGCGGTGTGTCGACCAGTGGTTCGTTTAAGGCCATCCTTAAGATTTCGATTTGAACAAAGATAAAATTTATCCGGCAGTTGCCTTGACCAAAACGCTTTCAAACCGGCACAATTGTTTACCTTAGCAGAACAACCGTATATCTGAAAAACGATGAAACGCATTCTGGTACTGGGATCAGGGCTAAGCACGTCGAGTCTGATTGACTATCTGCTTGCTCATGCAGAGAAGGAGGACTGGCTGGTAACTGTAGGGGATATCGATCAGGCAGCTGCACTGATGAAAGTTGATGGGCACCCGCGGGGTACAGCTATTGCCTTTGATATTTTCAATGAAACGGATAAAACACGGCATATCAAGGAGTCTGATGTGGTGATATCTATGCTTCCTGCCCGGTTCCACCCCATGGTGGCCGAAGCCTGTTTAGATGCCGGCCGCAGTATGCTTACCGCCTCCTATGTTTCACCGGAAATCCGCCGTCTGGATTATCAGGCACGCCAGAGAGGCTTGCTGTTTTTCAATGAATTGGGTGTCGATCCTGGTATCGACCATATGTCGGCTATGCGCGTGATCGATGCAATCCGTGCCAAGGGTGGCAAACTAAACGGTTTCCGATCCTATACCGGCGGACTTATCGCTCCGGAATCCGATAACAATCCCTGGAATTATAAATTTACCTGGAACCCGAGAAATGTAGTCCTGGCCGGACAAGGAACATCGATGTACATTCGCGACGGGCAATACAAATATATTCCTTACCATCAGTTATTCCGGTCAACCGAAAAAACTACCGTACTGGATCTTGGCGAATTCGAAGTGTATCCGAACCGTGACTCATTACAATACAGAGAAGTATATAAACTTCCTGATATAAAAACCCTGATCCGCGGTACCATGAGGCGTCCCGGATACTGCGAAGCATGGAATGTTTTCGTTCAGCTCGGTATGACTGACGACAGCTTTACCATGGATTATTCAGGGAACCATAGCTGGTATGAATTCACCGAATCGTTCCTGCCGGCCGGCAAGGAAGGAACCATCACCGAACGGCTTGGATCCTTCCTGAATATTGCACCAAAAGGGATAATTATGGACAAACTGGCCTGGCTGGGCATGTTCGACAAGGAACCGATCGGCTTAAACTATGCCACCCCGGCCCAAATATTGCAGCATAAACTGGAACAAAAGTGGGGACTTGAGCCGGACGATAAAGACATGATCGTTATGCAGCATCTATTTGACTATCAGTTGAAAGGTAAGAATTTCCGTCATAAATCATCCCTTATCGTGCTCGGCAAGGACCAGCGTCAGACGGCAATGGCCATTACGGTAGGCACCCCGTTGGCTATTGCCGCCCGCCTTGTTTTAAACGGTTCCATCCGCGCCACTGGCGTTCAGGTACCCACATCCCCGGAATTCTACCTCCCGATTCTGGCAGAACTGGAACAATACGGGATACGCTTTATCGAAGAAGAAGAAGAAGAGAGGTGAGGAGGTCAGGAGGTTAGGATTGCTCCTGCTTAATTTCGTTGTTTGCGACGGGGTCCCGGCCCCCCGCCTCCGCTGGGGCAGGCTTTCACCGGGATGACCCCCAATGGCACGACCACACCCACACCCATACACACCAATTTTATGGTTTGTTTCTTTGTAGGGGCGACCCTTGCGGTCGCCCGTTCTAAACGTTGAGATTCACTGTTTTCGAACCCCTAATTGACCTTAAAAACTTTCATTTTAATCATCCCCAATCGCGAATTCGGTGATTTAGCAAGGGCGACCGCAAGGGTCGCCCCTACTGAATTCAATCAATCAAAAAAATAATGAAGTGTATGGAGTGGAAGTGAGCGAAGGATCGTCCTCCAACATTACCAATGCGGTTTTGGATAACATCAAGGAATGGCAGCAGCGACCGCTGGAACCGGTGTACTTCGTGGTCTGGATGGACGGTATTGTGATTAAAATACGGCAAAACGGCAAGGTTCAGGGGAAGACCATTTATCTGATGATCGGCCTCAAACAGGACGGATTAAAAGAAGCATTGGGGATGTGGGTAAGCGAAAATGAAAGCGCATCCTTTTGGTTGAGTGCCCTGACTGACCTGAAGGCCCGGGGAGTCAAGGATATTCTGATCGCTTGTACAGATAACCTAGCCGGGATCCGACAGGCCATCAGATCAGCGTTTCCCCACACCATTACTCAGTTATGTGTTGTTCACCAGATCCGCAACAGCATTAAATATGTGGCATGGAAAGATCGGAAAGAGTTCCTGACCGATTTAAAGACGGTTTACGGCGCTATTAACAAGGAAATGGCTTAGGATGCGCTGGAAGAATTTGCTCAGAAATGGGGCATGAAATACGTTTATGCGATCAAATCCTGGCGTGATAACTGGGATGAGTTGACTTCCTATTTTGACTTCCCACTGGAAATCCGGAAGATCATCTACACCACTAACGCCATCGAAAGTCTGAACTCAACCATCCGAAAGTACACGAAAACGAAAACAGTCTTTCCCGACGATCAGGCAGCTCAAAAAGCTGCCTATCTGGCTATTGCCAATATTGAAAAAAAATGGACCATGCCCATGAGGGACTGGGGACCAATTATTAATCAACTAATTATTAAATTTGGAGACAGATGTTGTATCCGTTAAACAGGCAGCTATCCGTTTACACAAAAATTTTTACAGGCTCCTGCACCGGGTTCTATCCCATGTAAATAGGGTTTCTAGTTTACACCTATAGCTCCTAATAATGCTTGCAAACCTTTAATTGCGTCATCATGGGTCTGACCTTGCTCTCTCATAGTAATATAAGCGGAGATGTATTCAGCATACTTTTGATTTTCAAGTACCTGGTTAAAGAGGAGATTCATTCCTTCCATCATTTTAATCATGCTTTCTTTTATTCCACTCTTTTCTAATAGTTCTTTTGCTTTATAAGTCATATCTCCAAGCTGTTGTTTGTTCTCGACATATTTATCATCTAACTGACCTAGCAAACTATCGAACCTTTTTACTAATAAATTATCTTCGGAAACGTAGCCCCCCTTTTCTAATACCGCCAATTTATAGGCTATTGATTGTGCCGGATCAACAATAGTTGAATTTTTCTCAATTTCTAAATCATCTTTCTTTTTATTCCTGTCAATAGCTTCTTGAAATACATTTGATCTAGAAAATATCCGATCTTTAACCTCTTTCTCCAAACTATCCTTGTTATTAAAAATCACGCTATTAGTAATATCAACTCCGTTATTATCCATTAGTTTAAAAGATATACGAGTATTATTATTGGAGCCCATCGCTTCTAACATATCATTATCAACCTTTTGTGCCCTGCAAAATTTGGTAAAAGCCATCATATAAGCTATTGAATCATTTCGTGCTACTATATTTTCAGGGTCTTTCTCTTTGATTGATGTTTTTGATGAAAGCAATCCTACCGCGATGATCGTTTCAACATACTGATATTTTTTGTCAAGTTGACAAGATGCAAGTAGCATCACAATTACGAAGACACTAATTGACTTTTTCATAAGCATTAATTTAAAGTTTTGATTCCCTAGTGCAACTTTTAACCCGTGTTTCCAACGATAGCGTCAGCCGATTGGTGGTTAGGTGCGGTGTTTTTATAGGGATTATGAGCATCATTTGTGAGCTTCTAATTTTTGCCCTATAAGCGCTGTACTATTAATCCAACCTGTCCCAATTCCTTCATTATTTTGGTTAAAAGCAGTTACCCTATACCAGGGATTAGTTTTTCCTTTGTAAACCTCAAGAACCTTAAATCCTCCCCCTTGCGGGATATCCTTCATCTGTTCAAGGGCTGAAATTGGATCAGCAGGACTGTGAGATGGCATTAATGGAGTTTGTTTCGAAACAACATAAGATTGACCAATTTCAAGCTCAAGCGGATTCAGGTTTGGGAATGGAGACTTGCCTAAAGGTGGTGTATTCAACGGGTAGGATATTTCGATTTCATCCTCGACAATTTGAAGACCTTCGGTTTTTACTGCTTTACCAATAAGGTTCTGGTTCCGATCTCCAAATTTTGGGTCCTGTTGGTTGACTGGAACAACCATAGAGACGCTTATCTTGTCGCTAATGGAAGCAACATCAAAGCCAATTCCAGCTCTGGAACACTGCTCCTGCTTAGCTCTGAGAGCCGTTTTCCAATTCTTACTATCAATGGATATGCTGTGACTTGTCCTCCATTTTCCGATAGTGCTCTTTTCTGAGAAATAATCCACATTATATTCGCTGGAGTTACCCTTTTCCCAATAGGACCTCGATACGCTAACCATGACATCAGTATTATCAGGCAGATCTGTATTTACCGAAAGAAATAGTGTTGAACCAGTAACTTTAGTGACCAATTTAAACTTGTCGCATACAATCTGGATTTCATTTTTGATAGGTACGTCCGCAGATTTCTTTGTTTCTATCTGTAGCTTTGCATTATCAGGATTCTTCTTTTTGTTGTCGGTCTTTTCTCCATAGCAACGCACAAGAAGTGTTATCGCCAATGCCATCAATACGACAGTAAATTTCTTCATGTTTTCCCTTTTATTTGATCCTTAACCGGTGTTATAGGTTTAATAAAGCGAACACAATTTAAAAAAGTTTATAACAAAATGCAAGTACCCCAACAAAATTCTTAATCGCTAAGAAAAGTATGATCAGAACCATTCAATGTCAAATCACAAGATACCGGTATTTCCACAATCACTATTTCCTACACAGCGGAACTGATTCTCTCTCCAACTTACACTTATATAGAAAGTACAAGTTGATCAATTCCAGATCATCTTGGTACCTAATGCAGGGGAAGGTATCTGGCCCCAAGATAAAACTCCCCGGTCAGCCTGCGATATTCCTCAGAGTAAATGCCCCGTATACCCGTTTCGATCACCAGTTCTGATATTTCGGTAACCCGGTTTTCCCTGCCCCACTCAAGCAAAACACGCTTGACCGGTGCATTAATATTGCCTCTGATATCCATCCTCCGAAAAAGATAAAGTCCGTTTTCATCTACCATTGCCATTGCTTCCTGAATTCTGCTAACCGGCAGGATTAGTGCAAGTTTACCTTCAGGCTTGAGAAAACCGGCTGATTTTGGGATTAATCCGGCAAGCGGCAATTCATCATCATGTCTTGCTGTCGCTTTCTGAAAATCAGGATTTTTGAGTGATCGGGTGAAAAAAGGTGGATTACAAACGATAAGATCAAATTTCTGATCAGATGCCGGCTTCCAGGTCCGGAAGTCAGCCTGAACAACATCAATCCTGTTTGACCAGGAAGATGCCTGAATATTTTCCTTTGCCTGTTTAGTCGCTGCCGGATCAATTTCGAGAGCTGTTATCAAAGCTTGCGGATTTCTTTGAGCTACCATCAGTGCAATCAATCCGGTTCCCGTGCCAATATCCAGAACAGCCCGGCAATTAGAGCAATCAGCCCAGGTCCCGAGCAACACCCCGTCGGTACCCACCTTCATGGCCGACTGATCCTGGCGGATTAAAAAATGCCGGAACTGAAACCATTCATTTGACATATCAGAAATGCCCCCCTGCACTATTTAGCTGGGAACGATCCGCCCATCGCGCATGGTAATCACGCGATCCGACAGGGTGGCAAGAGCAGTATCGTGGGTAACAATCACAAATGTCTGGTGAAATTCATCCCTCAGCCTCAGGAAAAGCTGGTGCAGTTCACGCTGGTTCTCCGAATCGAGGTTGCCGGAAGGCTCATCTGCAAGAATCACTGCCGGATTATTCATCAGGGCCCGCGCCACTGCAACACGCTGCTTTTCGCCACCCGACAGTTCAGCCGGTTTGTGCTCCATGCGATCCGAAAGGCGCAGATAATCAAGCAATTCTTTTGCCCTCTTCTCAGCTTTTTTTCGGGGAGTTTTGCAGATATAGGCCGGTATACACACATTCTCAAGTGCAGTGAACTCGGGCAGCAAATGATGGAACTGAAAAACAAATCCAATTTCGCGGTTGCGAAAAGCTGCCAACCTGCGGTCATCCATCGAGCTGATCCCGGTATCCCTGATCCAAATCTGCCCGGAATCCGGCCGGTTCAGGGTCCCCATGATCTGCAGCAGGGTAGTTTTACCTGCACCGCTCGGACCGACTATGGATACAATCTCTCCGGATGCTACATCCAGATCGATCCCTTTGAGTACTTCAAGGCTCCCGAATGATTTTCTGATTTTCTGAACGCGGATCATACACTAATCTCTTTCTTCCGTAAAAGTAACGGAATAATCGGTCCCCGGCAAAGATCACGGATTCTTACCCGGCAGCACCCGCTTATAATCGAGATAATAAATCACCTTGATGGAAAACGAGTTGGTCTGAGGTGAGATCAGTGTACCCTGGAGGTTTTCCCAATAAGACAGAAAATCTTGATTATCAATAGTTTCGCTTTTCGATATATTATTCTTCCAGACCACCGTCAGGTAGCTTCCCGGTGCAAAATTCAAAGCATACTCCAGATCGATATTAAAAATGTTGAAATCCAGGTTTGGGTTCCCGGAATACTCAGGATAATCCAGCAAACCACCGTTAGAATCAAGCAAATAGTACTGTAAATAATTGACCTGCGACCAGTAATGGCGAAGAGAGAGGCTCAGCGCAGATTTATTGTTGAACACGAAAGAGCCTGTTATTGAATTAGTAATAGTTTTGATATCCCGCTGACCAAAAACAAGCGAACCATTATCCAGACTGGTCACATAACCCTGATCGCCGCGATCGGTTAAGTATTTTACCGAAGGGAAGAAGCTCAATTTATTATTCAGCCTGAACCTTGGCTGGATACTATACTGGAATGCCTGGTTTCCCCTGGCATTCCTAAACCATTGGAAACCCGCCTGGAAGGCAACCTTTTTCCGATAGTCGCTGGATCCGCTCAGATTAAACAAAAGATAAGATGGCCTTACAAAATAACGATTGGCAACACGCGGTTCATACCAGTCATGAATTTCAACAGGGCTATATTCCAATGAAATCCGGGTATCCCAATAATTCCGGTACACCGCCTGAGTCGACCAACTAATATTAAATTCCGAATAGGCACGGGGATTGTAAATCATATTGTATTCCAAACCCAGGCTGTTAGAAAGGGTGTTCAATACCCAAAATGGCTCAAGAAACCGGTACGACAGGGAAAGATCGTGACCTATAGAATTGTTGTTCCTGAGATAACCCATGTCGTTGGGATTGTATGCATCGGATATCATTCCAAAACTATACCCTGCTGTAAGAGCTCCGCCATACTTACCCATCCTGAAATTCATTGAATGGCCGGTAACAGGCTTTCCTGATAACGAGTCATAGATCAGACTTACCGCACCGCTTCCCGAAATCCCATACCGGTTAGCTTTGTCCCTCAATTTTATTGAAGCATTAGTCACATTGGCCATACGAGTTGTCGACGGGGTCAATACGTTGGTATTGGTTAGATTAACGTATGAATTACGGCCAAAAACCTGGTCGAGAACGATCATATTATAATTACTGAACGGATCGGTTAAAACACGTTTCTTTTTCCCGTCAGGATCGATAACGTCCGCATAAGTATTTGCAGTCATGGCATTTAAAAAGCCGATCCCGAGATTTTTGGTGTTTCGGCCCGATATTTTGGTCACATTTATCAATTTAGCCTCCTCCGGATTCTGAACCACTGTCTCTCCGTCCTTCAGCTTATCCCAAACCTCATAGTACCCGGCCGGCCTTTTCCCGATTCTTCTTGAGTAAAAAAGACCTGATTTATCAAACAATTCCATCCCTTCCGTAAAAAACTGCCTGTTTTCCTGATATTGCACTTCATAGGGAGTCAGATTCAGAACAATCTGGTCCGACTTCCTTTGACCGAAATCGGGAATCAATGTCATATCCAACGTATAGGCATTGTTGATGCCATATTTCAGGTCCATTCCTGCTGCATAGGAAAACCCCTTTCCTTCAGGCGAGAACTGATAATAGCCGGCAGCGAATGGATACAATTCGAGCCGGATAGGTGATTTTACCGATTGGATACCGACGAGTTCGCCTACCTGGCTTTCCTCTCCGAAATTCCGGTCGACCGGGTTCCAGGTAGTCGTTTCACGGGTGCGCCTCACTGTCCTTTGAAAATTGATACCCCAAACCTGCACATCCTGTTTTGGAAAACGGATTGCGGCAAAAGGGATCTCCACTTCGAGCACCCAGCCATCTTTGGTTATATTAACCTTACTGTACCATACTGTATTCCAGGAGGGATCACCATGATGATACATATCCTCGCCCCCGCTTGATGTAGAAGATTGCTTTGAATCGCCCTGGACATTTGCTGCTGAAACCTCAAACTGAAACAGATTCTGGCCGTTATTATAGGGGTTCAGTGATATCTTAAAACGGTCGACATTCCCGTCTGATACCTGATCGCGTTTGGTAAGTTCACGCATTATACTGTCAGGAGTCGTATCATACAGGTATACACCAAAATAGACAGCATTATTATCATAAACCACCCTCACTTCAGTTCGCTGGGTTTCCGGGAGCCCCATGGTGGGAGAATAGGTCACAAACCCTCTGGCTGCATTTGTACTTTGCCAGATGGGTTCATTCAATACTCCGTCGATGGTGATTTTGCCTGTTGAGCGAACAGCACCAAGCTGTTTCTTTTCGTTGAGGCTATGAGCAGGTAAAAAAGGCAGACACAGGAATAGTCCCAGCAAAACATTCTTCATACAGGATATTAAAAAAAGTTAATCCGCCTAACCTTTGAGATCATTGCCTATATCCTTGATGTCCTTTGCCACTTCCGATTCATCAATATAGCTGCGAATATTTTTATTAGCTTCTTCGGCGTTCTTTTTAACGTCAGCGGTTACATCGCTGATATCTTTCCGGATATCCTGCGTCGACTCTTCGAATTCACGTTTGATATCATTTGAAACTTTACGGAATTCTTTCATGCCTTTGGCCAGTCCTTTAACTATTTCGGGCATCTTATCAGCTCCGAAAAGCAGCAACGCAGCCAATAGAACAACGATAATCTCTCCTCCGCCCATTTGTCCAGATTTTTAGCAAAGATATAAAAAAACCCCGGAGGGTAGTCCGGGGTTTTTTGTGTTATTCATTTTCAGGCAGGCCTAATTTTTTCTGTCGCATCCTGTGCAGATCATACGTAATTGCAGATGCGACGAAGATCGACGAATAAGTACCGAAGCCGATACCACACAGCAAAGCAAAAACGAAACCCCTGATCGATGGTCCGCCAAAGATAAAGATGGCTACCAATACGATTAAGGTTGTACCTGCAGTGTTCAGGGTGCGGCCAAGGGTAGAGTCGACAGCCTGATTAAAGAGTTCATGACGTCCGCGCTTCCGGTACAGGGTGGTATATTCCCTGATACGGTCAAATACGATCACGGTATCATTGATGGAATACCCGATAATCGTCAGGATTGCAGCAATAAACGCCTGGTCCACTTCCATTGAGAACGGCATAATACTGTAAAGGAGAGAATAAATCCCCAATACAATAACCGAGTCATGGAAAAGTGAGGCAACAGCGCCCAAACCAAACTGCCAGGTGCGGAAGCGTACCAGGATATAGAGGAATATCACGATCAAAGCGAAAACTACAGCGAAAATAGCACCTCTCATAATATCCTTGGCCACTGTTGGTCCAACAAGTTGGCTATCCTGTCTGTTCTTCTCGAGGAATGTTTTCAGATCGGTTCCGGGAGCCAGGGAAGCCTTACATCCTTCAAAAATGGCCTGGTCAACAAGATCCGCAGTAGTGGGATCCTGGTTGTCAACCATATAAGGAGTAATAATCTTAACCTGATTGGTCTGTCCGAATACCTTAACCTGCGGCTGCACCCCTTTGCAGGCTTGTGCTATGCTGATTGTAAGTGCTTGGGTATTAACGGGCTGGTCGAAACGAACGGTAAAGGTTCTTCCTCCCTTGAAATCAACTCCAAGATTTAATCCCCTGAAAGTCAGTGAACCCATAGATATCAGCATCAATACAGCTGAGAAAATGTACAGATATTTTCTTTTCTCGATAAATTTCAGGTTGGCGTTGACCAGGAAGGTATTTGTATACTTGTTAGCGAAGCGGATCTTTTTGTCCTTATCCAGCAGCCATTCAAAGATTAAACGGGAAATGAAGATGGCTGAGAACAATGATGTCAGGATACCGATTACCAGGGTGGTAGCAAAACCGCGGATCGGGCCTGATCCGAAAATGTACAGGATGATACCGGTGAGGATTGTGGTAACGTTACCGTCGATAATAGCCGACATAGCGTGTTTGTAACCTTCCTTAACGGCCAGTTTTATCCCCTTTCCGGCCCGTAATTCCTCACGGATACGTTCATAGATAATAACGTTGGCGTCAACTGCCATACCGAGTGTTAAAACGATACCCGCGATACCGGGCAATGTGAGTACTGCACCCAGGGATGCCAGAACACCCATGATAAAGAATATGTTGGAAACCAGTGCTACGTTAGCGATCCAACCAGCTTGATTATAGTACAGAAGCATATAAAGCAGAACCAGGATAAAGGCCAGAATAAACGAAAGCAGACCTGAATTGATAGCCTCGCGTCCGAGCGAAGGTCCTACAATTTCTTCCTGGGTAATCTGTGCAGGAGCATCCATGCGTCCCACATTCAATATATTAGCTAAGTCCTGAGCTTCTTCGATGGTCATTCCCCCTCCGGAAATAGATGACCGGCCTCCGGAAATCTCATTCTGAACAGTAGGATTTGATCTTACATAATTATCAAGAACAATGGCGATTGATTTGCCAACGTTTTCCTTGGTCAACCGCTGCCAGATTTTTGCACCCTCGCCGTTCATATTCAGGGTAACCTCGGGCTTATTTCCTGTTCCGCCGAGGTCGTACCTGGCATTAACCACCATGGCGCCGTCGAGTGCCGGTTTGCCTTCACGGTTGGAAACTTTGATAGCCACCAGTGAATACATTTCAGGATTACCGTCGATGGCCTTGGCTGACCAGTACAATCTCAGTGTTGATGGGAAAATACTCTTGATCTGCGGCAAAGCCAGTGCCCTGTTTACTGCAGCGGTATCGCGGAAGTGGGAATAACCAACTACCGGGCCGGACTGCAGCTGGCCGTTATTATCAGCATTGGGCCTTAACAGGAAAAACAGTGGATTCTGCTTCCTGAAGGCCTCCATATTCTGAGCATCTGCGACTTTGGTAGTATCTTTCTCCAGTTTATCCAAAAGGGTACTGACTTTTGTCGTATCAGCGGCGGCAGCGGCAGTTTGTTCAGCCGTTTTTGCAGTAGTATCAGCCGGTAAAGCAGCAACCGTTTCGAGTTCCTTCAATTTGGTATTGGCATCCTGCAAAAAGCCATAAACCTCACTGTTTTCATAAGTTTCCCAGAACTCAAGCTTGGCTGAAACCTGTAACAGTTTTCGTACACGTTCGTGATCCTTAATACCCGGCAATTCAATCATTACACGGCCGGCGGTTCCCATTTCCTGGAAGTTAGGCTGCGCAACACCGAACTGGTCAATACGGGCACGAAGGATCTTTACTGAGTTATCAATGGCGATCTTTGTTTCGGCATGCAATACATCCAATACCTCAGCATTGGTTGAATTGTACTTGATCCGGTCGCGAAGTTGAATGGTATTGAAAACCGCAGCTAGTTTGGCATTGGGGTCAATCTCCTCAAAAGCTTTTCCAAACAGCGTAACATAGTCATCCTGACTCGACTTCAGCCTCTCTTTTGCCAAACGAAGTGCTTGTTTGAATGTACTGTCAGTGGAATAATTCGATAATGACCGGACCAGGTCAATTACCGATACTTCCAGCATCACGTTCATTCCACCTTTCAGGTCGAGTCCAAGGTTAAACTCCCTTTCCTGGCACTGCCTGTAGGTGTACTTCTTCAGCCAAAGGAAGTTGTATACCGGCAATCCTGCCAGTGAATCCTTGTAAAAGATCTTCTTTGCAGGATCGCCTTTGGCATACGAAGTAGCCTTTTTTTCGATACGGGCTGTGACAAAGGTGAAGGATAACTGGTAGACACAAACCAATGCCAACAATATAGCTACCAGCTTGATCGCTCCTTTATTACGCATGTTTTTCCGATTTAAATTATTCTTTTATAATCCGTTCCATTTTGAACGCGCAAATATAATGGAATTATTTGAAAAAAAAGAGGCAATTCCAGCATAGGAATCGCCCCTTCCTAATCATCTAATTATCTATCGAATCAAGTCATCATAATTCTGCTCCAGCGGGAGGTTTTTCTCAAAATCCCATAAGGTGGTCTTCCTGACGTTATAAAAATAATTCCAGTAGGTACGGAGAGCACTCATGTAATTGGTAATAGCCCTGTCCTTCTGTGATAAAGCATCATTGAGTTTCAAAACATCCAAACTGCCGAGCATGAATTTCTGTTTGGTAATATCATAACGGGTTCGGGAAATTGTATCGGTTTTGGCTGCAAGGATCAGCTGCTCATCCTGCATGTTGAATTGCATGATGTCCAGAAAAACCTGCTGTTCAAAATCAATTTTCTGCTGCTCGACATTCACTTTGGTAACATCCAGGCTCGATTTGGCCATTCTAACCTGCCCCTTTCGCATTCCCCAGTCGAGGATCGGCACCGTTACACCGATGTTCAATCGCTGAGACTGCTGAGGATTCTTATATACCGCAGCCAGATCACTTGCCTGTTGGGTCAATCCGTAACTGGCTATCAGATTGGCATTGAAACGGGCGTTGGCTTGCTGCTGTGCCACATTTTGCTCGGCCTCATAAATCAACCGTTCCATCGAAAGCATCTGCGGGTTATTCTCCCGTGCATGCTGTAAGGCCTGATCTACATCAACCTCCAGCTTGGGAACATCCAGTGTAGTAGCCAGTTCAATATTGATTTTATCAATGAATCCGAGGAATGTTCTCAGATTTGATTTTTTAACCTCCAGATCGAGTATGCTTTTGTTCAGGTTATCTGTACTGGTCAGCAAGTTCAGTTCCATCTGCATAAGATCACCCTGATCGATCATGCCGAGTTCAAAGCGACCCTTGGCAATCTGGTAAAGTGTATCATTATTGGCAACATTAAACTGTGAGGTCTTAACATTCATCTGTGCCAGAGAAAGGTCATAAAAATACCGGACAGCCTTTAGATTTAAATCTTCCATCGAACTCAGGTACGATTTTTTGGCCTCCTCATATTTCAGTGGCTCGATTATTTTCTGCCACTTAAACTTATTGAATGAGAAAAGTGGTTGCATCAGACCGATGCTGACCGGAGTGGACATCAGTGTGGCAGGATCATCATTCAGGAGGTCGAGCCGACCCAGCTCAGAACTGACATAAACTCGTCCGCCGGTTATCGGTATATTCTGGCTGGCCTCGACACTGACGGTGGAGCTCAGCCGGTTGGACGGGGCATATTTTGTCACCCACTCACCGTTTTCAAGAACAACGTCCTTGACGATGGAACGGCTAAGGTCAACGATGTCGGTTTGCAAAGAAACCGAAGGCAGATAATTAGCCTGATAGGAACGGAATGACCAGTAGCTGCTGCGAAAGCGATGTTTGGCCAGAAGTGCATCGAGCGAGTTTGCTTGCGCCAGCTTGATTACATCCTGCAAGTCCAGTTGCCTGACTTGCGGTTGCTGGGCCGAAAGGAGCATGGGGAACAAAAGGCTGATAACAAAAAGTACAACAACGTTTTTTCTCATGTGGCAAGATCTTAAATATCTTAATTATGTTTTGCGGTTATGGAGCCCGCAATGATTCTACCGGATCGTGTTCCGAAGCCCGCTTTGCCGGAAGGTAGCCAAAGATAATACCTACGGCAGCCGAAACACCAAAAGCAATCACAACAGAGAATGGTTTCACAATAGTTTTAATATCGGCAAACTGAGTGATCAACCCTGAAAGGATGATTCCAACAACAACCCCGATCAATCCGCCAACAATACTGATTAATGTGGATTCAGACAGGAACTGAACAATAATATCTTTCCGCGAAGCTCCGATAGCCTGACGGGTCCCGATCTCCCGTATTCGTTCCATTACGGAGGCCAGCATAATATTCATAATACCTATTCCCCCCACTATCAGGGAGATACTTGCGATCGCCCCGAGAACGATATTGAAAATATCTTTGGCGCGCTGCTCCTGTTTAAGCAGGAGTTCAGGAACGGTAATCTTGAAATCAGCCACACCATTATGCCTGCGCATAAGCATACGGGTCATAATTTCAGTTGTTGTTTTAAGCTCCTGCGTTTCATGTACCTGCACAACGACCTTGTCCAGCTGGTTGTAGTTAACATTTTCGGTGGTCCCCTGATCTGATCCGGTTGTAATGGTTTGAGCCATCATCATCCCCCGTCCCATTCCCCCGAACATCCGGATATTCGTTGAAACCTCCCCCATTTTACGATTGGCAATGGCACGGTTCAGATAGCGTATCAGCATGGTTTTAGAGGGTACAAAAACCTCGTCATTGGTGTTTGATATGCCCAGTCCGGCCGAAGAAGACGCAACCATCACATCCCGTTGGTTTAAAATCCCGATTACTCTGAGCCAGTTATGACCCACCTTAATGAATTGATCGAGCGAGTTTTCTGCCGGGAAAAGTAAAGCTGCAACATTGGAACCAATAACACACACTGCTTGTCCGGTTTCTTCATGAATGGCGTTAAACAGGTTACCTTTTTCCAAACCAAGATTAAAAAGGGTAAAATAGGAAGGGCTGACACCCATCAGGACGGTAGGACGGCGTATCTGGTTATGTTGAACAAATGAATTCAGCTGCACTTCAGAACTGACAGCCTTGACCGTGGGTATAACTTCCTGAATAGCTTTAACATCCATCAGATTCAGGCCATTGGAAAATTTCTTCGACTCTTTTTTGCCTTCCTCTGAAGTACCTGAGGATGATTGGTCGATAATCGGTTCAATGATAATGTTATTAACACCCACAAGTTTGATCTGGTCCAGAATTTCTTTCTGGGCACCCTGACCGATGGCAAGCATACTGATTACGGCGGCAACTCCAAAGATAATTCCTAGAGCAGTAAGTACCGATTTCAGCTTATTGGCCATAATGGCCTCAACAGCAATAATAATGTCATGTAAATAGCGTCTGAACATAGCTGTTGAATTAGCGTTGTGTCTGCATTCTCATTCCACCTGCACCACCTTGATTCATCATTTTCTGCATTTGCTCCCGCTGTTCTTTGGTCATATTTTTCATGTCGAACTTTGGCATCCCCTGAACTCCGCCCTTTTCTTCCATTAGCTTAGCACGTTCAGCCTGCTCCTTCTGCATCCGTTCCATATCTTCCTTCTTCTTCTTTTCTTCTAAAATACGGCGCTGTTTCACTTTTTCGTAAATATCCCAGCCTTTAATCTCCCATTTATCGCCGCCTTCCGGAACGGTCAGGAAAACCTCGTTACCGGCTTCCAGGCCTGCATTTACAATAATGAAATTCTCATTGGCTTCCATCAGATCGATGATCTGGCGCACTTTAGCCACTGTCAGATAAACATATGACATGGAATCAGTCGAATGAACTGCTTCAAGGGGAATAAACTTAACATTATCATAAGTATTGGTCCGGATCTGGGTAACTGTGGTCATTGCCGGACGAAGGGTTGTATCGCTTTCATTCAGCAGAACGATAACTTCAAATACTTTTGCATCTGAATTAGGCAGCTGCTCACCCACATTAGCTACTTCGGTAACTTTTCCCGTATATTGTTTTTCCGGAAATGCATCGACTCCGATTGTGACTTCCTGTCCGGTACTTATTTTACTGATATCAATCTCGTTAACGTAGGTTTTTGATATCATTTTCGACAGATCAGGAAGAGTAGCCACGACGGGATCCCAGGCAGATATTTGCGAACCCACCTTTCGTTTGGCACCGCCCCACTCTTTTTTATAGATTACCATTCCGTCCCGCGGTGCATAAACGGTAAAGGCGTCGAGAACCTTATTCAGCTCATTCCTCTGCTGATATTGACGCTTCAGGTTGATCTCAGATTTGGTCATAGCTGCTTCTGACTGTTCCTTACGCAACCCATAGTTTGTTTTAGCCTGTTCATAAGCCCTTTTTGCTTTATCAAGGTTCATCTCTGATTGCCTTATAGTTGCGGGTGGTTCAAATTTCGATTGATCCAGAATAATTTGTTTTTCTTCCAGGGCATATTCAAGGTCTTTAATCTGATTCCGGTAGTCGCGCAAACTCATCGTGGTATCGAGCTGGGTCTGACGCAAGGAGGCCTCGTCCCTCTCAATCTGGTCTCCCATCGACTGAAGTGCAGTTGTAGCTTCGGTTTTATCCAGGCTTGCTATATAATCACCGGCTTTTACCACGCTGCCTTCCGGGATCAGGTCAACAAGTTTTACATTATGAACCCTTGATTCCCTCAAACCCTCCGGCCCGCGGATATCAACAGAATTCAGAGCCTGCAGTTCACCCGTTGTACTAACTATCACATCGAATTTCCCGGATGCAACCACCGCTTTAATCATGACACTCTTTTCCTTCCGCGTGGCGCTGTATATCACAACTGAAGCAAGAACCACTATAAGTATTGTCACAAAGACCCAACGTCTTTTCATAACTAAGGGGATTAGTAAGATTGTTGAAAATAATTATCCGCCTGCAAACTTAATCTAACGAATCCGTTTGATAAAACAATCACCCTGTAATTAGGATTTTTTAACACTTCTTAACAAAATCAAGGATTTCCTGAACAAACTGGTTTCCGAGTTGATCGGCTTCTTCGAAAGATCCGGCTTCAGAATAAACCCGGATAATCGGTTCGGTATTTGATTTGCGCAAATGGACCCAGCCTTCCGGAAATTCAATTTTCAACCCATCTGATGTGATAGCCGGATAATTTTTATAATGATTTCCTATGCCATCAAAAATTCTCTGGATATCTGTCCCGGATGTCAAATCAATTTTCTTTTTGGCCATCTCGAATGCCGGAAAATTCTCTTTTATCGCGGTCATCGTTTTTCCGCTGACGGCAAAATAGGAAAGGAAAAGGGCTATTCCAACCAGCGCATCCCTGCCATAATGCAAAGCGGGTAGAATAATTCCCCCGTTACCTTCCCCGCCAATCACAGCTCTGGTTAGTTTCATACCATTCACCACGTTGACCTCCCCGACAGGCGTTGCCAGGTAAGATCCGCCGTACTTCTCCGTAACGATCCTTAGTGCCCTGCTCGACGAAAGGTTGGAAACCGTATTGCCGGGGCTCTTTGAAAGAATATAATCTGCAACAGCCACGAGCGTGTATTCTTCTCCAAAGAAACTGCCATCCTCATTCACCAAAGCCAGGCGATCCACATCAGGATCTACCGCAATTCCTAAATCAGCCTTATTTTTTAAAACCTCCTCTGCCAGTTTACCCAGATGTTCAGGCAAAGGCTCGGGATTATGCGCGAATTTCCCATCTGGTTTGCAGTTCAGCCTGATGATCTTTTTTATCCCCAACGCCTCCAGCAGCGCAGGCACAGCCACTCCGCCAACGGAATTTACAGCATCAACCACAACGGTTATCCCTGCGCAAATAATTTCATCGCGGTTAACCTGCGGCAATTTCAATACTTTCCGAATGTGATACGGCAAAAAATCCATCTCTGTGGATGCACCTAATTTGTCAGCCGCTACAAACTCAAACATCTCCTGGCCGGCCAAAAGCAGAACCTCTTCCCCCTCCTGAGCAGAAATAAATTCCCCGTGCCGGTTAACCAGTTTCAATGCATTCCATTGGCCGGGATTATGACTGGCAGTCAGAATAATACCTGCAATAGCACCGCGGTAAGGCACTGCCATTTCTACCGTCGGTGTAGTGGCCAAACCAGCGTTAACCACATCAATACCCAACGCATTTAAAGTTGAGCATACAATTGAATCAACCAGTTTTCCGGAAGTTCTGGCATCCCTTCCAACAACCATAACAGGTCGTTTTGCGGTAGCTCGAACTTGGTGCAAAGCCCAGGTTCCAAATGCAGCAGTAAACTTTACAATATCCAAAGGCGTTAAACCTTCACCAGGGCGGCCTCCGATGGTGCCCCGGATACCTGAAATCGATTTAATAAGAGTCATAAGATGATTAACGAACCGGCAAGGTATTGAGTTTTCCTGATAACTTTGCAAAGGGCAACTTTTTTTTGCCAACCTTTGCAAACTCAATAATTTAAGTTAAGTGAACAGGAAACCAATCAGTATAAATAAGCCCAGCCGGCCCGAAAAAATTCGTCTGAACAGATATATTGCTTCTTCGGGAATCTGCTCCCGACGCGATGCAGATGAACTGATCAGCCGGGGAGTTGTTGAAATAAACGGAATAAAAACAACAGAACTGGGTACCCAGGTTAACCCTGGTGATACTGTTAAAGTGAATGGGAAAACCATCAAAAACGAACGGAAAATTTATATTATACTGAATAAACCCAAGGATACCCTTACAACCACCGATGACCCGGAAGGCCGCCGTACCGTGCTCGACCTCGTGCAGAACGCTACAAACGAACGGATTTTCCCGGTTGGCCGTCTCGACAGGAACACCACCGGAGTACTTCTTCTCACTAACGACGGAGACCTGGCAAGTAAACTGACGCACCCCAAATACAAGGTTAAAAAAATTTATGAGGTACGTACCGCCCAAAATGTAACCGAAGATATGCTGACCACGATGGTTAAGGGAATCGAACTCGAAGACGGCCTTATGCAGGTGGATGCAATTTCCTATATCGATCCGGCATCGAAAAAAGATGTATCCGTTGAAATCCATTCAGGAAAAAACAGAATAGTCAGGAGAATGTTCGAACATCTTGGTATTGAGATTATTAAACTCGACAGGGTTTATTTTGCCGGACTGACCAAGAAAACCCTCGCTCGCGGAAAATGGAGATTCATGAGCCCCAAAGAGGTTGGCTGGCTTAAGATGCATAAATAACGGGTTTCAAATCCCAAACTGTCATCCCCGCGAAGGCAGGGACCTTTAAACTTTACACTGAGTTCCGACAACCGATAACCGATAACCGATAACCGATAACCGACAACCCATGAAGTCCGGCTTCGTAAATATAATTGGTAACCCCAACGTAGGTAAATCCACCTTAATGAACGCCCTCGTTGGTGAACGGCTGTCAGTAATTACAGCCAAATCTCAAACAACCCGGCACCGCATTTTCGGAATCGTCAACGGGGATGATTATCAGATTGTTTATTCTGATACACCAGGCATGATCAAACCGGCTTACAAACTTCAGGAAGCTATGGTAAGATCAGCCAGATCAGCCCTTTCCGATGCTGATATTCTGTTGTATGTGACGGATGTAATGGAAACTGCTGATAAAAACCCTGATATCATATCGATTGTTCAGAAATCAGAAGTTCCCCTGTTGCTGATCCTCAATAAAATCGATATCAGCAATCAGCAACAGGTGGAGGAACTGGTAGAAAAATGGCACGGGATTTTTCCCAAAGCCGAAATCTTTCCCTCCTCCGCTTTACTCAAATTTAACCTGGATAACCTGTTCGCCAGAATTTTAGAATTATTGCCTGAAGCTCCTCCCTATTTCGATCAGGATCAACTTACCGATCGCCCCGAGCGTTTTTTCGTAACCGAGATTATACGTGGCGCGATTCTTGAGAACTACCAGAAAGAGATTCCCTACTCGGTTGAACCGGTAGTCGAGGAATTTAAGGAAGAAACTGATATTATCCGTATCCGGACCATAATTTACGTTGAACGGGACTCCCAGAAAGGCATTCTGATCGGTCATAAAGGATCGTCTCTCAAACGGGTCGGTATGCAGTCCAGAAAGAATCTCGAAGTCTTCTTCGGGAAAAAAGTATTTTTAGAAATGTTCGTAAAAGTGGCCCAGGATTGGAGAAATAGACCCGAAAGCCTGAGATCTTTTGGCTATGAACTCTGATACAGAAAGATATAATTATGGCAAATATTGTTGCAATCGTTGGCCGGCCAAATGTCGGCAAATCAACCCTTTTCAATCGAATTACCCAATCCCGGCAGGCAATCGTTCATGAGTCGAGCGGGGTTACCCGCGACCGTCATTACGGTAAAGCCTTCTGGAATGGGCATGAATTTTCATTGATCGATACCGGCGGATACATTACCAATTCGGATGATGTTTTTGAAGAGGAGATCAGGAAACAAATTGTCCTAGCCATCGAGGAAGCTGACGTCATCATTTTTACCGTTGATGTGGAACCTGGGATCACCGACCTCGATCAGGTTGTTGCCGGACTTTTGCGCAAAGCGAAAAAACCGATTTTTCTGGCTGTCAATAAGGCAGATAACAACAAACGGTTCATGGAGGCCAATGAGTTTTTCAGTCTCGGCCTGGGTGAGATTTATCCGGTTTCCGCCGTTAATGGAACGGGGACCGGCGAATTGCTGGATGCTGTAACCGGCGCTTTTGAAAGAGCCGTTTTTGAAGACGAACCGGACATTCCAAAATTTGCGGTTGTAGGCCGCCCTAATGTCGGAAAATCATCCTTTATCAATGCCATGATCGGAGTCGATCGGAATATCGTTACTCCGATTTCCGGCACCACCAGGGATTCCATTCATACCCGGTATCAGAAATTCGGGCTCGATTTCTTCCTTGTGGATACAGCCGGACTCCGGAAAAGAGGCAAGGTCTCAGAAGACGTTGAATTCTACTCTGTGATGCGGTCCATCAGGGCCATCGAAAATTCAGATGTTTGCCTGCTGATGATTGATGCAACAGAAGGCATTAAAGCCCAAGATATTACAATTTTCGGCAATATTCAGCGGAACCGTAAAGGAGTGGTGATCCTCGTCAACAAGTGGGATCTTGTTGAGAAAGACACCCACTCCACTAAAACTTTCACAAAGGAGATTCAGGAGCGAATAGCACCCTATACCGACGTACCGATCATATTCACTTCAACGATCACTAAACAGAGGGTTCTTAAGGCCCTCGAAACAGCGATTGAGGTCTATAATAACCGTCGCCAGAAAGTCCCGACGCATAAACTGAATGAACTCCTTCAGGAACTGATCATTGCTTATCCGCCGCCGGCAAATAAAGGTAAATTCATCAAGATTAAGTACGCAACCCAGCTCCCAAATCAAACTCCTTCATTTGCCTTTTTCTGTAATCTACCTCAATACATCAAGGAACCTTACAAACGGTATCTTGAGAATAAAATCCGGGAGAACTTTAATTTTACCGGCGTTCCGATTCAAATCTTTTTCCGTGAAAAATGATTCGTATGTTATTCAGGCTATCAACTTCGGCTAAATTTCTTGCACTGTTGCTGCTTTTGGCTGCCTGCAAGAAAATCGTGGACTATCCGGATGAACCGGTCATCAGTTTTGTCTCTGTATCAACCAAGGATTCTACTGATGTTCTGGATAATCCTGTCAAGAGGGTTACGGTAACCTTTCATCTCACGGATGGCAATGGCGATATCGGACTCGGCATAACCGATACCACAGGTCCGTTTAACAAAGACAGCGCCTTTTATTACAACCTTTTTCTGCAGGAATACAAAAAGGAAAACGGAAGTTTTACCGAAGTACCTGCACCGGACGGATTAAGGAGATACCGCATCCCGAATCTGACACCAACCGGTCAGAACAAAACGCTTATTGCCGATATTTCGGTGACCGTCGAATATCCCTATTCAATCTCCAATCCATTGCCTTTCAATGAATTTCGATATGAATTTTATGTGGTTGACCGGAGTCTGAACATGAGTAACAGGGATACGAGTTCAGTGATTACCTGGTAGATTATTCCGGCTTAAATAACGGCCATTCCAGATAAAAACTGGTTCCTGCATTTTTTCTGGTCTCAAACCAGATCTTCCCGTTGGATCCCTCCATGATTTTCTTCGTAATGGCCAGCCCAAGACCCATCCCCGACGATTTCGTCGTGAAGTTAGGCTCAAAAAGCCGCGATTGAAGGTCGTCCGTAATTCCGATCCCATTGTCGGTAACTTTAACTATCACAGTATCCTCTCCTGCTTCAATTGAAATATCCACAACCGGCTCCACTCCTTCAGCGACCGCCTGTATCGCATTTCTGATCAGATTGTTAAAAACCTGTATCACCTGCTCCGGATCAGCAAAAATTAAAACCTCACTCAAACCCTTAAAATTCTTTATCAGGTTAACCTTGCAGGTATCTTCAAACAGATGCGTGATCCGCTGAATTTTTTGCGTTAAATCAATCGGCTCAAAATGGGCTCCGGGAATCTGGGCAAATTTTGAAAATTCGTTCGCAATGTTGGATAATGTTTCAATCTGGTCAATCAGCGTGGTAGTCATCCGGTCAATGTAAGCATCCAGGTCAGGTGCCCCGTCTTTCCAGGCTTTTCTTAAATGCTGTACACTCAGCTTCATGGGAGTCAACGGATTCTTAATTTCATGTGCAATCTGGCGTGCCATCTCCCTCCATGCACTCTCGCGTTCCGACCGTGCCAACTTTTCAGCACTCGCCTGCAGTTCACTCACCATCCGGTTATACTCTTTTACCAATCGGCCGATCTCATCATCTCTCTGATATTCAATGCTCTGATTTTTTCGCCCAAATCGCAGCCCTGCAAGCTTGCTTTGTAAAAGCTGCAACGGGCGTGCTACCTGATTAGCCAGCACCACAGCCAGAAAGACAGTTAGAAGGATCAGGATAAAATAGGCATTAACCATGGCGACCACAATGGTGGAAATCTCCCGGCTGGTCTCACTTTGCCTGCTGAAATAAGGAAGGTTCAGGTATCCGAGAAGCTTATTGTACTGGTTATACAAAGGCACGTAAGAAGAATAATAACCCAGGTTTTCGATGCTTTCTCTCATAATAAAACTGGGTTTACCCTGATGATGCATAACATAATAAGCGCGGGGATTCATTTTGTGGCCAGCCAGGTAATATTCAAAAACCTCCGGACGGGATGAAACGACAAGATTACCGTAAGGATCAAAAATATTCATGTCGGTATTGAACACATAAGAAAACTTAATCATCAGTTCATTCAGACTGCGGTAATTCTCATCCTGCCATTCCTTGGTCAACGCATTTGCCTTTCCCAACTTATTCTGCAGATCAGCCAGGAGGGATTCAGTTTTCTCAATGATCAATTTCCGGTTGCTTTGCTTATACTGTTGAATCACATAATACGTCATGCCTCCTCCTATCAGCATAAAGGAAAATACAAGAAAAGATACCATGGTAAATTGAATGCGCTGCTTCAATCCCAACACGGGGAGTTTGAAACCCCGTGGCCAGGTCATGATCGCATTCAGCACCAGCCAGATTAAAAACAGAAAAACAAAAACATAGGAAAAGGTAACCAGATTATCGCCTGTTCTATTGGATTGGCGGCTGATAACAATTTCGTTGTTATTATCGATTTTTTTTATCCAGTGATTATATCCATCTGACTTAAATCCAATCACTTCACCTATTTTACCCGGATAAATATCGCTGGTAAGGCTGTAATCATAATCCCCGCTTGTTAATTGAAGGTTACCCAGATGATATTTGGCATAGGAATAACTCTGGTCAAGGCTGTCACGGTCGATCTTACCTGTTATCAGGAGTTCGGGATAGCCCAGTGCCTGGGCAACAAAACGGGAATAAATGTTAATGATCAGGCTGGTCTTATTTTGGGGATCCCTGGTAAAAAGATCATAAACCCCAAGGTATTCGATCACACCGTCGAAATTATCGAGATAATAAAACCCGGCTGTCCCTGGGAGCATCTTCCCGTAACGGTCGCGCATGCCGCGAACGAAAAAATCCAAACAGCCGACTTCGGAATTATCGGGCTGAATCACAGTCCGGCTCGCCGCATTGCAGGAATAGGCCTGAATTTCAAACCGGTTCCAATATAATCCAAAGTATTTGTTTTTCAAATAATTGGTGATCGCCATCTGCTGATCATCGGGTTTCATTTCCCGATCGAGAACTAATCCTGCAAGGACCGAGTCGGCTCTGATATCGGGATCGATCTGGGTCAGGAGCATTTCCGCGATCTGATCATGCTCCGACGACAACTTGCTTAGAATCATGTTATGCTGAGCGGCTTCTTTAGTCCTGTTAACCCCGTCAATGGAATAAACCATAAATGCTGAAATAAGCACCAGGATGATGGTCACCAGTCCGTGATTAAACCGGACCCTGGAATAATTCTGAACAGAAAGGATCACAACAGAAAGTATAAGAAAGAACATCAGGCTGACCCAATCCTGACCGGTGCCGGAATCCCTGGCTAAGCCGAAACAAAGAATGGACATCACAACCAATCCGATAATACTCTGAATCCAGGTAAGTCGTGACTTAATCCGGTTGATCAGCCGGTAGAGCAAAAGCACAAAAGCAATCAGGATGCCAAGCAACATCAGGATATCCAGTAAATTAGAAAAATTGATGGTAAGTATCCTGTATATTTCTAAAAGTCCGGTTCTTTGAAGAAGCAAATACCGGATCATCCAGATTGCCCCCAGAAAACAGATGATCGCCAGAAGCCAGCCCGCAACCGCCATACTCTGAACCAGCCGCTTATCGTTCTTTTCGGAAGGGCCGGGTCCCCGTCCGGGGAATAACTTAAAATACCTGGAGAACCAGATGGCAAAAAAGATCAGCAAAACTATGCTAATCAGCACATCGCCACGCGATTCAAGAAAGATGACCGGTTGATTAAAAACAGTGAAAAGCGGCAGGTTAAAAACGCAATGCGGTTCACGGAAATACCATAAAAGCCATCGGACAAGGAATAAATCTGCCAATAAAGCTAACAGCCACCAGTTTGAAGATTTGAGCCGAAAAGCCAACCGCATGATATTACTGAAAAAAAACAGGATAAATACGAAAACTACAAAGTATAGAAAAAGGGTCAGCCAATGCAAGGTTTTCCTTGATGTTACCTCTTCAGTTGGAATAAGTGAAAAGGCAAATCTCCCCTGATCATCAGTAACCTGGATAGCATCCGGTACGGGAGGAATACTGATCCGGTAGGATTCCGGAATATTGCTGCCAACAAGAAATGCATTAGAAACCAGCTCATTGTTGTAAGGAAAGAATTTTTTCAGAAATACAACCCCTACAACCTTGCAATTATCAAACCGGTAAACCCTGGTATAAACCGAGCAGTTTGGCAACGTGTAAACCCTGCCCGTTTCCATCTGCAAAAGATCCTTTGTTTCGACGACCAATGAATTATCGGACCAAAAGAGCATCGAATCCTGCTGTAAAATAAAAATGGCTATTCCGTCGTTATCCTTCGCATAACGGCCGGTAAACCCGGGATCCTTGTCCAGGACCAACGGCCAGCCATATTTCGAGACCATTGACAAGACTTCGTGTGCGGTATTCTCAAGGAGTCTGATTTTCCGATGAAAGTCTTTTTCAATCTGAGAGGGATATACTTTAACCGGTTCTTTCAGGTGAGCAACCGGATCAATGATCAGGGCAACCAGCAGAATAGTGACTGCAACAAAGAGAAAACGAAAAGAAATCAGCAGGTCGCGGGGCCTGATCTCAGCCGGTTGTTTCATATATCAATCGATCAATAAAGGCTGATCAATTTACAATTTCCGCGCCAATTTATACTTTCTTTATATTTTTGATTCAAACAATTCCGATGATAACTGATCCGCTCGAAAAGTTCATTGCCGATGCCCTTTATGAAGACATCGGATCCGGCGACCATACCACACTGGCCTGTATTCCGCCTGATGCGGTCGGCAAGGCTGTCCTGCTTGTAAAACAGGGAGGTGTCATTGCCGGTATCCAGGTAGCCTGCAAGGTTTTCGCTGCGTTTGACCCTACGCTCATGGTTGACGTAAAAATCCCCGACGGTACCCGGATCAAAACTGGTGACCAGGCTTTCATCGTTGCCGGAAAACAGCAGTCGATCCTCCAAACCGAGAGGCTCGTTCTTAATATACTTCAGCGAATGAGTGGAATTGCCACCCGGACAGCCCTTTTTGTCGACCAGGTAAGCGGAACACCTGCTAAAATTCTTGACACGCGAAAAACTACTCCAAACATGCGGTATCTCGAAAAAGAAGCAGTCAGAATCGGAGGAGGTTATAATCACCGGATGGGTTTATACGATATGATCCTGATCAAAGATAACCATATCGACTATGCCGGTGGAATTACACCGGCACTGGATAGAACGATCAGCTATCTGAATACCAAAAATCTGAATCTGAAAATTGAGATAGAAGCGAGGAATCTTACAGATGTCAGAGAAATTCTTGCGTATGGCAAGGTAAACCGGATTCTTCTCGATAATTTTACACCGAAAAGACTCGGGAAAGCAATCCATCTGATTGGCGGCCAGGTTGAAACAGAAGCATCCGGAGGAATAACTCTTGAAAACATCAGGAATTATGCTTTAACCGGAGTGGATTTCATTTCGGTTGGCGGCCTTACTCATCAGATATTTAGTTTAGATATGAGCCTAAAAGCAATATCGTGACCAAAATGGAACTGATCCGGACGATAAAAATGAAACTCATCCGGACCATTAAAGCCGTTGCAATACTGGTTAAAAGGATGGCAAGAGGGACCGTACTGCCCGGATTTGAAGGTTTAACCCTTTATGACATTTCCTCATTTTTTCTAAAAGGAATAAATAACGGAACACTCACAACAAGGGCCTCGGCTATTGCATACAATTTCTTCCTGGCTGTGTTTCCTGCCATCATTGTTCTATTTACGATGATTCCGTATATTCCTATTGAGAATTTCCAGCAGGTTCTGATGACCACACTGAAAGACCTGATGCCGGCCAACGTATATTCGGCAATTGAAAGTTCCATTCAGGAAATTGTGATGCGAAAAAGAAACGACCTGTTATCGTTCGGCTTCGTCTTTTCCCTATGGTTTGCAACCGGAGGTATAGCTGCTCTCATCAATGCCTTCAATGCCAGCTATCACAACCGTGAAAACCGCACCTGGCTTAAACGGCAACTGATTTCACTTGTATTGATCATCATTTTTTGTATGTTGATCTCCATTGCTGTAATCCTGATTATTTTCTCCGGGATAGTAATTAATTTTCTGGAAGCCAGGCATATACTCACCAACAAATTCCTGATTGCCCTATTTCTGAATGGCAAGTGGCTCATTATCCTGATATCCTCATTTTTCAGCATCTCATTTCTCTATTTCCTGGCTCCGGCCAAACACAGAAAGTTCCGTTTCATTACTCCGGGAAGCATACTGAGCTCTTTAATTATCATTATGACATCAGTGGGGTTTTCCGCCTATATCAATAACTTCGGGACATACAACAAATTTTACGGTTCCATCGGAACTCTGATCGCTTTTCTGATCTGGTTATTCGTAAACTCCCTGGTGTTGCTGATCGGGTTTGAGCTGAACCTGAACATTAATAAAGCCCGCCATAAAAAAACCATACCAGAGGAACCCAAGAAAATATAATCGCCTCAACTACATGTGATGCAGGTATTTATATACCAAGGTGCGTATCTTCTGATCCTCAGCAGGGTACAATTCCTCCTTTTTGCCCTGTACATAATATTCCAGTTCGCCCATGGCCTTGAAAATCTAACCAGTGCGTTCTATAAACAATGTATGAGCCATATGGAAAATATGTTCAGGAGCCGTGTCCAGTGGTGAACCCTCGCTGGTATAAAACGAACATAGAATATCAAGCGTTGGAATACTTGAAAAAGGATTTACATAGGCAGTGGAGAATCGCGGTATCACATATAAATCACTCGATCCGGCTTCAATACAGGAAAACAAGCTACTCCCATCCACCCGTTCTCCCGTCGACAATATGGATTCCAGATACTCAAGGCTATGTATCACGAAATTCAAAATCTTTAATTTCCCATCCTCAGCAACATATCTGAAATTCAGCATCTTAATACCATTCCCCGAAACAAATCGAATGATATCATCCCTTGTAAAATCTTTTGAAGATTTCTGTAAAATTGCTCCAGAGGATTGGCCCTTAATGAATAGGTATTATCTTTCATCTTCTTCTGTCTTCTGTCTTCCGTCTTATAGTCTTATAGTCTTATAGTCTTATAGTCTTATAGTCTTATAGTCTTATAGTCTAAGTCCTTCAATCTGCTCCCTTAACGCCCTGATCTTGGATTCGGCGTCAGCCATCTTGGCCTTCTCGGTTTCCACTACCTGAGCCGGAGCATGGTTCACAAACCGTTCATTGGCAAGTTTTTTCATAACGGTGTCAAGAAAACCTAAAGTATAGTCAAGCTCTTTCTGAAGTTTCTCCGTTTCAGCAACTGCATCAACCGAAGCGATGAGGGGAACATAATACTCCACTGATCTTATAACCTGGCTGGCAGATCCTGAAGTATTTTGGTCAATTTCAGTTACTGATTTAAGGTTTAATAACTTAATCAGGATCGGATCAAGATAATTATCGTATTTCGTTTCTGTTGTTTTAACCTCAAGAGAGAATTCTGTTTTAACCGGAATGTTGCGGTCGGCCCGAACCGACCGAACAAATCCAACCACCTCTTTCATACGTTCAAATCGTTCAATTTGGTCAGGATTATAGCTGCCGGCAACAGGCTGCCCGGTTATCATAACTGATTCGCCGGGTTTCCTGGTTGCCACTCGCTGCCAAATTTCTTCGGTAATGAAAGGGATAAATGGATGCAGCACCAGCATCAGTTTCTCAAGGAGAGCCATTGCCTGGTTCCGCGTAACCTTGTCAATCGGATGGCCATAAGCCGGCTTGATGATCTCAAGGTACCATGATGAGAACTCGTCCCAGAACAATTTATAGGCTGCCATTAAAGCTTCCGACAGGCGGTACTTGGTAAAATGGTCATTCAGAACTCCCAATTCCTGGTTCAGCCGCGCGATAAACCATTCATTGGCTAAACGCGATGTTTCAGGTTGGCCGATGCTTTCAGAAACCTTCCACCCGGAAATAAGCCTGAAGGCATTCCAAATCTTATTACCGAAATTTCGTCCCTGCTCCGTCAATGATTCATCAAAAAGCAGGTCATTGCCAGCGGAGGAGCATAATAACATACCCACCCTAACGCCATCGGCCCCATATTTTGCGATCAGATCCAGGGGGTCCGGAGAATTCCCAAGCGATTTCGACATTTTGCGATGTTGTACATCTCTTACCATCCCGGTAAGATAAACGGTACTGAAAGGCTTGGATTGACGGTACTCATAACCGGCGATAATCATACGTGCTACCCAGAAAAACAGAATATCGGGTGCTGTAATCAGGTCATTAGTCGGATAATAATATTTAATATCAGGATTATCAGGATTACGGATCCCGTCAAAAACAGAAATCGGCCAAAGCCAGGATGAAAACCAGGTATCGAGCACATCCTCATCCTGGGTTAAATCGGAAATTTTCAGGTCGGGGTTACCGGTCAGTTTCCTGGCTTCAGAGAGTGCTTCCTCTTCATCGAGACCAACAACCACCCTGCCATCGGGCACATACCAGGCTGGAATCCTGTGCCCCCACCAGAGCTGCCTCGAAATACACCAGTCCTTGATATTTTCCATCCAATACCGGTAGGTATTTTTAAATTTTGAGGGAATAAGCCGTACCTCATCATTCATAACATTCAGGAGAGCGGGCTCAGCAAGTTCCTTCATCCTGATAAACCACTGCCTCGACAATTTGGGCTCGATCACAGCCGAAGTTCTCTCGGAATAGCCCAGTTTATTGATGTATTCCTCTGTTTTTACCAAACTTCCGCTTTTTTTCAACACTTCCACTGCTAGTTTCCGCGCTGCAAAACGGTCAACCCCGGCAAATAACCCGGCTCTGTTACTAACCGTTCCATCATCATTGAATACATCAATTACCTCCAGACCAAATTTAAGTCCGATGGTATAGTCATTTTCATCGTGAGCCGGGGTAATTTTAAGGGCTCCCGTACCAAATTCAATATCAACATATTCATCAAAAACAACAGGAACAACCCGGTTGACCATTGGGACAATGACTTTAGCGCCCCTAAGATGTTGATAACGTGGATCATTTGGGTTTACACAGATAGCAGTATCCCCAAGAATGGTTTCAGGTCTGGTGGTAGCGACTGTAAGATAGCTATCATCCTCTCCAACAATCCGGTACCTGACATAGTATAGTTTCGACTGCACCTCTTTGTATACAACCTCTTCATCTGATATAGCCGTCTGAGCTTGCGGATCCCAGTTTACCATCCGTACACCCCTGTAAACGTATCCCTTCCTGTAGAGATCTACAAAAACCCGGAGAACACTTTCCGATAAAGCGGGGTCCATGGTAAAACTTGTCCGCTCCCAATCACACGAGGCGCCCAGTTTCTTAAGTTGCTCCAGGATAATTCCGCCATGCTTATCGGTCCATTCCCAGGCATGATTGATAAACTCATCCCGCGTAATGTCTGTTTTTTTAATGCCTTGATCACGCAATTTGGCAACCACCCGGGCTTCTGTAGCAATAGAGGCATGATCAGTACCTGGCAGCCAACAGGCATTTTTGCCCATCATTCTTGCCCTGCGCACCAGAATATCCTGTATCGTATTATTAAGCATGTGCCCCATATGCAGCACTCCGGTCACATTAGGCGGTGGTATGACTATCGTATAAGGCTCCCTCGAATCGGGAACCGAACGGAAAAAGCCTTGTTCCATCCAGTAGGAATACCACTTGTCTTCCGTTTTGGATGGATCGTACTTGGCAGGAATATCCAGTTTGTTCATTCTTAATAACTATGATTTAGATGGGTCGCTCCCTTGAAAAAAAGTGCCGTAAAATTAACAACATTCTCCAACAAAATAATGATGGCATATAAGCCGTTATATAGAGTGTTTAGCGTAAATTTGAAATTTTTAAAGTAAAAAAAACCTTATTATGAAACAGATCGGTTTACTGGCTCTTACAATTCTCGCCTCTTTAACTCAGATTCAGGCTCAAACAAAAAAGGTTAAAGAAGAGATGTCATTTGACAAAACAGTCGACGGACTTACTTTTCATGATTATGGTTCAATAGTATTTGGAGCAAATGGCAAGGTTGAATTCACCTATACCAATCAAGGGACCAAACCGCTGGTAATCTCGGATGTTAAATCTTCTTGCGGATGTACAATTCCCAACTGGACAAAAGAACCGGTTGCACCGGGTCAGAAAGGAACCATTAAAATTGAATACAACACCACACTTCCCGGTGTATTCAATAAAACTGTAGAGGTTTATTCAAATGCAAACAACTCACCTGTAAGGATATCGATCAGGGGCAAGGTAAATACACAGCCAAGCGATCTGAAACCAGGAAAGACAAAAGATGCCAGATCACAGAACCAGAATATCGTGATGGAAGGAGAAGATAACCAGGCCATTCCGCAAGATTCTGCATTAAAAGCTCAAGCTGCTGCTGTTTCTAACGCGAAAAAGGCTGCACAACAAGAATCATTTAAAAAATTATTAGACCAGCCGTCACCCACTCAACAAACTGGCGCACCGCAAACCGGAACAGCTTTTCAACAGTCGGTCATGTATCCAGTCAAGAAGAAATAATCCCCCGGAATTTTATTATTAAACCGAAATCATGCCAGCAATCAGCCTCAGGGGAATAGCCATGCCTCCATCCCCGATCCGCAAACTCGTTCCGTTCGCCGAAGAAGCTAAACGGAAAGGTCGGATCATCTATCATCTGAATATAGGTCAACCGGATATCAAAACTCCCGAAACCGTGATGAAAGCAATCCGGTCAATTACCAAACCGGTATTGGAATACTCGCATTCGGCGGGTTATGAATCTTACAGGCGAAAACTGGCAACTTTTTACCAGGGTATCGGAATCAAAGTAAACTTTAATCAGATCATTGTAACCACCGGCGGATCGGAAGCAATCCTGTTCACCCTTATGGGAACAATGGATCACGGTGATGAAGTGATCGTTCCCGAACCATTCTATGCTAATTATAATGGGTTCGCAATTGCAGCCGGGGTAAAGGTTATCCCGGTTCCTTCCACTATTGAGGACGGTTTTGCTCTGCCGCCGATCGAAGCATTTGAAAAGCTGATCACTCCGAGAACCAAGGGGATCCTGATCTGCAACCCCAATAACCCCACTGGCTACCTTTACTCTAAAGAAGAGCTGTTGAAATTGCGTGAAATCGTTCTCAGGCACAATCTTTACCTGTTTGCCGATGAGGTATACCGGGAGTTCTGCTATGACGGACTCAGGCACTACAGTGTTCTTGAACTTGAAGGCCTTGACAACCACGCGATAATGTTTGATTCCGTATCGAAACGGTTCAGTGCCTGCGGTGTCAGAATTGGTTGTATGATCACCAGGAACGCCGATGTTTTATCAACCGTCTTAAAATTCGCTCAGGCAAGGTTAAGTCCACCCGGACTGGGTCAGATTGCTGCCGAAGCTGCTATCGATACCCCGCAGTCCTATTTCGACGAGGTGGTTGAAGAATATATAGCCCGCCGTAATTTCCTGGTCAAAGCACTTAATGATATTCCTGGAGTTTTTTGCCCCAATCCAAAAGGTGCTTTTTATACTACGGTCCGGTTACCGGTAAAGGACGCAGATGCTTTTTCGAAATGGCTGCTTACCGATTTCGAGCATAATAATCAGACCGTTATGCTGGCACCTGCAGCAGGATTCTATGCAACTCCGGGCCTCGGAATAAATGAAGTCAGAATTGCCTATGTGCTCAAACTGGAAGATCTTAAGAATGCAGTGGAATGCTTGCGTATTGCACTTGAACAATATAAGGATTGACGGCTGATCGCGTGGGAGATGAAACGTGACGCATGATGTAGGGACGCATATTTGCGTCCTTTTCCGCATCATTCCCACCGCCATTGTAGGGACACATATTTGTGTCCATTTCAAACATCATGCGGCATCCTCTGGCAAATCGACACGGACGCAAATATGCGTCCCTACATCGGCATCACCGGGGGGGATGGGACATGGACGCAAATATGCGTCCCTACAATGTTCACTGGCGACGTTTCTGTCCTTTCACACCCACACTTCACACCGACACTCACACACACCTCGCCGCTCGCTTCCCAGGCGGCGACAATGCCCCAAAAATAAAACTAACCCGCCGGCGCACTGGCTCTGGTTCTGGAGGCACCGGACCGAGAAACCGAGCCTGCGGTAGAAGGCGTACCGGTCCACAACATAGTAATCGGAGAGCAGGGTCCGGTACCAGGCGAACGATGCATCGTACTCGGAGGCCGACCAGAAGTCGGCGTAGTAGCCAAGGTGGCGGAAGCCCCGTTGTAGTCGCGGTGGCCGCCCGGAAGGGCGTTAAACCCACTGCTGTTATCTCCATTACCATTCTCAGACCACTCGGTAAATACCAGCCCGATGGGCAAGCGATTTTAGCAGCCTCCCAGTTGTATAAAACCCCATACGAGGTATAATTACCTTGGGATTTGGCCTCACTAATACTACTACCCTCATAATTATATACATAATAAAAGGCAGAAGATTCTGATCCATCTGATGAGGGACTCACAGCAGGCAAGTAAGCCAGGTTTTCGGCCATCCAGGTTTGGGTGCCGATCTTAACATATTTGTACACATGCTGATCCCGGACATCCATGAAGGTACCATTCTGGGCATTACAAATCGGATTATTACCAAAACTAACGACCAGCAGAGTGCAATACACAAATAAATAAAACTTTGTTTTTTTTATGATTTTATCATTTTGGTAAATACTTAAAGGTTCTCTTGGGATCAGGCTTAATCGGGTCGGTTTCAAAAGCGCTCCGTCCGAAAGTTAAAAAAATACCTCGCACTTTTTCTGTCCTTTTTTTTCAATGCCCCGGGATCTACTTTCAGCCAATAAACCGGAACTCATGATTGACGCTGGACAATTGCATCTGATCGAACTCCTGCTTTCCATTGTGGTCTAGCCTTGAGCCTTACTTGAGCCTTAAACACAGTTCGCTATCCTCATAGAGCAGATATTTCGATCTCATTTCCTGATACTTGCTCAATCCCGGCTCCCAACCTGCCCGGATCTCCTCCGGGGATCTCCCGTTCTGTATCTGAATCCTGAGTTGGTTTGTGCCGGCAAGGGTATCAAAATAATCAGTAAAGAAACCGCCACTTCTATTCATCTTTTGATAGGCATCGATCAGCCATTCCAGAATAAGCCCTGGTTGTTGGGAGAATTCACGAATTCCATCCCGGCGAAGGTCCCGCCCGTAACATGCCTTGTTTTCATAGAGTGGATGCAGGCTGATCCCGGGTAAAGATTTCGGGGTAAACCTGAATTCTCCCGACATGGCCGGATGTCCGTAAACCTGAAAAGGAAATTCGGTACCCCGTCCAATACTGATGATCGATCCCTCAAAAAAACATAATGAAGGATATAGATAAACCGAAACCTGGTCAGGCAGATTCGGTGATGGTTTTACAGGCAATATATATTCGGTCTGATGATCATACCCGGCACATTTTATCACAGTCAGATCGCATTGAATACCATCCTGCAGCCAGTGCTCACCATTGATCATCCGGGCATATTCTCCGATAGTCATGCCATGAACAACCGGAACCGGATGCATCCCGACAAACGATCTGTAAGCCGTATCCAGGATCGGCCCGTCGATATAAAACCCATTGGGATTCGGCCTGTCGAGCACCAATAATGGTTTCCCTGCAGTGGCGCATGCCTCCATAACCAGATGAAGTGTTGAAATATAGGTATAGAACCGAACCCCCATATCCTGAATATCGAATATAACCAGGTCGAGTCCGGTGAGATCTGCCGGACTGGGTTTCTTGTGATTACCATAAAGCGAAATCACCGGAATAGTGGTAACGGGATCAAGCCCATCACGGATAGAAGCTCCTGCCTCACCTTCCCCCCTGAATCCATGCTCAGGCGCAAATATTTTTATCACCCTTACGCCGGAGTGAACCAGAGAATCCACGAGATGCACCGATCCAACACGGCTGGTGGGATTGGCCACAACCCCGATATTCTTCCCTGTGATCAGATTCAGGTAAGCATCAGTCCGGTCAGCACCGCACAAAATATGGGATTGCTTTAGACCGGGAATTAACTGCGCCTGAATTCCGATCCAGGAATGGAGCAGGATAACCAGCCACAACGCACGTTTTAACTTCATAATTGGTACATTTGCCAAAAATCAGGTTCTGCCTGTGAATTTCGAAATTTTCATCGTAAAAAAAATCATCCGGAGCCGCCCGGGTAAAAAATCAGGTGCAAATGCACTGGTTAATGTTTCCGTTATAGCTATTTCCCTGAGTTTGGCAGTGATGATACTGTCTGTCGCCATCCTCACCGGCTTTAAAAAGGAAATCAAAGATAAACTTACCGGTTTTGGTTCCCATATTCAAATCAGTAGCCTCACGGCTAATAATTCTTGGGAAGCCGGCCCCATCAGCATCGACCAGCCCTTTTTAGAACAGCTTAAACTGGATCCGGATATCAGTGGTATTTATCCGTTTGCCACAAAACCGGGTATTGTGCAGTCAGGCAAGGAATTACAAGGAATTATCCTGAAGGGTGTGGATCCCGGTTATAACTGGGATTTTTTTTCCAGGAACCTTTCTGCAGGCAGGATTCCCGATCTCAATAATCCCGACTCTCTTGAAGTCCTGATATCAAAATCACTGGCCCGCCTTCTCCGGATCAAAGCAGGTATGATACTGCCCACCTACTTTATCCAGGATCCGCCAAGGATGCGGCCATTTAAGGTTTGTGGAATCTACGATACCGGATTGGAGGAATATGACAAGGTTTTTGTCTATTGCAGTCTTTCGCAAATCAGGGAGATTAATAATTGGAAATCAGGTGAGATCAGTGGTTTTGAAATCAGGCTATTTAATCCTGCAAAAATGGATCAGGTTGCTGCACGAATTCGTGAATCCATTGACAAAACCATCATTCAAACCAATAATATTCTGCAAATCAAAACTTTACGAGATCTGGCTCCCGGCTTTTTTGATTTTCTGAGTTTAACCGACACCAATGTATGGGTGATATTAACGCTTATGATCCTGATAGCAGGATTTAATATGATATCAGGGCTACTAATCATAATTCTCGACCGCACCAAAATGATCGGAACCCTGAAAGCTCTTGGAACCGATAACAGATCTATGGCACGGATATTTCTTTACCAGGCAGGATACATCATTGGGAAGGGATTGATTCTGGGCAATCTTATAGGATTGACCCTGGCGTTAATCCAGGATCGGTTCCGGCTGATACCACTTAATCCTCAATCCTATTTTGTTGATTCCGTACCCATTCTTATCAACCCCCTCCATCTGCTACTACTGAATACCGGAACACTGGTACTAACCCTTGTTATGATGCTGATTCCTTCAACGTTATTAACCCGTATCAGCCCGGGAAAAACTATAAAATTTGACTAATATTGCAAATTTTCCGCCCATTGTATGAGAAACTCATTTGATGCTGTTCATAACCACCTGGAATCAGGGATTGCAATCGGTTACGTTCCTCTTCACCAAGCCACCGTTGATGACTGGAAAAGAATTGGTTTCATGTCAGGATTGGAGGTTCATCAGCAACTCAATACCCGTGAAAAACTCTTCTGCAGATGCCCGGCAGGTATCTATAATCAGGATGAGGATTACGATGGTGAATTGATCCGCCATATGCGCCCAACCCTCAGTGAAATGGGTGAATATGACGGAACCGCACTTATGGAATTTAAAACCCGGAAAGAGATTATCTACCGGCTGAATAATGAAAATGCGTGTACGTACGATATTGATGATACACCGCCTTTCAAGATAAACAGGGAAGCCCTGGATTATGCCCTCGAAATCTCGTTGCTCTCTAATCTCAATATTGTTGGAGAAGTTCACATCACCCGCAAACAATATCTCGACGGCAGTATACCAACCGGGTTTCAGCGTACAGCGATCCTCGGTGTGGAAGGTGAAATCCAATTATCCACCAAAAAAATCAGATTGATACAGCTTAGCATCGAAGAAGATTCCTGCCGTGAAATTTCAGATATCGGTCACACCAGGATGTATAAAACCGACCGCCTGGGTATGCCCCTGATAGAAACCGTTACCTATCCGGATTGTGAAACCCCCTTCGAACTCCGTGAAGCCGCAGAATATATCCGTTTTCTCAACCGCAGCACTGGCCGGGTAAGAACCGGTATCGGCTCGGGACGGGAAGATGTAAACGTTAGTTGCCGCGGAGGCGACCGTGTCGAAATCAAGGGGGTTTCTCATAACAAATGGATCCCCCGGCTGAGCCATAATGAAGCTTTCCGGCAGTTTGCCCTGCTGAGAATCAAGGATTTACTCAAGGAACGTATTTCGGACAAAAGAACCTGGCAAATCAAATCTATTCCCCTTGTTTACGAAAAATTAAACTCTGACTACCAAATCATTAACGATGCCCGGAAAAACGGCTACCGCATCATGGCTGTAAACCTTCCTGCCTTTCAGGGAATTCTTTCTCATTTTACGCAGCCCGGAAAATGTTTTTCAGACGAGATATCCGACCGGTTAAAAGTAATTGCCTGCATCGAAAAGCCCAACATGGCCAGCTCTGAATCAATTGAAAATGAAGGCAATCACATCGATTTTGATAAAATCAGGAAATGGCTAAACAGCAATGATAATGATGCCCAGATCGTGTTCTGGGGCCCGGAAGCAGATATTAAAACGGCTTTGGAAACTATCCAGGAGCGCTGCCTGATGGCATTTGACCAGGTTCCAAGGGAAACCCGAAAGGCACTCACCAACGGCACTACCATTTTCGAACGGGTGCTGCCCGGTGCCGACCGCATGTATCCTGATACCGATACGGCCCCGATCCCCTTGTCCGAAGAATACATCAGCCGGCTGGGCCAGAAACTCCCGGTACCGGTCAGTACCAGAATATCTCAGATGAAGGAATGGGGAATACCATCCGATACTTATCATTACCTTTTGAAGAAGAATCTGGTTCCTTTAATTGAGAGAATTTCAGATGAGTTTGGTTTTACACATAAAGTCATCGGCATCTTTCTGGGGCATACCTTGAAGCATCTCGAAGGGCAAAAACAGCCGCATAAGGAGTTTTCTCCGCAAAAAATCTATGATCTTTTCAATTTCATCCGATCGAACCGTCTCGACCCCGCTATTGCCAAACCTATTTTGGCAATCCTCATGGATTATCCAAAAATGGATGTCGCGAGTATCCTGACCAGTTTGAAGTTCAAAAAACGAACACAGGAAGAATTGCTGGCACCGGTGATCTTTCTCATCAGAAAGTTCCGTGAGATCAGAAAATCCGATCATCCGGAGGTTACGCTGAACTGGTTAATGGGTCAAATCCGCAACCAGGCACTCGGCAATATTCCATTGAACGAGTTCAGTCAGCTTATTGAAGTCCAGATAGCAAAAGAAATTTCCGAACCATTGTCCACCGATCCGTTATGAACGAAGATTTTTTCCAGGGATATAAAGGTGATGGCCTCCAGATACTGAAAAAGTTTAATGTCAGAGTCTGGGGTATCGCCGAATTCGAAACAACGCGGGGTTTTTTCAAAGGCACCGTTCTGCCGCGGGCTGAAAACGATGATGATCATCACATCGTTGTTAAAATTGCCACCGGATACAACATCGGGATTGATACCCAAACAATCCTGTCAATGAAGGAGGTAAACTATTTTAAGGCAAATTATAAAATTCCCGAAAAGGAATTCCCGTTCACGCCCAATCTTCCTAAGGTAAAGTTGATCGGCACCGGCGGAACTATAGCCAGCCGCCTGGATTACCGGACCGGAGCAGTTATTCCCGCCTTTTCACCCGGGGAATTGTACGGAGCGGTACCCGAACTTGCTGACATCTGCAACCTGAATACCGAAAAGGTATTTGCGGTTTTCAGTGAAAATATGGGGCCCGATCAGTATAAAGCCCTTGCGGTCGCCATTAAAAAAGAAATTGAAACCGGGGTTGACGGAATCGTTATCGGTCATGGCACTGATACTCTTCATCATACTGCCATGGCACTTTCCTATATGGTACAGAATCCTCCCATTCCGATCATTCTGGTAGGCTCCCAACGATCATCCGACCGACCCTCCTCCGATGCTGCGCTCAACCTGATGCATTCCTGTTATGCGGCCGGACATGGAGATATTGCAGAGGTTATGGTTTGTATGTTCGGACCCACTTCCGACGAATATGGATTCCTGCATCGTGGAACCCGCGTAAGGAAAATGCACTCCTCCTACCGTTCAACCTTCCGAACCATTGGCGACACCCCGATAGCCACTGTTAAATGTGGAGAAGTAAAGCTGATCAAGAAACAATACAACCACCGCCGGAAAGACCGGCATGTGGATATCTACCCTTTCTTTGAAGACCGGGTTTCCATGATCTATTTTTATCCCCACATGCATCCGGATACGATTGACTCATTGGTAGATCTGGGGTATAAAGGAATCATTATTATCGGCACAGGACTTGGACATGTTAATAAAGAATTATATCCGGCAATTGAAAGAGCCCGCGACCGCGGAGTTGCAATATACATGACCGTTCAAACCTTCTGGGGTTATGTCAACATGTATGTTTATGATACCGGCCGCGACCTCATGGCAATGGGAGTTATACCCTTGGAGAATATGCTGCCGGAAGCTGCCTATATCAAACTGGGCTGGGCTCTGGGACAAACATCAGATCTCGAAAAAGTCAAGGAGATCATGTTAAAGCCGGTTAATGAAGAGATTACCGGCCGAGAACCTTACAATGGCTACCTGGTTTACCAGGGCGGCGTTCCAGAGGTTGAGGAATTTATCCGGAAATACAGGAAATAAAAATTCGTTCAAATTCACTCATGATCATTGCGGTTGCCCCCCAGACCCGGTGCCCGGAAGCCTCATAATAGGGTGCTACGATCTCCGCACCTGAGCGATTCAATATCATTGTTTTGCGATTATCCGGATCAAAAAGTTGCTTTAACGGGGTTGTAATAACACCGGCAACTTCCTTCTGATCTAAAACAAAAACGGGAAGAAACCCAACATATCCGATAACCGGCTGGATGATGAAATTACTGTGTGGCACGTACAAAGGAGTCAATATACCGATTTCCTTAATCAACTCAGGATCAACTCCAATCTCTTCAAAAGTCTCCCGCCTGGCTGTTTCTGAAAGATTCTTATCTGAATTCTCCTGCTTGCCGCCGGGCAGCGAAATTTGCCCGCCATGCATCCCTCCCGGGGTTCTCAGAATAAAAACCGTGCTGATGCCTTTCTCTGAAGGGAATAGCAAGATCATAACGCCGCTGGATCGTGGATTTGTTCCATCGAACTGAGCTAAACCCGGAGGTCGGATTGAAGGAGCCATTAGTTCCTGGGCAGAGGGGCCCGGCAGTTCCTTTTTCAGGCATTCCTGGAGCTGAAGCATCTGATTATTAATCATAGAAATGCCAGTAGATTCCATATTTAAGATGTGGCCTCATCGATGGATAGTGAAGCACAGCAAAGGACTGTTCGGGAAGCAGGCCGGCAAAAGTCTGGACCCATTCAACAAACATCCTCGTCCTTTTAACTTTTATCTGAGCAAACACATTCAGGTTAGGATAATTACCCAAAACCTTTTCGTTCTCGGCAAAGAATATCCCGGTCGCCGGCATATAGGCATAACCATAGAAACCGGTGGAATAGCTGAGATCAATGCCGTATTCAACCTGCATTTCACCACCGGTTGACGGGAACCGGATATCATGATGCATAAATGTTGATGTCGATCCGACGAATAGCGGAAGACGGATTTTATCCGAAGTGCTATACTGTACCAATGCAGATATTGACGATCGGAAGGCTCCGGCAGTGAAATCCTTTGATCCTTTAAGGGATAGTACCGTCATGCGGTCCTTAAGCTGAGCCGGTATTCCGGTGGTATCAAAATAGATCCAGCCCTTATTGCTGATAATGCTTGCCGCCAGGGCAGACCGAATTTCAGTTACATTCCATTTTACATTCAGTCCTGATTCATGCTGACGCAAGAAATCGTTGGTCCAGCGGAAATGATTCGACTGATACTCCCGGATTATCGGATCCGGTGAACAACCTCTGACAAACAGTTCGAATGAAATTTCTGATCCGTTTTCAATCTTTCCGGGAATCAAGCTGTAAGTTGCTGCAAGCTTATAATCTCCGGCAGAATATCCTGCAGCAGTCCAGTTCCCCGCCAATTCAATAAAATTGAACTGATCCCTCCTGGTGATTTTTCCGTTCAGACCAAGAGAATAGCCATTAGAAACGATATTTGAATATTGATACCGGTAAAAATCGGGATTGATTCCACCCTTTAGCACAACCGGATGTTTTCCGATATGCAGGGTATCGGATAATAGGCTAATGTCATTTGTCCAGGACAAGAAACTCATTGAATCTTTAGTAGCCTTATCTTCTGAATAGGTATTCTGATAAAAATCTGAATCAGAACTCGAATCAGTGTATTTGCGCGATACACTGGAAATTCTGAAAGCATGTACAACACGGAGGGAATGTTTGTTCGAAGATGTTTCCGACAAGCTATCGCGGACTGTTGAATCAGGTTGATCAGGAGTGATGGAATGCTTCCCCGGGAGGCGAATAGATCCTGTTTGAACACCCTGCCAGGTAAGAACGCTCATTTTTGTAGCAGCTCCTGAGAGATTAACGGGAATCAGGTTTGGCAGATAGGCGCCGATTAGCTGTTCATCGGATTTAAGTCCCCCGTTTTCATTAAAGCTGAAAGAATTGCGGGAGAATCCGGTAACCAGATTATAGTTTTTCCGAATGAGGAGATAATTCACCCTGATCGCTGACGAATTACATTTCTGTTTACTGAAATGGCCGTCAGAATTTGAGTAATTTCCCAATACGGTAATATTGCTTTTTTTCTTAAGGTTACGTGCAAACAACGCTTTTATGGTTTGACCGTTTTTATCAGCGGTTCCACCGCTATTGTAACCAAGTATGGAGAACGGGCTGTTTGCCGAATAGAACACAAGGTTTGTATTATTGATACCATAGCCGTCGGATCCTTCAAACATCAAAGGATTAAGAGCTTCCCGTATTGGCCGGTATTGATTGATCAGGGCCGGAAGACCGGTATTTCCCAGGTCGGACCATGAGCTAAACGTCGAATAGAGAGGGTTATGGGCTTGTGTTCCGGTCAGGAATGTATCGACGATCTGGGGGGTTGAAGTTTGGGTATTTGTCTGATATTGAAACCGGGACACTTCGGTTTTGGTTTTCTGGCTGAATCCGGGAATTGATAAAGCCAGGAGGAAAAAAAATAGAGCCAGGTTTTTCATGAAGGGTAAAGATACAAAAAGCCCCGATTCTGGTGAATCGGGGCTTTTAAAAAAGTCGGCAGCGTCCTACTCTCCCACACAAATGCAGTACCATCGGCGCTGGCGGGCTTAACTTCTCTGTTCGGAATGGGAAGAGGTGGAACCCCGCCGCTTAAGCCACCTAAAGCTCATGCCCTAATAAAAGGGATAATATGATTGACATACCATAAGAAAATTCTAAAGGTAATAAAGAGAGAATCAGCTTCTGCCATAAAGTTACGGGTAATTAGTACTGCTCAGCTTTGACATTACTGCCTTTACACCTACAGCCTATCAACGTCATAGTCTTTGACGACCCTTAAAGGAGATCTCATCTTGAGGGAAGCTTCGTGCTTAGATGCTTTCAGCACTTATCTCTTCCATACGTAGCTACCCTGCGATGCAGCTGGCGCCACAACAGGTACACTAGAGGTATGTCCAACACGGTCCTCTCGTACTGGTGTCAGGTCCTCTCAAATCTCCAACGCCCACAACAGATAGGGACCGAACTGTCTCACGACGTTCTGAACCCAGCTCACGTGCCACTTTAATGGGCGAACAGCCCAACCCTTGGGACCTTCTCCAGCCCCAGGATGTGACGAGCCGACATCGAGGTGCCAAACCGCTCCGTCG
>QYQM01000062.1 GCA_007280905.1 Porphyromonadaceae bacterium | reverse complement strand
TTTGTTTTTATCGCTGAGTTGCTCATACCGGACCTGCTGCCCGGAAGTCAGTCCCGCTGCCAGTTCATTCCGGAGGACCTGGAACTCTTTATATTCCGATATACTTCGCTGTTCGGCCGGAGTGCACACCTCGATCGGTTTTGGCGTCATGGCTACCATGGTTTTAGCGGCAACCATATACCCCACCCCGCCACCCAGCAGGGCCATCAGGAGGGTAAACACGGCATAGCTGCCACCCAGGAATTTGCTGTTGAACCGCTCGGTAAAATAGTCGCCGATGGTGGTGAGCCGTACCCGACGAAAAAAGAAGGTGGAGAACCAGTAGAATGGCGTAAGAAACAGTACCAGAAACTGGATCCACATCCCGCCGATCCCCTGCCGGTAAACCTCCCGCGACACGGCAACAGCCTGATCAGCATTGGTTGAGGTCCCAAAATTCAGAAAAAACTGATACGCTTTGCCGAGCTTTCTGCCCGCCAGGAAAAAATCGTCGGTGTTCTTGTTCTTTTTCTCAGATTGCTTGCCAATCCAGAGCATGACCACAATGAACACAAGGATGATGATCAGGTCGATGATGTGGAGGCCGAACAGCATGGTTAAAGGTTAGAGGTTATTGGTATATCGTAAGGCGTGATGTAGAGACGCATAATTGCGTCTTTGACGAGTGATGAGTGACCGATTGAGATTCGAATTCAGAGTTCTGAAGTTTGAAGTGGAAGATTCAAGTATTCTACTTTTTTAGCTGAAAATCAGGATGCCCACATTGCCGCGCATAGTGTGATAATTTTTTTCATGTTTATTAAATTCTGTTAGAGGCGATAAAACAATCCTATTCCAAAACTTGGTAATACTGGAAATTCAAAATCAAAATTCCAACCGCTTGAAGGTTTCTTTCTTGTTTCGTCGTTGAATAGTTGGAAAATAGCACCGGCATCTATCTCAATCCCAATTTTTTTTGAAATATTAAAGTCTCTCCCAATCCGTAAATTGAGATATAGGATTTTATCAATATAAGTCTCTGTTTCCTCTCTTAAATAATTTAATCCAATCCTGCCATACCAGGGACGTCTGTTTGATAACTCAGATAATCCTCCAAAATGGTAATAAACATCACCTGAAACAGAAATTAAGCTTTCATCCTTTAGTGGTATAGATCCAAAACCAATCCCTATTTGCGCTTGCTCAAGCTGATATCGTACACCCACATTTAATAATTCAGGTAAACCTATTCCTACTGATATATTTACTTTCTCTTGCCCACATACTTGATTGCCGTAAAAGAATGAAAATATACTCAATAGCATCAAATTGTATAACAGATTACTCTTATTTTTCATTCTCACTTTTTTAAAAAACTATAAAGAAACTGTTTTTGAATTTTTATACGAATCAGGAACAGTCTGCCCTTTTCCCATGTGCTTTTTTGTGACAAAAACAATAGCTTTTTGATATAACTCCTGTGTATTCATCATCTTCTTATTTTAAGATCAACCTGTATTTTTCCACCACCTATTTTTCCTATAGATTCATAATATGAACCGCCATAAATATACCAATTAACATTATCAAGATAATCAACACTATTTTCCGGTGTTAAATTGTCAACTCCATTTTCATATTAGTGAGCCTGGCGAATCGGTCCTGAATCAGTTGTTTATAGGCCTCTTTCATATCGCTGCCGAGAAAGCTGATGTCAATAAACACTAACCACTTTGGCAAGGCGATCTCCATTTTCTTAAAGATATTTTCCTTCTGTTTAACATCCAGTTTTATAGTATTGAAGGCAGCAAGAAAATTACTCCGCTTTAGTTTTTTCTTCCTTCCATCCAGGGTCAGGGCCATATCTTCATCATCAGCCGGATTGACTAAAACTGTTGCCACCATATCATAAGCCGGAGATAGAATATAACCGATTCCAGGCTGATTTATCAATGAGAAATTTTTCAGATGCATGTCGGCATTCCCGGTAAGGAAAGAAAAAACCACCTGTTCAAAAAAGTTGACTACATCCAATACTGGGTTGACCGAGTATTTCATGATCGCCTTTGCGATCTGCTCATAGGAACCATGGTACTTGTCTTCGGTAAGACGTTCGGTAAGCTGGCACATATCTTCCATGTGCAGTTTTTCTTGCGCGGATCTGTCAATTCGTTTGGTGATGTAGGCAAGACTGCCGGATGTGAGCCGTATCAGACTATGCGGAACCACATTGATATTGGCGATACTGGCCAGGTGCAAAGTCAGATCTTCAACTTCGGGCAATTGGGGATAAAATTCGGAAGGAGGCTTTAATATATAAGCACCCCATAACCCCACGATTGTAAAACGTTTTGGCTCATTTTTGGTTTTACCCGGTCCAAGTTCAAGGGATATTTTCGGCTGAACTCCGGTAACGGTTATCTGGCTGCGTATGACTTGTTTAGCCAGCTCTTCCATTTGCGATTCTCTATATGGCAACTCAGGAGGTGTCGATTGGCTAAATATTTTTCTGCTGCAGGCGGGATGGAAATCGGTATTCTGATCATCCAGAGGCTGATAACAAAACAAACAACGATTCATGGGTTATCCTCCTCCATTACCGGGTGAACACTCACAGCCCCTATGCAATCCTTACAGCAAGCCATTAATAAACCCATGCGGTCGCGGGGATTGAGTTTCCAGTTTTTTTCGGCTATTTCCAGCAACCAACCTTCGGGTATCAGTCCATCAAAAAAGGGAAACAATACTTTACCGGTGAATGATGCCTCCTGCAATGGCAGGGTAAGACTGACCGGTTCTGATGCTCCAGAATTCAGGTAAACGGCATCATATACAAAGTGATAGCCATTCTCATCATGAGTAAGCCACCCTGCCGTCCGGTCATGCAGTTTTATCTCAGCCTTTCTCATGGTATAATGCTTCGCGGTTAACAGGGACTGCTCCAACCTCATGACCAAAAAGCTTCAATACCTGGTTCACTTTGTCCAATCGCAAAGATTCTTTGCCCTGTTCCAATTCACGAACAAACCGCAAACCTACCCCTGCCTTGTCAGCCATCTGGGGCTGGGTAAGGTCGACAAGCCGCCGTTTTTCTTTTACAAATTCACTTATCTTCATAACATACACCCTTTCGGGTATAAATATAATACATTTTTGACTTTTACACCCTATCGGGTATATATTATTGATTTAATTTTAAATTATACCTTTTCGGGTATAAATTTCATTTACTGATATTTTTACGTCTTTCTGTTTCTACACAATTTGGCTGGAGCGATTTAACGAGGTAATAGAAATCCTCAAAGGGTATAAAATCAGTTCGGGAAAAAGTACCTCAGCATGTCCCCCAGCAGGGCCCGCCAGTTGCCCCAGGAGTGGCCTTCGTTGACTTCTTTGTACACAAAGTCGACTTTGTTTTTTTCGAGTATCTGCTTCATGTCAGGCGCCTGTTGCTGCGTGTCATGGATTACCCCCGTGGTCATATAAACCCGGAACGGAAACCATTCCAATTGAGCAAAGCGTTCGAGGACCGTTTTATTGAAAGCGGGAGATTGAATACCCAGCAGGTGAAAATCATTAGTCCTGACAACTCCGAACCAGGTCGCGTTCATTCCCCCGAGAGAGGTCCCCAGGATGGCACGGTCATCCGGGCATATGCAATTCCGAATTTGGCCCCATACCGCTCCATTGGATGCTGGGATTATCGGGATCCAGTATCCATTTGTCATCCACAACGATTTTATAATCTATCCGAGCATCGGGCGGAAACTTTTGCACCGCAATCCAGATATTGGCCAGGCCGGAACGGGTACCGGCATACCCCGGCTGAGCAGGGTGCCAGCCATTGAAGTCGCCCGCCCAGGATACTGTTTTTGCCTCTCCCCGGTACAGGAACGCAACCGAGTCACCCAGCCGGCCGACTGGCCAATTGCAGCCTGCACCACGACTATCAACAAACAAACACCACCAAACATTTTTTTTGCGCTAAACGGCACTTTTTTTTCCTGGTACACCCGTTGAATACGTTCAGCTAATAATTCGTCGTATGCCATTGTCAATTGTTTTCAATTTATTTCTGTCTTTCATATTTTATCGGGGCCGTCAGATTACCGAATTCATTAAAATAGATTTTGACCAGAACCACAAAAAGAGTAATTATTAACGGACCGAATATCAGGCCAATCAGTCCGAATAATTTGGTTCCCAGGATCACCCCGAGAATGGTGATGAGCGGGTGAATGTTGGCCAGTTTCCTTTGAAGCATGAAACGGGCAACATTATCGACAGACCCGACGAGGATGAAACACCAAAGACCCAGCCCGATGCCGGCTCCCACCGATCCGGTTGCCAAAGTGTAAATAACCACCGGCAGGTATACGATCAAAGCTCCTATCACAGGAATCATCGAAGCAATAGCCGTTATAACCCCCAATAATAGCGGTTCATTTATCCCGAAAATGATGTACCCGATCAACGCAACCGTTCCCTGCAGAAATGCTACCGAAGGAATGGTAATGGCATTGCTCCTCACCATCCGGGTAACTTCATTCAGAACCTTACCCGTATTTTCCCTGCTGAATGGCATGTTTCGGCGAAGGAAAATCTCCATCCTACGTCCGTTGACCATCATAAAAAACAGGAAAATGTACATAAAAACCAGGATCACCACCTGACGCAAAGTTCCACTGAGGATTTCCTGAGCGAAAGTGGTAAGCTTTCCGCTCATTTTCATCAGGGTATCCTGGGTCAGGATGGCCAATCCGAGTTCATCCTTGAGGTAGGCGTTGATCTGTCTAAAGACATCGGTGAAAAAATCCGGAGATGCAACCAATGGCTCGATTTTAATTATCAAAAGCTTGATAATAAACCACAAAGGAACCACAATAATTATTAAGGTCGCCACTATCAGTAAAGTTGCCGCGATCCAGTCTTTCATGTTCTTCTGATTCATCAGCCAGAACATCGGATCTTTTAACAGAATATACAGAGCGATGGCACCCAGCAGGGAGGGAAAAAGAAAATTCAGTTCCTTCCACAGTGTCCATGCCAGGATCAGGATCACTCCGATCAGGATAAACTGGTAAATCTTGGATGGGTGAATGGTGTTGTTCATTTCATTTCGGTTTTAGGCAAAGATAATAAAGATGGTTACCGGAGGTACCCACCCCAACCCCTCCCTGAAACAGGGAGGGGCTTTAGCTTCAGCGAAAAGATCGTTGAATTTTATTTAAAACAACCTCTATATCTGATAGATCCGCGTTTCGGATGCGGATAATATTCAGGTCTAGGGATTTCAGAATTTCATCACGATGTTTGTCTTTCTCAAGCCTGGAATTATGCACTCCGCCATCAAGTTCAATGACCAATTTTTCCTGATCACAATAAAAATCAGGAATAAAAAAGAAGCATTCACCTCTATTTGTTTGATAAACAACCGGATGCTGCCGCAGGAATTTTCTTCCTGCTAGTTGTCTACCTTTTAGATAACTCCATAATTTTTTCTCTTCTGAAGTTGGACTATTGCGAAACCGACTTGCCAATTCTTTAAGCTCAAGATAATGCATATTATTTTATTTAATCAACTAATATAGCTGCGTTGTTCTTACCGGAATGGAAACTTCGGAGCATCTTTCCCTCCCTGTTTCAGGGAGGGGCAGGGGGGGGTAC
>QYQM01000030.1 GCA_007280905.1 Porphyromonadaceae bacterium | reverse complement strand
TTATTATTAGAGATTTCAAAATCCGGAATGAGCCAGGTATTATTATACAATCCGATTGGAACGGTTAGACTTGATCCTCTTGCCACCTGAACTTTATTAAACGTCTGGGTGCGTTTCAAATCAAACCACGCACTTCCCTCGACATACAGCTCCCATGCTCTCTCCATCAAAACGGCATCTCTGAATGAATCCTTTGACAATCCGCTTAAATCAGGTACCTGTGTTGGATTTGATTTATCGATTCTAGCTCTATTCCGTACCGTATTAATGTACTGATATGCACCACCGGGTCCATTGACTTCGTTTTCTGCCTCAGCCGCAATCAAATACATCTCGGCTAATCGTAAAATTGGAACTGAATATTCACAATTCTGCTCGGCAGAAGATGCCGCGAGTTCATCTTCAAAGAACTTCTCAACGATAAATTTGTTATAATAGGTTCTTGTAATAATGGTATGCCCTTTTGCGTTAACATACCCATTCTTTATACCCCATTCCTTTCTTCTGTCGCCAACCGGAAAGCTATTAATGAATGCTTCGGTTGGCATGAGGTTTGCAGTGTTGCTTCCTGTTGGCGCAGTTCTGACGTGCAAATTGTTAAAAGCGGCAGGAATGGAAAACATTGCTTCCCAAATGGATTCACTCGTGTAAGTCCTAACCTGATGAAATATGCCAGCATAATCACTCACCAATGAAAATTTTACAGAGTTAATCACTTCCACTGCCTTTGCCTTTGCCAAAGCAAAGTTTGCTGTTTTGTTTAACGGAAAACCGGCAGATGTTAAGTAAACTTTTGCTAGCAAAGCAGTTGCAACCTCCTTGTAAACTCTGCCGACATCAGAAGCATTTTCAGGCAAATTCGACTCAGCAAAGACCAGATCACTGATTATTAAATCATAAACATCAGACTGTGGTGCTTTTGGAGCCTTGGTTTCAGCAATTGAAGTTACCGGGGAAGTCCTCAAAGGAATATCTCCAAAAAATTGAACCAGATTAAAATATGCATAAGCCCGCAAAAATTTAGCTTCAGCTTCTATCTTGCTTTCAACAGCATCACCCAAATCCACATTATTCAGAGCTTCCAGAATTAAATTTGAATTATTCACAATAGAATAAGGGTATTGCCACGCATACCTTATTGCCCAAAAATTTGAGGAAGGATTGTTCTTCCAAAAATCTCCTGTTTGCTCAGCAGATTCCGGCCGGTCGTTGTAATCAGCAAAAACATCAGAAACGTCCTTCTGTAAATTTATATTTCTGACTGCTACATATTGGCCTTTCAATGCAGCCTCAAAATCACCTGCCGACTTATAAAAGTTTGCCGATGAAATAAAGGTTTTTGGATTTTCCACTAATAGATCTTCACAACCCCAAAACGTAAATAGGGCCATAATACTGAGACATATAAATAGTTTTCTCATGACTTATTTTTTTAGAATGTTATTTGGATGCCGCATATAACGGATTTCATCGAAGGGTACACTCCCCTGTCCCAACCATTAACAGCGGAAGAAGTCCATGATGCTTCCGGATCATAATGTGGATAATTAGTCCAGGTGATGAGGTTTGTACCACTTAAATAAAGAGATAATGCACTTATTTTGATCTTTCTAAGAAAAGATTCCGGAATACTGTAAGATAACCGAATGTCCTTAAATCTTAAAAACGAACCCGGCTCAATCCAAAGTGTACTTGGGGCACCAAATGTGATATAAGAGGTCGAATGGGATGAAGGTGCGGCATAAGTACCGGCTGAACCCGGTCCGGTCCACCTGTTATCCCAGGCTTCCTGGGTAACATTCCATTTTCCACCCATGGCAGTATAGTATTTATTGAACTCATTTACAATTTCATTTCCATAACTGCCAACGATCTGGAATGCAAGTTCGAAACCCTTAAAGCTAATAGATTGATTCATCCCAAAAATGAATTTTGGCTCGAGATGACTCAGCATCTTCTGGTCGTCGCCATTAATAATTCCATTACCATCCAGATCCTTTACTTTGTAATCGCCGGCTTTCTTTCCAGGCTCCATTGCATTTGCTTCAGCATCTGTTTGATAAATCCCGTCGAGTACAAATCCATATAATTGGGAAGGTGCTTCTCCGAGGAATAATGGGAACCAATTCCCCCCGCCAATCGGGCTATCAATTCTTTTAATTACATTTCCGTTATTATCGGTACCAAGACTCGCTACTATACCCCTGTTAAAGGACATATTCAGTGCGGTTTCCCATCTGACGGGCCCACCAATGCTATTATAGGAAAGTTCAAATTCAAATCCCTTATTCTGGATTTCACCAACATTTCTTGTGGATGAACTGTATCCGGAAGAGGGCGGCAGAGTGGCATTGTACAATAAATCAGTTGTGCTTTTTCGATAATAGTCAGCTACAAATCTAATCCTGTTATCGAATAAACTCAGATCAACACCGATATCGGCTTGTTGGGTCGTTTCCCACCTAAGTGACTGGTTAGCAAAACCTGAAGAAACAAATCCCACTGTCCGACCAGTTCCAAACACCGGAACATTGGTGCTGAGCCTGTCTAATGTTTGATAAGACGAAATTGCTTGATTTCCAGCTTTTCCAAAACTTGCTCTCAGCTTAAGATCACTAACCCAACCCAGTTGCTTAATGAAATTCTCTTCAGACATTCTCCAGGCAATAGCAGCCGAAGGGAAAAATGCATATTTATTATCTTTCCCGAATTTTGAAGAACCATCATACCTGCCGGTGAGCGTTACCAAGTACTTACCGAGGAGAGTATAATTAAAACGACCCAAATAAGAAATCAATCTTGAATCGGTGTAGGATGAGGCTGGCGGATTCGGTTTCGTCCCGGACTGCAGGTTGTTGTCTTCAAAAACGTTAGATACAAATCCCGATGTACTGCCACTTATTTGATCCCAAACCGAACTTTGATAAGCCATTACAGCAGTAGCATTGAACTTGTGACTTTCTTTGATGTTAAAGGCGTAATTCAGAATATTCTCATTAACAAAAGAATATGATTTATTCATTGACTTACTAGCCTGTCCAGTGCCAGGGCCCCCGTTTGAAATTCCAATCTTGCTATAGCTGTCGGTAGTATTGTTATTAAAATCCACTCCGGCATTGATTCTCAAACTAAGCCCTTTAATGATATCATACTGAAATTCCATATTATTAACATTTCTGTTAAGAGTGCCTGTGGATTTATCCAGTTGTGAATATCCGACAGGATTATTTCCTCCCCATGGGGTACCCTTAAAAACAGTGAATTTCCCATCGGCATCAAGGATTGCATCCGTAGGAGGCATAACAATGGCCTGAAATGGGATAGCCCCCCAGCCATCAGCGGCGAAGTTGCCGTTATGGTTAACAGCATTTGTGTAAGAAATGTTGGCTTTAAAAGTCATTTTCTTATTCAATCTAATATCGCCATTAACACGCATAGAAATTCTCGCAAAATCAGAATTTAATATTATCCCTTCCTGATTGAGATAATTAATGGAAGAATAGAACCTTGCATCCTGATTTCCTCCTGATACTGAAAGCTGGTGACTTTGAATATCTGCATTGCGATAGGTTAGATCCTGCCAATCATTATCAGGAAGAGCTGCTATTTGTGCTGCAGTAAGGACGGACCCGCCTTCTTTTGCAGCAATCTCATTTTGCATGGCTACAAAATCATTTTTGCCAAGAAGGTCGATCTTTTTTCTTAAACTCTGAACACCGGTTGAACCATGATAATTGATTTGTGTTTTTCCAACTAGCCCTCTTTTAGTTGTAATCAGTACAACCCCACCAGCTCCTCTTGACCCGTAAATAGCAGTGGCAGAAGCGTCTTTAAGTATTTCAATGGACGCAATATCTTCAGGGTTAAAATCTGCCCCCAAATTGTCGACAGGAAATCCATCAATCACATATAAGGGATTATTTCCGCCGGATAATGAATTGCCTCCACGTATCCTGATAATTACGTCTTCACCCGGCCGGCCTGATTTCTGGTTAACCCTGACACCGGAGGCTTTACCCTGAAGGGACCGGGTTACATCGAATGGTACCGCTTGCTGCAGTGATTTGGGACTTATTGATGAAACAGATCCGGTGAGGTCGCTTTTTTTCACCGTTCCATAACCAATAACAATCACCTCATCCAAACCAAATGCCGACTCAGCCATAGTTACATTAATCTGGGTCAATGCCCCGATCACGACCGTCTGGGGTTCCATCCCGACAAAAGAGAATGTCAGGCTCCTTGCCCCATCGGGAACTTCAATGCTGTATTTACCAGCCATATCAGTTGTCGTGCCTTGAGAGGTACCGGTAACAAAAACATTTGTACCCGGAAGGGGAGCTCCGTTTTTATCGGTAACTGTACCGGTAATTCTTTTTAGCTGTTGTTCATCCTCTGAAGCTAAAGAAACAAGCCTGTTCTCCAGGGGATCAGTGGTTAACAATATTTTTCTGTTTAAAACGACATAATTAACATTTGTCCCTTTGAACAACTCAGGAAGAATCGCGGTAATCAGTTGATTTTCCGATTGAATACTAACAATTCTGCCAACGTCAATCTGCTTCTGGTTGAAGATGAAATAAAACTCGCTCTGGCGTTCAATTTCATCCATTACCTGTTCAAGGCTTTTGTTCTCCATGTCGAGGGAAACCTTCGCTATTTGGGAATAGGTTGGAATAGCAAAAAGATTCGAAACACTAACCAGGATAAGGAGAAATGCGATCTTAAGTTCCATAATTAGTTTTTTAAATGGGTATGAATTCACCCATAGATCAAATTTTTTTTTCATAACTTTGAAATGTTTTTAAGTTAGGTTATTATTCATTAATAATGACTTAGCAAATATTGCAGGGAAGCGGCTCCAACGCTTTCCTGCTTTTGCTATAAAAGGTAAATAGGAGGCTGTTTCATAGGCAAGGATTTTAATTTTTATAGCTGGATCATTAGGTTCTAAGAGTTAGTATCACCTTCTTTTTACTTAATGTTTCGTCTGGTTTGATTTCCCGGTTTTCAATTTTATAAGCTACGTGCAAACTTCGTTTCAGCATAATCAGAACCTCTTCAAGGTTGTCATCTACAAAGGTTGCCCGCCACCTGAATTTTTCAGGTGAACTGACATTTAGCTCAACATCAATATTATACCATCTTTCCAATCGCCTGGCAATAACATCTAGCGGATCATTCCGGAACACCAGCTTCCCATCTTTCCACGATATGTATTTTTGAGGTTGTACGACTTCAGTTGAAAAATCCTTAAGAGTTTTATTATATATGACAAGATCATTGGGTTTCATGGTGTGCGACTGATTCATTTGGGGATCATTAAATACCAGCATCCCTTCCTCAAGAACTACTTCAACCGTTTTCTCGTTTTGATAGGATGCTATATTAAACCTTGTACCTAATACCTGAACATTAATCTCCGGAGTGTGCACGATAAATGGTTTTTTCTTATCGGTATAAACATCAAAAAAAGCTTCACCGGTAAGTGAAACCTGGCGATCAGTACTAAAATTGCCACCATATTTTATGCTTGAATTGCTGTTTAGCCACCCGGTTGTGCCATCAGGTAAACTGAACTGCGCGCGGGTCCAGGCAGGAGCTTTTATTTCAACCCAGGTTTCTTTTTTCAGGGAGGCTTCCTTATGATTTTTAATTCCCATAAAGACCACTAGGGGAAGTAAAATTGCTCCCGCAATGCTCAGGGCCCATCTGGAAATAGTACCAAACGACCAGGCCTTCCGAATTGATAATCTGGTGTTTATATCATAATGAATCTTGTACAGGATATGGTCAAGATTCTTACCGTCCGCTTCTTCCTCTGGCCTTAATTCACTAAACTGCCGGGATAAAAGCTTCCTAAGTTCTTTCTCTTTACTGTTGTCGCAAAAAACTTCATTAATGTAGGATTCATCCTTACCGGAGTACTCTCCTTTGAAATAATGTTCAACTTTTTCACTATCAAATTCAATGTTTGCCATTCAGCTAATATTCAACATTTATACTAATTCAATTCCACCATAACACTACTTAAAAAAAGCAGTTCTTCAATTAAGAAGAACCGCTTTTTCTAACCTAAATACTAACTCGAACCTATGAAAACAGATATATTCATTATATACAGACAATGCATGTTTTCCAAAATCTCTCCTTTTAATCCATTTAATAGTAATATCCACTTCTGCCCGGATACACCTATCCTCAAAGAGAAATAGTGCTAATCAATTGAAAATGTTCTAATTGCAAGAGTTTCCGAAGAGGCCTGGGTATTCAAGGCTCAAGGCTCAAGGCTCAAGGCTCAAGACTCAAGTAAGTAATAAGTAAGACACAAGTTGTAAGATACAAGGTACGGACCTATGCATAGCCCCTTGTTCCTTATTTTTGGCATACTTATTACTGCCTTATATTACTTACGCCTTACTTGAGCCTTGAGCCTTGAGCCTTGAGCCTTATCTCTTATGGTATTGTTCGTCGTAATACTCCTGATACTTCCCTGAGGTGACCCTCGTCATCCACTCTTCATTCGCCAGGTACCAGTCGACGGTTTTTTCCAGACCTTCGGCAAACTGCAGGCTGGGTTCCCAGCCAAGTTCACGCTGGATTTTTGTGGCATCAATGGCATAACGCAGGTCGTGGCCGGCCCGGTCCTTTACGTAGGTGATCAGTGAGGCGGAGGTTCCAGATGCGCGGTTCATCTTCCGGTCCATGATGTCACACAGGATCTGGATCAGGCTGATATTGGTCCACTCGTTGAAGCCGCCGATATTATAGGTTTCCCCGTTTTTCCCTTCGTGGAAAACCAGGTCGATAGCCCGTGCATGATCAACCACAAATAACCAATCGCGAATATTTTCGCCTTTCCCATACACAGGGATTGGTTTCATGTGCTTGATGTTGTTGATGGCAAGCGGGATCAGTTTCTCGGGAAACTGGTTCGGGCCGTAATTATTGGAACAGTTGGTGAGTACCACCGGCAAACCGTAGGTGTGGTGGTAGGCCCTCACAAGATGATCGGAGCTGGCTTTCGATGCCGAATAGGGGCTGCGGGGATCATAAGAAGTGGTTTCAACAAAGAAACCTTCAGGCCCGAGTGATCCGTAAACCTCATCGGTGGAAATATGATAGAACCGCTTGCCTTTGAAATTCCCGGCCCAGGCTTTGCGTGCGGCATTTAGGAGGTTTACCGTACCGATAATATTGGTAGTGATAAAGGCCATCGGCTCGGCGATTGATCTATCTACATGGCTCTCGGCGGCCAGATGGCACACTCCGGTTATCGGGTATTTGACGAACAGCGCATCAATCACTTCCGAGTCCCGGATATCGGCCTTTATAAAAGCGTAGTTGGGCGATTGATCAAGATCGGTCAGGTTTTCGAGATTGCCTGCATAGGTAAGGGCATCGAGGTTTAGAATATGATAATCAGGATATTTGTTTACAAAAAGCCTGACGACATGGGATCCGATGAATCCGGCACCCCCGGTAATTAAAATCGTTTTTTTCATGGGTTTCAGGTTTTATTGAATTCCCCGCAACTTTTTTTCCCAGTTCCAGGCCGACAGGAGGGTGTCCTCGAGGGAGGTCCCTGCTTTCCAGCCGAGCACCTGGTTGGCTTTAGTGGTATCGGCCCAAACCGCCACAATATCGCCGGCCCGGCGACCAACAACCTTATAGTGGACTGGTACACCGGTTACCTTTTCAAAGGTTTTTACCACCTCCAGAACCGAAGTGCCATGGCCGGTACCGAGATTGAAGAATTCTAAACCGGTCTCATTCTTCTGATCGAGCAACCGGCGGATAGCCGTCACGTGTGCCTTGGCCAGATCTGTCACATTGATATAATCCCGCACGGCGGACCCATCAGGGGTAGGGTAATCATCACCGAAAATTTTTAGCTCCCCGCGAAGCCCTGCAGCCGTCTGGGTAACAAATGGCACCAGGTTATCCGGGATACCTTGCGGCAGCTCACCGATCAGGGCGGAAGGATGGGCGCCGATCGGGTTGAAATATCTCAGAGAAATCACCTGCAGGGCGGGCATCGAGCAGCCACTGTCGCGCAGGATTTCTTCACAGATCTGCTTGGTATTTCCATAGGGAGATTCGGCCGGAAGAATCGGTGCATTTTCCGTAACCGGCAATTCTTTCGGTTGACCGTACACCGTACAGCTCGAGGAGAATACCATCAAAGGTACCTTGAATTGCTCCATGCACTCCAAAAGGTTCATCAGGGAAACCAGGTTGTTCCGGTAGTACTTCAGAGGTTGATCAACGGATTCGCCAACAGCCTTATATGCTGCAAAGTGAATGATTGCCTTCAGCCGGGAATACTTCCTGAAAAAGGCTTCCACATTGGGCTTGTCGCAAAGGTCGAACTGCTCAAAAGCTGGCCGGACCCCGGTAATTTTCTCTATCCCATCGAGCGAATCCACAGTGGAATTGGCGAGATTATCAACGATTACCACCTCATAACCTTCGTTAATCAGTTCAACAGCTGTATGAGAGCCAATATAACCAGTTCCCCCGGTAACAAGAATCAATTCTTTCATTCGACGATTTTTTTTACTGACCCCTCTATTAATGTATACTTTTCATGGCTTTCCGGGCAGGTTGCCATCCCGTTTTCGTCAAACAGCAGCTTATGCCCAAACTCGCTCATCCAGCCCGACTGGCTTGCGGGGTTACCGACTGCCAATGCATAGGGGGCCACATTTTTAATCACAACCGCCCCGGCCCCGATAAAGCAGTATTCTCCAAGCGTAATACCGCACACAATGGTGGCATTGGCTCCGATGGTGGCGCCTTTTTTTACCAGGGTCGTTTCATACTGCCCGCGCCGGTTTATTCCGCTGCGGGGATTGATCACATTAGTGAACACCATCGAAGGACCGAGGAACACATCGTCCTCGCAAATGACTCCGGAATAAATCGATACATTATTCTGGACCTTTACATTATTGCCCAGTACCACATCCGGCGAAACCACCACGTTCTGGCCAATGTTGCAGTTTTCGCCAATCCGGCAACCCGGCATAATATGCGTGAAATGCCAGATTTTTGTTCCCTTGCCGATCAAGCAGCCCGGATCAATAATCGCCGATTCATGGGCAGAATAGTCAGTATTATTCATGTTCAAGAATATTCAGAAGATTCGTACAGATTGTATCCAGTTGCTCTTCATCCATCTCGGTATGAATCGGGAGCGATAAAACCGATTTACAGACATTTTCGGTTATCGGGAAATCCCCTTCCCGATATCCCGCAAAGGCAAATACTTTTTGTAAGCTAAGCGGAACCGGATAGTAGACCGTCGATGGGATCCCTCTCTCTTTCAGCTTGTTCCGGACAGAATCCCGAAGGATCGGATCGAGCAGGATGGTATATTGATGGTAGATATGGGTTCCTTCTTCAAAAACTTTCGGAATCCGGATATAAGGATTTGAGCCTAATCTATCGTTGTAATATTCAGCAGCTTTCTGGCGCCGGGCGATAAAATCATCGAGATTCTGGAGGTTTAC
>QYQM01000142.1 GCA_007280905.1 Porphyromonadaceae bacterium | reverse complement strand
TCAGGAAAGGGCCATCCACTGGATGAGAACAATCCTTCCGTTCACCCACCTCTGGGAATCCGCTGATGTTCAGAATCTTTACAATACCAAACCGGTGCTCAGCTCCAGCGACTGGTATTTTGCAAACTGGGTGAGGGATCATGTGCAGTGGGAAGTGCTTTCGGTATTTTTAGAGTCCGCCGATCGCACTATACGTTGGGACCGGATTGATCCGGAAATCGACTGGAAACGTTTCCATGAGGGAGTTACCGTTGCCGCTATCCGGTGGATGACTGTGCACACCGAGAACACCTGGCGCCCGCATAATATCCCCTCTACTTATGAAGACTACGCGAAGGGCGTCTTTGATTATTGTTATGCCGATACACACAACTGTACCACTGGCAATTACGGTGGAATGTTTATCCCGCCAGACCCGATCGCAGCCAATATCTATTCGGTGATGGATAATAAAAAATAGCATGAGCAAATTACATATCTCGGTGATCCTGTTGCTTCTGGCAGCGTCGGTATTCAGCAGTGCTGCCCAGGAGCCGGTTGCTGACTGGAAGAACGATTTTAAGTATCAGCAACTGAAAAACCGGCCAGATCTGGAAGTCAGGTATACAAACGGGGAGCGTGACGCTTTTGAAATAGCAGCTGCCGATTATCAGCTTACCGGTGATCTGCTTCCTCCCAATCTTTTGTACGATAGCGGCACTTCAAAACCCTGGCTCTTTTTCGAAATTTCGGATCAGCAAGGCAAAGTGTTTTCCTCGCAAAACAGTCAGAGGAAAACCAGAATCAATCTGTACAGGCGTGGCCCTTATTATTGTGAGATACACTGGTTTGATCTGACTTTTACCGATAAGAAAGGAATTTCCTTACCAATGAAAGCAGAAATTGCACTCTATTGTTATCCTGAAAAAATCAAAGGATCAATCAAGCTCTTTTCTTCAGGAAATGCTGATATTTCAACTATTGCAGTAAAAGGGAAAACCGAAACGCTGCTTGCGTCCAAAGCGTTAGCAAAGGATCAGACTCAATATTTTAACTTTGATATCTTTGGCGAAACCCAGCCACTTCCGGATAATGCATTTGTCTTGAAAAAAGGTTTAACTCCTGTCTCGTACGATCGCCGCAAAGGCGCCTACACCATAGGAAGTGAAACTGTTGAGGGCTTTCAGCGCCAGTATTTTGATCAGCCTAACGGATATGAAGAGGTTAGTTTTAAAGTAAAAAATGATGGAACTCCGCGCAAGATTTATATCTGCCATAAAACCCTCAAAGGTGAAGGTATCGTTGAGGGTGGCGTATTGCTGGATGAAACCGGCCATCCTTTACCCATTCTGGTTCAGGTAAGCAAAAATTTCGACGGTGAAAAAGAGGAGCTTTTTTATAATCCGCAGGATACCGCTTTCAGTGAAACCTTTTTCCCCTTGTGTCTGGAACCCTATGAAGAACTGGAGATCAGCTCACTTCACTTGTACCAAAACTGGGGAAGGCACATGACGAAGCACTGGTCTTCGCTCGGATTTTTCATGGACTATTTTCATTCATCGACAGGAGTAACCGAAACCACTTGCTATATTCCCTTCAAATTTGGCCATAAAACCGGTATTTCGATTGGTGATTTCAGAGCGATGAGTCAGGAAACTTTTTGGGGTGGACAACCTCAGCACGATAATGTGGCAGGGCATAATTTTCTCACTTATTATGACGGCAAACAATGGAACTATTCAGAATATCGGGGAACTACCTACAAAAGTACCGGCGCTAATTGGTGCAATGTTGAGATGGAGTACCTCTCTTCTGATGGTTGTATTCAGCTTTTGTTGGATATTTGGGAGGTACCGCAGGATGATGAAGTGCGCAGCTTTTTTACAGCCCGCTACAAAGTGTTGCGACCTCTGGAAATTGATGATGCCAAAGCCAATTTTCGTTTTTTGGACATCAGTTCAGCCCAACAATCACTACGTTATCAAAATTATGCCTATACCGATGGCGCCGGAAATACCATTACCAAACCTATCGATTTTAATCTCAGTCCATTCTGTGTAAAAGGGACAGAAATCCCGTCGGAGAACTCATTTACTGCCGTGTTTGGCGAAGCAAAAGGTTCAAACGGCATCATGATCCGAAACTTTAAGTCGAACAGCGGAGTTAAACCTGCATTTTCCATTCAGCAAAAAACACATATTGTCGAACCAAAGGATACAACTGTTAATGAACACAAAGTTTACACTCCTGAATTGGATAAAGGGGATATTCGTTTTAGTCTCGTGCCATCAACTGACCGACTCGTTTTAAAACCCGGCGATGAGATTACTATCTCCGGATTTTGGCTGCCCTATGGTGAGGTTAACGGCGCAAAAACGCCTGCGCGCGAGATCATTGCCTATGGAAAAGATCAACCCCGGGTTGTCGCTGTAAAGAAAGGTTATGTTTTAAACAATTTGCCAACAACCATTCAGGTAGAAAATAATGAGGCACAATTTACACTGAAGGGTGGGCTGAATATTTTGCCTATAATCGCTACCGGCCTGAAAAGTTATAAATATCCTGCTTTGTACGAAAAAGCTGGCGACAATTGGGAATTTGTACACATGGAACACAACAGCCCACTCGATGGGATGCAACTGTTTTGTGATAAAGACGGAAAGTTTGGAGCTGTTTTTTTGATACGCACCAACGGTGAAGCCCGCGAATTCAGGATAAAATCAGATGAACCTTTCCCGAATTACAATCGGATTGAAATCCAACCTAAACAATCTTCCAAAGCTGAGGTTTCAATCATTAACCCTTTTGAAAAACTTCCGGTTATATTGAAAATCGATAACCAGATTTTCTCCAACCCGGTGAAATGGAATCAAAGCAACGGAAAATCATTTTGGTACAGCAATGCAGTAAAAAATACACTTTCAGGAGCAAGAGTTACCGGCTTTGAAGATCAGGTTTCTGTTCAGTATTGGTGGCAAAATAATCAAGCTGATACTATGATCAGGACACCAAAATTCGAACTTGAGATTGATGCAAATCTTTTTGCTGGCAAGTTTAAAACCTTTGTATATAAAAATGGTCAATTAATTGAATGCCTTAATGTTAACAAAACTACAACCTTTGAAACCACTGAATTGAGCTTTGGAGTAAAACCAGCCATCATTGTTTTATACAATTCTGAATTGGATTACTGCCTCGCACTTTCATTTAAAAATGCATCCTCAGTTTTTCTCAAAAAGAACAGCATCGGTGTGATCATGTCGGAGCAGAATTGCCCCAATGATCGGAGAAAAGTGATGGAGGGAAATGTTTATCTGCTGAAAGGCAATCCAACCAGGCTTCAACAAATAGTAGAACAGGAATTACCAGTATGGAAACCCAAAAATTAATCTGGCCCATGAAGGAAATTAAATTTTCATTTTTTGCAACGTGCATGATCGTTCTATTGTTAATCAATGCATTAGTCTATGCAGAGGGCCAAACTTCCGGATTAATACCAGTTTCGGACCATGACCCCGTGCATTCTCTCGGCAACGGAAAAATGTGCATCTATGAAAAGGGGACCGATATTGTTACCGCTTACACGGGCCCTTACTCTTCGCCTTCATTCCTCAAGCTGGAATGGATGAAAGATGAAAAGGCTGCGTTACAATCTGTCAGAAAACCGGGAACGGCAATCTGGTCACATACCATACTGATGGGAAATACGGAAACAGCAGAATTGCTCGATTTCGTGGATTCTGAAATTCCCTGCTTCGTACGCCGTATTCAAACCAAAAGCCGGATCACGTTCCGTATGAAATTGGAAAAGTATGTGCAGGCTATTGACAACAGCAGCCGGTTGAACGTTAGCAAGGCTGTAAATGGCCGGCTTTTGATCGTACCCCCCGGTACAACGATTTATCAGACTTATGTTTATCCAAGGATACTCTATAGTCAGATCCTTACTTCCGGGAAGGCAAAAATCGAATCGGTTCCGGGTTCCGGCATGATCGATATTATTTGCGAACCCGGCGAAAGCGACCTGTACCTGATCGGCGGGCCCGAATATCCGGGTGTGATAACCAATACCTGGAAAATTCTGGAAACATCCCCGGAAACCCTGTTAACCCGGACAAACCGTTATTGGGAGAATTTTACCAAAAGCAGGAAGGACTTTACAGGTATTCTCCCATTGGCTGCACCTTCACGGTCGAAGCTTTTACAAACCATTGATGATGTTGCGGTTCTCCTAAAGACCCAGCAGAGCATCCAGGGGGCTGTTCTTGCCGGATATCCCTATCCATTGGGATATGTGCGCGATCAGTATGGTGTATCAAGAGGTTTGCTGACTCTTGGCTTAAACGCTGAGGCAAAATCAATCCTCAATTTCTACTGGCAGATCTGGAAAAAATTTGGTTTCATACACAATGCACAAGCAATAGGGATCGACGGAATTTTTCACATCCACGAAAATGATGAAGTCGAGAGCACGGGCTATTTGATCCTGCAGGCATTTGATTTGGTGAATGCTACTCATGATGTGGCCTTTATGGTGACGATAGCCCCAATGCTCGACTGGGCCTTTAACAGTCAGAAAAAATGGCTGGTAAAGGATATGCTCCCCTTTAACGGCGACGAAACTTACGTGGCAGGGGGGATGTTACCACGCTCGGCCCTCAACGACGGCTCAGCCGAAGCCACAATGCTGTTCGTTGAAAGCGGACAAAAATATCTGGAATGGGTTAGTACTCAAAAGCGGTGGACGAAAGAGGTAATTGCAGAAAACAAGGCACTTGTGGCGCGGGTAAAAGCCAATTTCAAGAATAATTTCTTGCACGATAACGTACTTTTGACCAACAATCCCGAGCGTGCCAAGGTTGCTGACTTGCCAAAGTTCCGGCATGGAGTATGTGAAGCTGCCGGTCCTAATTGCTTGATGACCAAATATCAGGGAATTGTATGGACCGAGCGTAATGAAAATGACCGGTATGTATGCGCCAATTGTATTTCCGAAGGATTATTGCCCCGCGCAGACCCGAAAGCATATAACCTCCTGTCGGTTGCCCTGGCGCCTTTCTATATGAATTTCAGCATTATGCCTTATGATCAGCTTAAACCGGCCGTGATGGAAATTCTTAACAAGAAAGATGAGCCCCGAACCGTGGGTTATGATTATGGGTTCCTGCTCACCGCACTCACGAAGCTCGGCAAACCTGAAGCATCATCAGTTTATGACAAAACCTTATCCGTTTTGGATCAAAGAGGGGCATGGGCCGAATATTATCTCAACGATCAGCCTTACGGCACCCGATGCCGTCCGTGGGAAAGTGCCATCAACCTGGAGGCCCTGATCGGATGGGCGATGAATGCAAATGATAGTATTTACACCTTGTTTCACACCGCTTTTAATACTAATAATTACAGTTCGGTAGGCATGCTCAAATTGAAACTCACTATAGATACCCTCCAGCCTGTAAAATACCTGGATAACAGGCCCCTGGCGAAATACAGAATGGATGCAGAAGATGTTGGTGTAGTGCTGCATTACGGCAACGGCCCCGATTCATGCGATTTTCAGGGCGCCCGCGAAGCAGTGGGTTGGCTGGCCTGTTTGGCTACCAGCAAGGATCTGGTAATATGGGATAAGAAAGGGAAGATTCTTGATTTTGGAAAAAATGGTGAACCGGATCAGGCAGCGGCAACATCTCCCTGGATCATCAAAGAGGGAAATTACTGGCACATGTTTTATTTAGGTTCGCCGAATGCCACTCTGGCGCCGGATTACATCCCCGCATTTCCGTACCTCACGCTGAAAGCCAAAAGCAAAGAGATTTACGGCCCGTGGACAAAACAGCGAAATGTGATTCCATTCAAACCCAAAGAAAACTCTTTCTACAGTTCAACCTGCAGTCCGGGCTATATCATTAAACACAACAATGAGTACCTGATGTATATATCAACTGCCGATTTTTCGATTAAAAGAACTATTTGCATCGCCCGAACCCCTGATCTTGATGGTGCTTGGAAAATTGATTCGTTGCCAATTGTTCCCCCGACTGAGCAGATCGAAAACTCTTCTGTTTACTATGAAGAGGCAAACCAGACATGGTTCTTGTTTACCAATCATATCGGGTACGATGCTCACGGTGAATACACTGATGCAATCTGGGTATACTGGTCGAAAGATCCCGAAAAATGGAACCCGGATAACAAGGCGATTGTTCTCGATGGTACCAATTGCAATTGGTCGCACCGCTGTATTGGTATGCCAACAGTGATAAAGCATCAAAACAGACTGGCGCTGCTATACGATGCACCCGGAGAAAACAGTAACAGCCATATGCGCCGGAGTATCGGATTGGCATTTTTGAAATTACCCCTGGTGGTACCCGGCACAAGCCATTGATTACACACCAACCCCATACAGGCGTACAGCGAGAACAAAAATATAATCAATTGAAAATGTTCTAACTAAGACGCATCTCTAGTATCATTTTGTTTAAAGAATTGTATAAAATGTATAAAGGATAGCCAATTTGAACCGATCGTCGTTTGAAAATATTGACTAAACTTGTTATAATAAATGTTGAGTTTTGGCAAAGTGATACAATAGCACATTGTTTTATTAAGTCGGTTTTTATCATAATGATTATTTATTATATAATAAACTAAGACATCATGAGAATTATTTTACTGTTTGTTGTTTTTATACTGTATAGTTCTTTTTCATTGGTCTTTGTGCAAAATAAGCCCCAGCATAGGGTTACCGTGAAGGTGAATTATGCCATTACCGTCGAGGCATTTCCTGGTGTGAATATCATTATTGAAGGTATTCTTATTGGCACCAGTAGAGGATCTGACGGCACGTACTCGATTATGGTAGCAGGAGGTCAGCACGTGCTGCTTTT
>QYQM01000174.1 GCA_007280905.1 Porphyromonadaceae bacterium | reverse complement strand
TCATCAACCACCCGGAAAGCTATGGCATCCTGGTTGGGAGTAGTCTCAAAATAACCATGAATCGGTGCTCGATACACCCCATGCAAGGTACCATCGGGATCAATGGAGCGGACGAAGTACCCTTCCGGGGTCATCAACCGGGGTTTCGCACAATCGCACAAACAGCCGTCGGGGGCCTGCCAGTCATTGGTCCCAATACGTTTTCCGTCGCCCATTTGATCAAACCAGAAATCCTGTGCGTTCTGTAAAAAAGTAAGATACGGTTCCTGCAAAAATGGCAAAGCACAATAGGTGGTCCCATAACTGTTCTGAATCCACCAGGCATCCCAGGTGGAGCCCTTGACCAGGCTGTTGAGCGACGATGAGTATAACATGGAGATATTCGGCAAAACCGGATCCGGATCAAAAAACCGCCTCGCCTTCTCGAGAAGTTCAAGGTATTCGACATCTCCCCTTCCCCGGTAATGCTTGCCTGCAAATTCATCCGCAGTCACAACACTCGCAAAAACAGATTGTAACAACCAACAGATTATCAGAATTCTGGCATTCATTATATTTTAATTTTTTTCGATTATTTAACATCAAAAAAATGATACAAAAAACCACGGAGGCACAGAGAGCACCGAGTAACACGGAGATCCGTGTATCTCCGTGTTCTCTGTGTCTCTGTGGTGAATATTTACTTTATTCTTTTTTGATAACCAGTTTGTCAACCGGCGGCAGTTTGGGGAACAGATTGTGTGGTTCAGTCTGATACCAGTAAGCCACTGAAGCCATATCATCCTGCAAGGGCAGATACCGGCCTTCGCTTTGCCAGCCGAGCAACTGAATGGTTACTTTCAGGTCTTTATCAAACCGTACCGGATCCATGATGTGCCATCGGTACTCACCGAACCGCCTTTGCGGCGACTTATTTGCCGGATCTTTGATGTAATGAAAACCGGTATAGGGTGTGCTGAAATCGGTGTAATGGTATTTCCCCAGACTGTCAGTATGCTCTTCGAATCCATAGGATCCGTTAAAATAATCTTCATCGCCGGTTCCGCAGATGGTTGGAAATTTGGTGTCCCCATCGAGGTAGAATTTCACCTCGCCCTCGCCCCACCAGCCGGCACTATTGGCCCCGTGGGTGATATAAGTACCCACATAATGGCCTTTACCTTTGATTCCATCCACAATGGTATAGTCTTCTTTATATGAGGTTGGGTTAACCCGGCGGAACTGCGCATGAAAGCTGGACGCATGCGAATCAATCTCAGTTTCGGAGTAATCCACCTGGTAATAGAGGATCAACCGGCCGGCCGACTTGTTTTCCATGGTGATTTTGCATTTTTTGTGAAAGGGCATCGGCCAGTAGCAGTTGAATCCATTCTGAGGATTCACGCATACTGCCAATGAATTAATCTGAGGCTCATTGCCCCAGCCCCAGCCGGAGCAAAAGAAGTCCCCGACCGGCACTTCAACCGAGGGCTCCGCTTCATCGTCCCAATAAATCCGGAAAATGGCCAATCGGTAATCTCCGGTGGGGGTCATCCAGATATGATTAATGATTCCCGAACCGGTAATTTCAGCCATGGTAAAAGTGGTACCCGGCTCAATCCTGACGTACGGATTTACTTTCCACCCCTGGCCCAGCTCGCGTGCTGCATGAGCGGCACTGCCCTTTTCGAGTGTTGTCGTCCCGCCCTGACCTTTGCCGCCGGTAAGATTCTCAGGGCTCACCGACCGGGATTTGGCATTTGACAATTGGTAGAGGTTGCCTATTCCGTTTTGCAGAGGAGTCTGTGAGAAGATCAGTCCCGGAAGGAGGGCTAAGAATGATAGTAGAATTCTGGTTTTCATGGGAATATTGCTATTAATGTTGTCGGTTATCGGTCTCTGCGTCTGCGATAATTTGCGCCTTTACTGCCTAAAAATCCCCAGCCGCCGCTGCCGATAAGAAAACCGAAGGCATACCAGGCCCCATTGTTGTTAGGGGCATACATCACAATCCGATCGGAAAACAACATTCCGATAAAATCAAACGGGGCGATGAAGCCATGCAGCAATCCGCTCCAGAAGCCATGGGTATGTGCAATCATCTGTTCCACCGTTTCCTTATGAGCGCAACCGCTCAGTACTGCTGAAAGGAGGATTACGCCAATCAGCAGAAATCCGAATTTGTAATATTTATTCATGATTTGAATTGTTAGGGTGATATAAAGATAATAATTGGCGAGACTCTATTCTGATCTTTGAGTAAGCTGCAGATCAATTGTTACGATTTCCGATTGGGTACCGATCCGGATCGGTGCCCCCCAGAGGCCCAGTCCTGAAGAGACATAATAGTGTGTATTTCCGGTCTTTTGGTATCCGTAAGCTAACTGATAAATCTTCCTGACGAGTAAATTCAGCGGAAAGATTTGTCCGTTATGGGTATGGCCCGAGAGCTGCAGATCGATATTATTTTTCAGTGCATCACCCATCCGGGCCGGGTTGTGATCCAGCAGGATCAAGGGCAGGTTCCTGTCGATGCCGGTGAGGATGGCATCCAGCGCTTTGCGACGGTGTTGGGAGAGGTCATCCCGGCCGATCAGAACAAACCGGTTATCAATGGTCACCGCCATGTCACGAAGCAGGGTAATTCCCGACTGCGCATAGAAATCAATGGCTTTGGAAACATTACCATAGTATTCATGATTCCCGAAAATAGCATAAACGCCATACGGAGCCTTCAGTTTTTGCAGTTCCTCATCCATCTTCTGGGTTTCAACCGGACGAATGCTGTGATCGAGCAGGTCACCGGCGAATATAATGATATCGGCTTTCTGCCGGTTTATCAACTCGACATACTTCTTCAGCCGGTTTTTCCGGATGATGTTGCCCAGGTGAAGATCACTGGCAACCGCTATGGTCAGGGATCCGGACTGACCGTCACCTTTCGGGATCTCCAGGTTTAGCTGCCTCACAGCAGGATGCGAAAACCGGTAGTTTCCGATTATCGAGAATACAGCAAACAGCCCGATAACCGACAACAGGGAGATGAATTTCACCTGTTGATAATTGGCATATACCCAATCGGGATAAAACTTTAAAAAGTGATTTGAAACCCGTAAAACATCCACGAACAGGGCTGCCAATATAAAATAGAGCAATCCGATTATCCAGAAGGCCCCTATGTTCTCCAGAACGACGATCAATCCAAGCGGCAGGCGGTTTCCGAGGCCCATCGCAACGAAAAACGACAGTGAACTGACTACAAAAAGGATGGTAAAAACTATTTGCAGCGGCGCATTCGCCGGCAGAGCTTGCCAGGAACGTTTAAAAAGATAGAAATTGATTCCACCGTATAGGGCAAGAGCAATGAGAATTCCGATTTTGTTCATGTTGATAATTTAGATGCTATTAACAATTTACCAGGTCTGATGTTTATTGGCAAAATCCATTGGAAAAGAAAACAGCAAATAGCAATAATGACAGGTAGTGTTTCATTTTAATTTGGCAATTCTTATCCCAGTGCAATTTCAACCGCCCTCTCCGCATGTATCGTAGTCGTATCAAATACCGGAACGGCACAATCGGCCTGCTTAACCAGCAGCGGAATTTCGGTACATCCCAGAATAATCCCCTCAGCGCCCCGGTCAATCAGTTTTTGAATAATCCTGATGCATTCCTGCCTCGATTCTTCCCTGATAACACCCATTACCAACTCTCGGTAGATAATCCGGTGCACCATTTCAATGCCCGGAAGATCAGGAATAATCACCTCAATTCCATGTTTTTCCGTTAATCTTCCTTTATAGAATTCCTGTTCCATGGTATACCGGGTACCCAGCAAGGCTGCCTTGCTCAGACCCTGTGCCCTGATCTTCTCTGCTACGGCATCTACGATATGAATCAACGGGATCCTGACACTTTTCTCAACTTCAGGTGCTATTTTGTGCATCGTGTTGGTGGCAATAACCAGTAACTCCGCCCCTCCCCTTTCCAGGCGCTGCGCGGCGTCGATCATGATTTGGGTCAATTGCTTCCAGTTGCCTTCATGCTGCAATTTCTCGATCACTGCGAAATCAACCGAATACATCAGGCACTTACAGGAATGGTGCCCGCCGAGCTTTTCTTTAACGGTTTTATTGATGATGTCGTAATAGACGGCTGAGGATTCCCAGCTCATTCCACCGATCAGGCCGATAACCTTCATTTCTTACTCCTTTCTGCCTTTTGCGTACTGCATACTGCTTACTGATTAGTTATCAATATCTTATACTCTCCCCTTTTGTTGCCGGTTATCGGTTGTCCATTGACGGTAACAATAGGTTTCCTGCCCTGTTGATCAATTGTGATGTTCAGCCGACCCGAACGGAACCGGAGGTTGGCCGATACCGTTTTTGTTCCCGGATAAAGATTTGGCCTGATAATCAGATAATCGCCGGATACTGTTACGCCGAGCCAATGCCTTACCACAAAAGAAGTAACCTCGGCTGATGTCCAGAGAACTATTCCGCACCAGGGGATCTATAATTCCCAATAAAATGGGTAAGGCATAGGTGGCATCCGGATTCAGCCGGTGATTATATTCGGTTGGAAGAGGTGCGTCATATTTATAAGAGTCTTGCCGGCCAACCGTAACATCCGCAATCTCCCCATTTACATTCCGGCGTTTGATAAAGGCTCCCTGATCCACCAGTAATCGTGTGGGATGATGAAGCATGGCATTAAGAAATACATCCGCCTCTTTTTTCCAGTAATCAGCCTTTTCAGGAACTCCAAGGATTCCTGAAAGATCAGCTGCATCTCTCAGTCCCTGAATCATATACGTCTGATAAGCCAACTCGTATGCATCGCTGAAGGTGCGTTCCCAGAATTCCCGCCTGTTGTGCACCATACCCGGCAAGGCGAAGGAGGCATTCCGGTAAAGCGATTGGATCAGACTGTCGTCGGCTTTGAGGGTCGACAATTTTCGATTATTGCTGTCGTTGTTATATGTAACGGGTTCGTTGGCCGAATCCGGCGGGAAATTGACCGACAGGCTGGTTTCGATGGTAAGGGTCTGATTTTTTGCGATAGGCATGAAGGGACTTTCCATGTATCCATTTTCCTCATCGGTTATCCAGGCAGATGCGGTTGTAAGGCTGACCGCCAGACTGCCCGTTGGTTTTGAACTCATCAGGCCGGAAGGGACCTTTTGTATATAACCCTTTGGCAGATTCAGCCGGATCCTGACGGAATCGTCGCCTGCCAGGTCGGCTGAGTTTATGGCGATCGTTCTCAAAATCTGGTCCTGTTTATCCGAAACCCTGAAAGTCTCTGTGACCCGCACTCCCCCAGCCCACCAGGTGCATTGCACGGCTGGCAGCGAATCCAGCAGGATCCACCGAACTTCCGAATTAACCGGAAGGGCAGTAAACGGGACTTTTCCGAGAATCACCTCCAGGGCTGATTCACGGAAATTCGACCCCGGAGAATAATTCAATGCATTAAGTTTACTGACCGATTGGGCAGGAATTTCCGCATTAAATATCATCCAGGTAAATGCCGGCGCAGTTCCTGACCGATCGGTCTGCATAATAAACTGGGTTTTACCGCTGCGGAGAAAAAAATATTCCCGTCCAGGTTGGAAAGAATTAAAGTATTCAGGATCATCCTGTTCTTCCTGGATAAATAGCTGGAATTCAGCGATAGTGGCTCCCTCCAAAGGCGCCGGAGTATTTGGAAAAGAGTTGACATTGGCTGGATTTCTTCCGGTTTTATAATTTTTTATTACCAGCCTTAACATCCGGCTTTCCACGGCCGGGAATTGCCGTAACAGGTAAGAACCGATTCCGTTCCCTTTCAGGAGGGTTATCCACTGATCTCCCAACTGATAAAGAACCTCATAATCACCGATGTGGGCCTCGTACGGTTCCATGATTACCAATGAATTAAACCTTTTAATACTGCCCAGGTCAACAGTAAGGCCAGGTTCGGGATCGTCGGTCATGGCCAGCCACCGGGTATTGGGATCTGCATCCACCGCGTAATCCGGGAGGTATTCAACCCGGTTATTGCCCCACACACTGGAAGCCTTTACCGGTTTATAAGCGTTAAGAATTCCGGGAGGAGGCAACGTTTCCGGCTTTTCAATAACTTTCCGCAGTTCAACCAATCGAACTGCCAATGATTGAGGGATGCGACCCGACCGGTCGGGCGGGACATCAAGCAACAGATTGGCACCGCGCTTAACCGTTTGATCGTACCAATAATAAAGCGTCCGGACGGATTTGATGACGTCATTTGGAAACCAGAACCAGTTCTGATTGATGGTCTGGCAAACTTCCATCGGGATATAATATTTCTTTCCTTTGACCTCCCGGTTCGGATTATGCCCGGATACCGGCGGCAGGGTGCGTTCACCGTTGGTAATATCAGCCGGGAAATTGTAGAGTACCGATCCATCTGTGAAACCATTGTTGCAGGTTACCATGCATTCGGGCTGATGGGTTTTGGCGATGGCATATAATTCAGCCCGCTGAACCGGTTCAAGTATTCCCGGAATATCTATCCAGAGCTCAACCAGGCCTTTATAATTGGTCACCAGCTCGGTAATATGATCCCTTGTTAGCTGAAAATACTCGTCTTTACTGGAAACGGGCTGATTATGATCATCCCAGAGACAATAATAGAGACCAGGTTTGATATTGTACTTATGGCAGCTTTCCATGAACTGAGCCACAATATCTTTTTTATAACCCGATGAAGCAATATCGTAATCATATTCCTTGCCTTTCCAGGTTACCTTGCTGTCCCACAGGCAGAATCCGCCGGTATGCTTAGCAGTGAGCACGGCATATTTCATCCCGGCATCTCTGGCGGTCCGGATCCATTGATCAACATCCAGCTGATCGGGATTGAAGCCCTCAGCCGGCATTTTGCCATTATCATACTCAGCACCTGCATAGGTGTTCATGTTAAAATGGATAAACATCCCGTACTTCAACTGCTCCCAACCGGCCACCTGGCTTTTCGATGTCGCCGGTTCCGGCTGGGCAAAGAGCAGTGCCGGGAGGATCGCTAAAAGAGCCACTACTAGAATCCCCAGACTGAAGTCTGGGGTTAGTGAAGAGCCAGCCCTCAATTTACCTGAATCTTTTACTTCGGAATTCAGAATTCTAAATTCAGATCTCATATTCCTATTATGGTTTTATTACTTTAGATAAAACAGCCGGAGCTTGCAGTAAATCATAATCCTGATTATAAATCAGGTACTTATCATACCAAACCGGTGAGAATTTCTCCTTATACTCCCGAAGGCCTTTAAAATGAGAAAAGGAGCGAATCTTTTCGTAGGCAAACTTCATCGACTGCTCGCTGAAGGTGTGAGGATCATCGAGTCCTCCCATGGCGGTAAAGCCCAGGTTAACATATTGTATTCCAATCGATCTGAAATAGTTAAACATTTCAACGATCATAAAATCCACCGTGCCATTAGGAGCATCCAAAGTTTTGCGCAGCAAGTCGTAAGTACCCTCATCTTTCGCAAAATCCGGTATGATATTCAGAAAAGCAATGATCTTCTCCTCTTTGTTTTCAATCGTGATAACGGTCTGATTTTTCACCTCTTTCTCAACGAACATTCCCTGCGAAAAGACTATTTCAGTATGTCCGGTTTCCCTCAGCCACTCATCACTCACGGCTCTAAGTTTCTGCAGAAGCCCATCGGTGAGCGGGGGATTATAGATGTTCGTTTTCAGTCCGGTATCGGTGACTTTCCTGATTGCATTGCGAAGTGACTTACGTTCACCACCTTCCAAGGAAAAGGTTGCCAGGTCAACAACACCTTCCTGTCCCAGAAACAAGCTTTTTTTCGAGAGCTCACGGTAAACCGGTAAAGAGGTAGCCGGTACACGGTAATAGAGCTCTTTTAATCCATTATCATAACAGAAACCGGTGAATTGTCCGATGCATGCCTTCATCTCCTCCTCACCTGCTGCCACGGGATCTTCGAGTACTATCGCAAAATTCCCGCTTACCCGGTATGCGAGAAATACTTTTAAAGAAGGCAGGGTAAAAATCAGTTTATCGGAATAGGTTTTAAAGTAATCCAGAGAAGAGTGGCCAAAATCCCGGGTTAATTCCCGGGCCGTCCGGATTTCATCCTCGCCGGGCGCCGTTTTAAAAACATAAGGCCTGACAAAAGCATAAATAACAAAAGCGATCGAGCCAAATCCGGATAATTTGATCGATACAATGAAATCACGTGCAAATGCATCAGCCGGAACCAATGCGTTACTGCCAATCAAAAAATAATTCTGCAGGGTATATTTTATTGAATCGAAAATACCAAAATTGATCTGGAAATGTTTCTGGTCGAGAAAATAGAAACCAATTGTGCCATAGATCAATACAGCTGCAACACTCATCATGGCTGTTTGCAGTCCGACTGTCCTGAACCGGGGGTTTGTTTTAACATAATACTCCTTTCGGGTTGATATTAAAGCAACGACCACCAAAACTGCAACCAGTGATTCCTCCCAGTCGATACCTTTGGCGATATGCCCGAATATCGATAGAAAGCTCAGAAAAAGAGCCAACCACCAGGAGGACCGGATGCCTTTCAGCAAAAATGCCGCTGTAACCAACAAGAACAGCCCTATCACCAGGACGAAAGTGTTTGAGAAATTGATGGTATCCAATAGTAAGAAGTCCTTCAAAGCAGAGACTCTTTCCTCGATTGCCGGGGTGAGGACAGATATGATGTTAATGATCCCGAGGGCAAATATCAGGATCGCCGGCAAAATCCGCATCAAAAGCTTATCAATTTTTAGCAGAAAACTGACAACCCCGGCCAGTAAGGGTAGCCAGAACTCAAAGAACCGGAAAAGCAAGGTAGCCGCAATGGCTTCGACATTACCTATTCCTGTTTGGATCAGAATATAGGTCATGGAGACTTCAATGGCACCCAACCCCCTGAGAAAAGGTGAGATGATCAGGAAGATTACAACGATGATATAAGCCAGAACCGCCGTCAGTAAGGTAGGTATCAAATTCAGCGCCTCCATGGCAATAAAGACATGCGCGATTCCAACTATCTCAATCAAGGTTGAATAGAGGATCGTCAGTAAAAAATGATTCCGGTTGATTTTGTTATTCTGTAAATCTTCAAGAAATACTTGGGTTGACGGGAACAATCTGATGAGCCAGGAGTAAAGAATGCCCTGGTTCATGATCGATAAATAAATCAGGCCCACGAGGACCAGCAATACGACTACTCCTGCCAAAGCCAGCCATTTCCCGGCTCCGACACCACCCTGAGCGATGGCAATTAAAAAGGCCGGGACAGCCACAATGACAACAGTAAGGATGCCGACAAAAGCATAAATGGAGGAAGCAAAAAATATTTGTGTTTTGGTGGCTCCCTTCTTTTCTATGTCACGGTTAAAAAAGGCCAGCGAGGATACACCTCCGGCCGGCAGGAAAACGCTGACAAAGTTTCTTTTGAGGAACAAAATGACAGCATCACGAAGTGCAACCCGGGTACCAACTGATGCGAAAGATGCCACGTACATCATTCCTTGCAGCAGGATGTAAATAGCTGCCACCATCAATCCTGCAATGAACCACCAGAGATGCACCCGGGTCAATACCTGCCCGACATCCTTCAGTTCTGCCTTTTCATGCTTGATAAACCAGATAGCCAGTCCGATGAATAAAAAGGTCAGAATAAACTGGGCTATAATTTTGCTGTTCCCTGAAATGATCCGGAAGGAGGCTTTGGTGCTGTCTCCTTTTACTGGCATAGTTGAAGGTTTTGTCTGATTCATTGTTGTACGGGTATCAGGTTTCGGTTATCAGGTAAATCAGTGCTGCGATGCAGCCAACAATAATGACTATCCATCGGAGGACCCCCGGTTTAATGCGGCTGGCAAACCTGCCGCCCATCAAACCGCCGATTACAGCGCCCAGCATCATGACCAGGGCAAAGATCCAGTCGACCTTCCCGCTAAAAGAAAAATAAATGGCCGCTGAAATATTGATACTGAATGATATCGCTTGTTTCAGCACGTTCAGGCTGGTGAGCGAATCGTCATAGATCAGCCCGAGGATGGCAATCACGATAACGCTAACTCCGGCTCCGAAATATCCTCCGTAAACCGAAGCCAGGAAGAGCAGCAGTGCAGCGCCAATCCGTTTTATGGAAGTGCTATGGGTTTTAGAGCTCCTTAATTGCATCCATTTCTTCACAGGCACCTGGATGGCCAGGAGCAGGCATGCCAGTAGAATCAGGTAGGGCACAATTCCGTTGAAGGCCTTTTCCCTGGTATTCAGCAGGATGAGTCCGCCGGCAATTCCACCGAGAATGCTCAGTGGTAAAATCGCGAAAAGCCGCTTTTTCTGACCGGAGAAGTCTTTCCTCTGCGCAAAGATCCCCCCGAAGTAGCCGGGACAAAGCGCTACGGTGTTCGTTACGTTAGCAGCGACCGGAGGCAAACCCAGTGCCATCAGCACCGGAAAGCTCACCAGCGTACCGCCACCGGCCACCGCGTTGATCAGTCCGGCCGCAAAAGCCGCAAGGAAGGCCAGGAGGAAGCTGAGAAAAGTCATCGGTTGTCAGTTATCGGTTATCGGTTGTGATGGTTATGGGTTGTCGGACTTTGCGGAACTCAGTGTAGCGTCAAGAGGTCCCCGCTTTCGCGGGAATGACAGAGCTTCGATTTTAAGTTTTGAATTTTGGGGTTTATTTGTTATTTGGTTTTTGTTATCGGTTATCGGTTATCAGTAACGTCCTAACCGACAACCGATAACTGACAACCGTTAACGTTCGAGCAGCCTTGCCTTCAGAGCCTCTAAATCCTCCCTATGCACCCCGCCTGCTGCCAGATATCGCTCCAAGCCGCCATACTTAGTTTCGATCACGAAAAATGCGGTGTTGAGATACCGGGCTCTGACTTCAAATGCCGCCTGAAGATTGCCTTTGGGAAACAGCCCGAGGGTAAAAAGCCTTAAACGTTTCAGTGCTTTGCTGATCTTGGGAGAGATGAACTCATTGGATTTCAGATATTCATTCATAACGGTTTCGTGATCCACGTTCATCGCCCATTGTATAACGGCAGCTGCAAAACCGGTGCGATCCTTCCCTGCCCGGCAATGAATGAGTATGGGGCAATTATTGGCGCCAAGGATAATCCGGATCATCTCGCCTATAGGTTGTACCATCAGATCAACCATTTCCATATAGACCCTATCAATCGCCTCAACAATTTCATTATCGGCAGATCTGCGGAGCAGCAGAGGACGAAGGAGATCGCGGGTGATCTGATCAATATTGCAGGGCAGGGAAACTTTCCGGCTGCCGGGAAATGTTCCGGGCGATTTCTCCTGCTCCTCTATCGATCGGAAATCAATAATCGTTTGCAGATGCAGTTCACTGATGGCAATATGATTCGATGCGCTTAGCTTTTGAAGGTTACCCGACCGGTAGAGCAATCCTGTCTTCATCAGGGATCCGCCATTCGTCCGGAATCCTCCGAAATCCCGAAGATTTATCGCGGTCATTACCAGACCCGGATTTATGCTTGATGTTTTCAAATTCTAACGTGTTTTTAAAAGCAATTATTCAGCAGCAAAAAGTAATAATACAAAAAACCACGGAGACACTGAGAACACTGAGAAACACAGAGATGAAACTCCGTGTGGCTCCGTGCTCTCCGTGTCTCCGTGGTTAGTGTTATTTCCCGACATCATCCGAAACCTGAACGGCTATGATCTCCCCGGTGACACAAATTTCACCGTTAGCAATCAGCCGGGCCTCGACCACCACCTTCCGGCCTTTAATCTCACGGATGATGCCCCTGATTTCCAGCAGAGTATCGATGGGGGTAGGCTTTTTATAATCAATTTTCAATGAAGCAGTTACACAGCGCGGAGCATTGTACTCCTCCAGTTCGATACCATGAGCACGAGCCAGGGCAAGTGCCGCAGATCCGGTTCCGTGGCAATCCATTATGGAGGCGAGAAGTCCACCGTACACGAATCCCGGGATAGCAGTATGGAAATGTTTTGATGTAAAAAAGGTAACGGTTTCATCGCTGTCCCAGTTTGTTTTCAACTGATGACCAAATTCATTCAGGCGGCCGCAGCCATAACATTGGCCAAAATGATCAGGATAATAATCCTGAACCCCCTTAAGACTGATTACTTTTTCCTGCATTCTTCAATGATTTTCAATGTTCTGCGTATTTCTAAAATGAGATTTCCCGGATCCGGATCGCTGATTCTTTCTTTGGTAAACAACTGCGACCCCATGCCTACACAACAGACACCTGACTTAAACCAGGCTTTCAGGTTTTCCGGATCGGGGCTCACCCCCCCCGTAGGCATGATCTGTGCCCACGGCATGGGTCCCAGCATCGCTTTTACAAAGCCGGGACCGCCTACCGCGTCGCCTGGAAAGATCTTTACAATATCAGCACCCCATTTCAGTGCCTGATGAATCTCCGTAACCGTGCCGCAACCGGGTATCCATAAAACCTTCAATTCTTCGCAAGCCTTTGCCATGTCGGGATCCAAAATCGGGCTGACAATAAATGAGGCTCCCATACCATGGAACTTCCGGCACGTTTCCCCGTCAAACACTGATCCCGCGCCCAGCAGCATTCCGGGACAATTCTTATCAATATATTCTTTTATCACCTTGAACAATCCTGCCGCTTCAGCCCCGCGGTTTGTCCACTCAAAAACCCGCAACCCGGCATCATAACATGCCTTCACCACCCGAAAAGCTATTTCCTTATCGGTATGATTAAACACCGGCACCATCCCCCCCGAAATAATCTGGTCCTTAATACTTTTCATTGTCTTCATTGGCACATTATCAAATTGGCACATTGGCACATTAGCGAAGCATAATGGTATCTCTCCAGTACCGTGCTTTCCCGGTATCCGGAGCATCAGGACGGCCATCGAAATTCAACCCAAAATAAGACGAAGGCTGCTGATACATTTCCTGTCCTTTGAAGGTAGCCTTTGTCAGGTTAACAACGGTAAAGGAGAGTTTGTTCCCTTTTTGCTCGGTATAGAAAAAATCAGCATTGGTTTCGATATCGCCATAACCAATTTTGCCGGCCTCCCAGTTATATTTCGGCCGCTGATAATCCCTGACCAGGTCCATTTTCAGATCGCTCTTGATCCCCACCTGTATCATTTTATCCGACAGTTTAATACGAACGGAAAGCCCTTCTTCATCGGTTGAAGATGGAACATATTCAATAGCTTTAATCAATTGTTCAGGATTCTCCTGATCAGAATGGGGCACCAATACGGTTACAAATCCTATATGCTGTCCCAACTCAAAGAACTGCGCGGAAAACTCGGCTATTGCGATCTCTTCCTGGTAATTGCGGTTTTCTTTCTGTGTCTGTTCAAACCGGTAATGGTTTTTGGGGAAATAGATCAGCAGGTTCTGATCGCCGCCAACCGGACGGGTCTGGATCGTTTCGTATTTCGTATCGTACCAATGTTCTCCTTGTTTCAAAATTTTCTGGGTATGCCAAAGATTCGTAGCGGTAAAAAACTGTTCCGATCTGGATTTGAACACATCAAAAACAACATACATGGCAGGATCCTTGATGTAAACCACTACCCGGTCATTTTCATATCCCATTTCATCATCGGTCATGCGGGTTCTGCTATAGTCATGATCCGGGAAAGTTAGAAAATCGATCTTTTGTGTCCTAACTTTCCGGTATGATCCTGCATTGTGCATGAAATCCATTATGTTTTGCGGGGTAATGGGCGGATAATCGGATTGGCTGTACCGGTATTCCCCGGCTTTCTGGCCAAACCACACCTTCTCGTTCCTCACGCATAGGCGGTTATGGAAATAATCCTGCCGATAAGATCCGAAGTAACCGCTGGGCAGAAAATCCCGGTATCCACCGTCGATCAGGAGGGTAGATCCTTTGTGCATCAGCAGGGAAATACTGTTCTCATCTGCATGGCCATGCGTAACCTTTTCCTCTTCGATTGGTATCGTATTGCGCAGATAATCACGGAATAGCAATCCGCCATCGCCCTCATCCCGATAATTCAGCAACATATAAGAAGATTTCTCGTCCCAGCCGTTGCGAAACACAATCTTTTTCCCGACCATATCCTCCATCACCTCTTCGCTCAAAACTTTGGGTGGTTGGGGCACGATATTGTCCGTTCCGTAACGGTAGCAATCCAACAGCATATATCCTAATCCAACGCTTGTAGGTTTGCTAAGATCCAGGAATTTATTGGCAATCACCGTAGCGGCCCACTTGAATTCGGGGTTATTATATTGCTTGGCAGCAGCCTCGAAGAAAACGATCCAGCGGTTCCAGTTGGTAAAATTGTGCGCATCCCCAAAATCCGGGATCATGCCCTGAGGCGACATCAGATTAAGGAAATATTGCGAGTAAAAGTACATTTCAGGGGTCCGGAACAGTTCGGCCATTTCTCCTTTGGCATCTGCACAACCCATTAATGCATAGAGCCATACGGCATGATAAAGAGAAGCATCCTCAATCTCCCACTGACCCCAGTTATCGGAAACCAGTGCCTGCTCGTATGTTTTTAACATCGGCGAAACAGCATGGTTTGGGAGCACTTTTACGGCCCACGACAAGGCTTCGGCTCGTAAGGCCGACCGGTTCATGGCGCCCCACTCCTGCGTGCGAAGGATAAACATCAGGCTATGAGCGATCAGGTCATCGATTTTGGCCATTTCATCCGGAGTCAGATAACCTCGATTTTTGAGCTTGTCATATGCCTGCAGATACCGCATCGTGGTAAAAAAATCGGGCAGTGCCGGAACCCCGTCGGCATAATCCGCCTTGCGCCTCGAAATCGCCACCGGGAACTCCTTGGTATACTGTCCGTAAGTTAAAAGTACCTCCTTGGCCCGATCGGCATATTTCTTTTTTCCCTCGAGGTCATAGAGTGTTGCATAGATTGCCGCCATTTCGAGGAGACTGCCAGGAGCACGGTATCCGAAGATATCTTCCGGATTGATGGTTTTCCGCCATTTGATTACGATGGAATCTTTCTGATCGTAAATATAATCAGCCGAAGCCCGTGCATATTCGAGGTATTTCTTGAGCGGAACCTGGGTTTGTGCGGCAGAATGGAGCCAGATTGGAAGAAGGAGCAGGAGGAGAAGGAAGCGTTTCATATTAGTAATAGTTATGGGTTTTCGGTTGTGGTGGTTGTGGTCGTGGTTGGGGTGGGTACTTTCCATGATAACAGTGCTTTGGGTTTGCTATTTGATATCAATTATCCGATTCCAATTTTCGAAGACTTTGAGAATATTTTCCGGATTGGCTGCAGGGCCGAATTCGCACTGGGCGATCACGCCCCCGTTCCGGTATAGTTTTGTATAAACCAGATCGACTGCGTTCCGGATGTCTGCTTGGGAACCATTAGGAAGGATATATTGCCTATCGATCTCGCCCCAGAAAGTGATTTTACCGGCCACTTCCCGGCTCAATCGATCCAGATCCATGCAGAAAAGTTGGCTATTCAGTGCATTGACTCCAACCTCAGCCAGTTCGGGCAGAAGTTCCGCGATGTTTCCGTCGGAGTGCATGAACACATATTTACCATGGTGACGGGCGATTTCGCAATAATCCCGGTACATGGGTTTGAAGTACTTTCTGAACACCCCGGGCGACAGCATCATGGCGTGTTGGGTACCCCAATCATCCATCAGGAATAAAGCATCCACCTCAGTTTTGGCCCACACTTCCACCTCCTTGCAGAAATGGGCATGTATTCTATTCAGCAATTCCACGAATCCCGGCTCTTCGAACAGCACATCGGTCATCGATTGTTCCATGGTGCGTATAAACTGAAACCTTTCCAGCGGCCTCACGATGCTCCCGGCATATACAAATTTGTCGGTAGCCCGGCAAAACCGGTTGATGGCATCGGTATCGATATTGAGCACTGCATCAGGAGTGTGGAAGGTTTCCATGTCCGACCATTCCTTGATCAAAGGCTCATGAACGATACCCATCAGGCCATCCTCCCTATTTACAAATTTGCACCCCCACTCATCTATATACACACCGGCCTGGTACTTGCCTCCGGTGAGGTTCAGCGGATTTTTATACACTGCGGGTGCCTGGGCGATATCATCCGGATACAATTGCCTGATTTTCTTTACATAATCGGGGTATCGCTTCTCAGCCCACGGTAAAAGCCAGAGTTGACGGGGAATCCGGGATGGGGATTCGAAGTTCAGAGTTTCTATAACCAGGGAGCGGGAATCCATGCTGAGGTGCTGATTTATTGATGTGCTTATGTGCTGATTAAAGAATGTATTTCATTTTGGTCACTTGTCACTCTTTCGCGTCACGCGTCACGTTTCACGCGTCACGGCTAAAATTTGAGTGAATTTGTGGATAAAGAGTATGCTTGCAGCATTGCCTCGCCCAGCCCTTTTACCCACCTCCGGTCTTTTTCGATTACTACAAAACGGGAAGGAAAAGTTTGAATATCATTGGGTAATTCATGCAAAGCATTGATGCACAGGGTTTGAGAGAGGGCAGCTTCGGGCGGACAGATTGCTGGTCCCGGGATACTGCATTTTTCGATGGCTTTAAAGAGTTTTTTAAATTGATGATCAGCATCGGGGTGGCCATAATTGATCGTGGTTCCATCTTTATAACTTGCGACAATCCCGTTGGAATTTTCGTCCATGGTGATGACCCCGTTTTCATATTCGAATTGAAACAATGGATTAACCTGATTTTCCGTCACATGGGATGCGTAAAACAGAATTTCAACACCATTTTCCGTGATCGCCCTGCACACTAAGGTGTCATAATTCTGGATATCATAAGCCCGGAAGCGTTGGCCGGTAACCGACTCCGGAACCGAACTCAAGTGCATTTCAGTTCCGGTGAGGAAAAACATATTGTGCAGGAAATGGGCGCAGGCATTGTTGGCCACGCTATCGAGCACCAGGCTGCCGTCGTCGGTCCATATCTTTCCGGCCCAGTTGTTCCTGTTAAAATAGGCGTAGGGCCGCGGCCACAGACACATCGTTTTCAATCGCACCGGCTTTCCGAATTTGCCATCCAGAATGTCTCTCTTCAGATGTTGGATAGCATCAGAAAACGACCACTGATAACCGACCTCCACCCATCGGCCAGTCTGGTTTCTAACAGCGATCATCCGCATTATTTCACCCGGAGTTACGCCGACCGGTTTATCAACCAAAACGTTACTTCCATTTTTCAGAGCGATAATGGCCTGTGGCACATGATATTGCAACGGAGATGAAATTACCGTCAGATCGGCCGTATTACCATCCATGAAAAAGGATTTTATGTCAGAATAGATCGGAACACCACTTGCGAGGATCGCGGAAAAATGTCCCGATTTTTCCGGTTGCAGATCGATCACCCCACAGATCACGGCCTGCTCTTCGGTGATTTCTTCGAAAAGGGTTTTCAGGTAGTAGTTGCCATAACCAGAGATGGCCGAGAACAGGATACGAATTGGATTCATATAAAGAAAATAGAGGCGTGTCAGCCGCATCCAAAGTTAGCATTTCGGCTGTCACGAAAAGCATGAATTTAGTGATTTTAAAATACCCACCCCATCCCCTCCCTGAAACAGGGAGGGGCTTTGCTCTGAGGGAAAGCAGGTGCTCAGACACCCTCCCTGTTTCAGGGAGG
>QYQM01000130.1 GCA_007280905.1 Porphyromonadaceae bacterium | reverse complement strand
GTAGTTGATGAAAAAACCACCACCCTGATGGGCTATGATTCTGGCAACCCCGGCAATCCCTGGGTTGAGAAAGCAAAGCTAAACTACCGGTACAACGGTAAAGGGCTTGAAGTGGCCATACCACGCAACCTTCTCGGATTAGCAGGCAACGCCTTCACATTCGATTTCAAATGGTGCGACAATCCGGCCGACCTGAAAGATCCGATATCCCTATGCGTTAATGGCGACGCTGCTCCGAACCGGCGGTTCAATTACCGGTGTATCTGGAGTAAATGATAAGGGTATAAAACAGTCGCTTAAATTGATGCAAGATGCATCAGTTGTTAACTTTTCTTTCTTCTGGGATGATTATTGGCTGCTGTTCTGAACCGGGAGGGGGAAATGCCGGTTTTATTTTTAAAGAGTCTGCTGAAATAATATATTGATTCAAATCCCACTTCATAGCAGATTTCCTTGATAATTTTATCGGTTGAGAGCAACAGTTCTTTGCTTCTGATGATTTTCAAGTCCAGCTGGTACTTAGCCGGAGGGTGTCCTGTATAAATTTTAAACATTCTTCTGAAATAAGAGTATGCGATGTTGTTGCATGTAGCATATTGTTTAAAATCAATCTCTTTTTCAACATTTTCTCTGATCAGAAAGCAGGCTTTCTGGATGATCTTTTCAATCCGTGTTTCAGCAAAACTGAGCTGTTTTTCAATAGAGATAAGATATCCGAGCAGTTTCATGACCATGCCTGCTGAAACCTGCTGGAAACCTGGTTTTTCTTCCTTTACAAATCCGTAAATCTTATAATAGGTATCAATGAATTCCTCGCGGTTACCAATATAAACTAAAGGTTTAAGGGTAGTCAGTTGCGAATTCCGGAACATATATTTTGCTATCAAACCGTTAAATCCAATGTAATTTTCTGTCCACCCTGTGCTGTTATCTGGTTTATACCGGTGCCAAACTCCGGGTTGAATGATTAGTAATGAACCTGATTTTATGGAGTATTCTCCCGTAGCATCTTCATATATACCCTTACCTTCGGTTATATAAACAATTTGATATTCATGAAGAATCCTTCCGTTATCCCATGTAAAATAATAGCCACTCGGGTGACTTGGGCTAGGATAATTGATTCCCGGCGTAATAATGGCTTTGCCAACTACATTCAGGTATAGTCCCCAATCGACATCATCTTCTCCCGGCGTAAGGTATTTGAAGAATGCTTCCATGCATTTAATTTTCAAGAAGTAGTAAAGATAATGAATTAAGAGGATATAATGGATAACTCACAGGATTATTGGCTATAACCGCGCCGGCAAAAGGGTTAAATAATGTAAAGAAAGATGCAAAATGTGAATTGCACGACATGGCTAAGAATCCTAGTTTTGATCACAATAAGTTATTTCAGATTTACCCCTGATATAACCCGGAAACCATGAGATCAAGGCAGTTGAATAATGATTTATTAATAGTAGAATAGATTTCTTTAAGAACGAAGATATGATAAAAGCCGGACTTTTCGGAATCGGGTTGGATACCTATTGGGGACAATTCAATGGGTTACTCGACAACCTGTTGCGCTACCAGCAGCAAATAAAAAACAAGATCAGCAGTTTTGGTGCAGAGGTTATTGATGCAGGTATGGTGGATAATCCGAATAAGGCGCAAACCGCTGCTGCGTATCTTAAAAGCCATGATGTGGAAATAGTTTTCCTCTATGTCTCAACATATGCATTGTCATCCACGGTACTGCCTGTGGCACAGAAAGTTAAAGTGCCGATAATTATCCTAAACCTCCAGCCTGTGCCGCAACTTGATTACGCCGCATTTAACGCATTGGGCGATCGGGGGAAAATGACGGGAGTATGGCTCGAACATTGCCAGGCCTGCTCGGTTCCTGAGATAGCCAGTGTGTTTAACCGTTCGGGGATAAACTATGATTTTGTTACCGGTTACCTGGAAGATAAGAAGGCTTGGACAGAAATTGAAGGGTGGGTTTTAGCGGCTAAGGTTGCTGCCGACATGCACGGCAACCGGATGGGTGTTCTTGGCCATTATTATTGCGGAATGCTGGATGTTTATACCGACCTGGCCCGGCAGGCAGCTGTGCTCGGTACGCATTTCGAACTGCTGGAGATGTGCGAGCTGAAGCAATACCGCGATGAAGCCACACCATTAGAGATCCGAGATAAGTTAAGTGAGTTCCGTTCATCATTTGATGTTGTATCAGAATGTGATTCAGATGAGATTGATCGGGCTGCTTCGACATCTGTAGCACTCGATAAACTGGTGGATAAACATAAGCTTACCTCAATGGCATATTATTATGAAGGTGCACCGGGAAATGATTATGAGAATATTGCTACCTCAGTAATTGCCGGAAATACCTTGTTGACGGGGAAAAATATTCCGGTTGCCGGTGAATGTGAGGTTAAGAATGCACAGGCAATGAAAATCATGGCCTCCTTCGGGGCAGGTGGTTCCTTCTCCGAGTTCTACCTGATGGATTTTAAGGATGATATCATCCTTCTGGGACATGATGGTCCGGCTCATCCAATCATTGCCGAAGGGCGAGTGAAACTGGTGCCACTGCCTGTTTATCACGGCAAACCAGGCAAAGGGCTTTCTATTCAGATGACGGTAAAGCACGGACCGGTCACACTGTTATCTGTTGTTGAAGACGGTGATTCTGTTTTTCTGCTGACAGCCGAAGGAGAATCGGTTCCCGGTCCTGTGCTTGAAATCGGGAATACCAACAGCCGATATCGCTTTTCTACGGGTGCCCGTGAGTTTATGAACCAATGGTCGAAACAAGGCCCGGCACATCACTGCGCCATTGGGGTGGGACATATTGCGGATAACATTGTGAAACTGGGTAAATTACTGGGAATTAAGGTGGTGAGGATTTGCTGATCTTTTCAGATACTCTTTTATAAAATCATTTAATGACCTGTCATGCATAAGATTTTTACTTACTGTTTAGCCTGTCTGATTCTGACGGTAATTCAGGGAGTTGGCTGTTCGGCTTCAGGTCAGGTCGGTCTGAACAATCCATCCCTCATCTGGCTGTCAGCAGATTCAACACCTGAAAATACACATGTTGCATTCCGCGGCACATTCAGCTTGTCCGGCAATGGAATGGCGGACTTTCAATTATCCGGTGCATCGTGGTATGTGGTTTGGCTCGATGGGAAATATTTCTATGAGGGACCCGACCGATATTCCCCGGCATATCCCGAATATCAGTCGAAAAAAGTGACTTTAAGAATGGGGGATCACCTGATAGCCATTCAGGTTCATAATGAAGGCATTGAGACCCGCATTCTCGATGCAATTAAACCATTTCTCTATTGCAGTTTGGTGCAAAAGGATAACGAAATTCCCATAACCTGGAAGTGTGAGCAGCTGGACGGATTTGAGCGAACCGGTTTCCGGATTAACGCAGAACTTGGCTGGACGGAGTGGGCGGATACACGAAAACTGCCGGAAAACTGGCAGTCCCTGAGTTTTGACGACTCGAAGTGGAAAACTCCTGTTGAAGTAAAACGCGATTTGGGTACATTTTCCCGGTCGAAAATTGGCAATGTAAAGGCACTGGAAATTATACCGAAGGTGATGGCTGAAGGAAAGCTCGCCGAAATATATGGCTATGAGAAAGATAACCCTTCTGCCCGTTTTTTCCTGCGCGACCTGGTATGTGATAAACTGCCTCCCCAGGGAGTGTGGAAACGATATGACCTCGGATATGTTATGCTTGTCCGGCCAAAATTCGTGATGGATCTGCCCGCGGGTGCCGTTGTTGAGTTCGCCTACAGCGAATCCCTGAGCCATGGCCGTTTAGCACCATGGATCACCCTTTCGACGAGCGATTCATATAACATCGATCATTTTGTGGCCCGGGGTGGCCGGCAGGAATTTTTTCCGATGCATCCGAAGGGGGGACGCTTTGTGGAAGTGCACATCCTGACCCCGGTATCAGAAATTAAGTTTATTGAAGAGAAGTTCATTCAACGCACTTATTATGATCAGCCAGAAGGTGATTTTCGTTGCAATGATCAATTGCTGAATAAAATATGGAGAACAGGCATCGAAACATTCAGATCCTGTTCCGAAGATGCCCTGATCGACAATCCTACCCGTGAAAGAGGGCAATGGATAGGCGATATGGGCGTGGGAGGTATGCGGATAGGTGCAGCCGGTTTTTCTGATATTAGCATTTGCCGCAGGGGACTGGTACAAAGTGCACAATGTGCCCGCGATGATGGCATGGTGGCCGGCTTGTGTCCCGGTGGCGAAGCTTATCTCTCTTCTTTCTCTGCACAGTGGGTTCCAGCATGCCTGAATTATTACCGGCTTACCGGTGACAAATCGCTGCTGGATGAATTGTATCCAGCAGCGGAGAGAAATATAGCCGCCTTCCAGCGGTATTTTACCAAATGGGGAATCGGCTATGATGCTGGTTGGGCGTTCATCGACTGGGGATATGTGCCCAATCCTGAACCGGCCGATATGGGTTTGAATCTTCATTATTTTATGGCTTTACAGAACATGATCAACTGGTCGGAGCTGGTAAATAAAAAAGAAAGGATCCCTGAATATAAAAAACTCAGCCAGAATATCTCGAAAATCATAGATGCCTGGTTCCTGAAAAACACCATATCAGGCCGATATAACTGGGATAGTATCGGGTATCACCGCACCGTACTTGGCATGCTTGCCGGATTTATTCCTGCGGCATATCACCCCGAAGCCGTTGCCTATATAAAAAAACACATCCTGAATTGTTTCCCAAATAACCCTTATGCGCCTCGCCTGAGCGATCCCGCCGCTAATAATCCACAACTTATAACTCCCTATTTTTCTCATTTTGCATTCGAGGTACTTATTGAACAGGGTGAAATAAACTTTGTGTTCGACCAGTACCGGAAATGCTGGGGATGGGCTTTGGAAGATGACCGCACCACATGGATCGAAGTTTTTGATACCCGCTGGTCGAATTGCCATCAGTGGGCGGGCAGTCCTACCTGGCAATTATCAACCTATGTGCTGGGATTACAACACCGTTTTGATCAAAAGAAAAACACCTTCAACCTGAGACTTTATACAGGTGATCTGGTTAGTGCAGAAGGGAAAATACCCCTCCCCGGCGGGAAGGCTATCCAGGTGAAATGGAAGAAGATCAACAGAAAAATCGAATATGAGATCAATACCCCGGAACCCGTAACTATCAATATTCCTGAAGATATGAATGCTTCGAAAAAAGGAAGTATTGTTGTAAAAGACAAACTTGTTATTTCCATAATTGAAATAAACTAATTATATCCAAATGAAAAACAAAGTATTACTCCTAATCGGATTATTGTGGCTTCTTTTTCTGACCGGCAACTCATTTGCACAAACAGCAGATCAGTTGGGAATACAGACTGGTGTTAAGCCGGTTTATAAAAGAACAAACTATGCGAATCAATCCGTTTTGCTTAAGAACGATAAGATTCAGCTTCAGATGTTCAGACGCATCGGGGGCTGGGGATGGGGCGAAATTTCCACCCAGTCGGGCAAATTAATGGCTGTGCTGGATCACCTCGGCGAGATTATGCTGCGCGACCAGGATATCCCTATGCGGTTTGAGGCCGAAAACCTCGAACGCAAAACTACCGAAACTGGTGAATGCCTGATTTTCAAGGTTAAATCGGTAGTGGCCCGAAATAACCTCAAAGGCACATCCTTCGAAGAATGGATGAGCTACCCGTTCACCGAACCAGCCATAACAGGCGAAGTAACGCTGACCCTTTCAAAGGACAAGCCGTTAATCTATCTGCAATACCGGCTTACAGCCACAGGTAACTATTATGCAAAGTATATCCGCGGTCCCTGGCTTAAAGTTGGTGAAGCCAGTTTCGGCACTAAAAAGGATGATTCCATGCTTCCCGGGGTGGAGTGGGTGATGGGAGATGAGTGGTCGAGTGGAATCGATTGGTTCAAGGACCCCTGGGCACTGCGATCGGTACCGCATCCGTATAAGGTTACCGCTCCATTAATGGCACTGAGCTATGAAGGAACCGGGATTGGCCTTTCCTGGGACCCCAACCAGGTGGCCACCCGCTGGTTCAACTATCGTGCGCAACGGCCGCAACCGGTTTTTGCTACACCCAATTTCATCGACCGGATGAATAACAGCCTGATGGGACTAATGATTCCCGACGCTTCCGTTGAAGGTCATGAAAATGAGGTATCTTCCTCACTGCCAATCGAACTTAAGATCGGCCAGATGATCAATTTCGATGCTGAGATCTGGCTGAGCGAGGGCAGTAGCCTGGAAGTACTGCTCGACTGGGTCAAGCGGCAT
>QYQM01000169.1 GCA_007280905.1 Porphyromonadaceae bacterium | reverse complement strand
TATTTGAGCCTTGCGCCTTCTTACTTACTTGAGCCTTGAGCCTTGAGCCTTCTTACTTATTTGAGCCTTGAGCCTTGTGCCATGAGCCTTTTTTTTCTATCTTTGTTCACTTTTTTTAAAAGCAATGTTGTTGTGAGTAAGAAGTTTCCTGAATACAAGCAGTTGGATCTTCCGGGCATCAACCTGGAGTTGATGGACTATTGGCTGAAGAACGATACGTTCCATAAAAGTCTTGAAATCCGCGAGGGATATCCGGATTTTATATTCTATGAAGGACCTCCGTCGGCCAACGGCCTGCCTGGTATTCACCACGTGATGGCGCGTGCCATAAAGGATATTTTCTGCCGCTATAAAACACAGAAGGGCTACCGCGTGCTTCGCAAAGCCGGATGGGATACCCACGGCCTGCCGGTTGAACTCGGTGTGGAGAAAATGCTTGGCATTACCAAAGATGATATCGGGAAAACCATTAGCATATCAGATTATAATGATGCCTGCCGCAAGGAAGTCATGAAGTATACTGACCTATGGGAAGATCTCACGCATAAAATGGGTTACTGGGTGGACATGGATCATCCCTATATCACCTTTGATAATCGCTATATCGAAACCCTCTGGTGGATACTTAAACAATTCTATAACAAAGGATTACTATACAAAGGCTACACCATTCAGCCATACTCCCCCACCGCCGGTACCGGCCTGAGTTCGCACGAACTCAACCAGCCCGGCTGCTACCGCGATGTGAAAGACACGACGGTGACAGCGCTGTTTGAGGTGATCTCCACCGACCTGATGACCTTCCCCCAACCCCCCTCCTTAGAAAGGAGTGGGGCTAAGAGTACCTCAGGTGAGGTCCCTGATATAGAAAGACATGATGCAGAAACTCACCCCCTCCTTCATAAGGAGGGGGCAGGGGGAGGTACTTCCAGTGCAGGGGGAGGTACCTTCTTCATGGCCTGGACCACCACCCCCTGGACCCTCCCGTCCAACACTGCCCTATGCGTGGGCCCGGATATCCGCTATGTATTGGTGCAAACGGTTAACCCCTATTCCGGAGAGCCGATCAAAGTGGTATTGGCTAAAGAATTGGTAAAGAACTATTTCGATGCAGCCAAACATCCGTTTGAGATCATCAGGGAATTTTCGGGCAGAGAGCTCGAGGGGATCCGCTATAAACAACTGATCAACTGGGTACAACCAAAGGGAGATGCTTTCCGGGTAATTCTTGGGGATTTCGTTACGATCGAAGAAGGTACCGGTATCGTTCATATCGCTCCCACTTTCGGGGCGGATGACGACCGGGTGGGTAAGCAAACCGGGATCTCTCCGTTATTGGTTGATGATACCGACAACAAAGCACAACCGCTGGTCGACCGTAAAGGCCGGTTTTTCCCGATCGAAAATCTGAAGAAGGAATATGTCAATCAATATGTCAATCAGGATACTTACGGCGCTTTTGCCGGCCGGTTTGTGAAAAACGAATATGATGAGCATCCCGCTCCCGGAGCCGAATCGGTTGATGTGGAAATATGCGTAATGCTCAAACAACAGGGCAAAGCGTTCCGTATCGAAAAACATGTGCATAATTATCCGCACTGCTGGAGGACCGACAAGCCCATTTTATATTATCCGCTCGACAGCTGGTTTATCAAGACTACTGCTAGGAAGGAGCGGATGATCGATCTGAATAAGACCATCAACTGGAAACCCGAATCCACCGGCACCGGCCGTTTCGGAAACTGGCTGGAAAACCTGGTCGACTGGAACCTTTCGCGCTCACGGTACTGGGGTACCCCGCTGCCGATATGGGCTACGGAAAACAGTACCGAACGCAAATGCATCGGTTCGGTCGCTGAACTGAAACTGGAGATCGATAAAGCCATGGAGGCCGGTTTCATGGTATCCAATCCGCTGGCTGATTTTATCGATGGTAATAACAGTGAAGCCAATTATGCCCTGCTCGACCTCCATCGCCCGTATGTGGATGATATTTACCTGGTTTCCGATACCGGTGAAAGAATGTTCCGCGAACCCGATCTGATCGATGTGTGGTTTGATTCCGGCTCCATGCCGTTTGCCCAGCTGCACTATCCATTTGAACATGAGGGCGATCTGGAGCACTTTTTCCCGGCTGATTTTATCGCCGAGGGAGTCGATCAAACACGGGGATGGTTTTTTACCCTCCACGCAATAGCAGTGATGCTGTTCGATTCGGTTTCGTTCAAAAATCTGGTATCCAATGGATTGGTTCTGGATAAGGACGGCAACAAAATGTCGAAACGATTGGGAAACAGCGTTGATCCTTTCGAGGTAATCCGCACCTACGGATCCGATCCCCTGCGATGGTATATGGTCACCAATTCCCCGCCATGGGACAACCTGAAATTTGACCTTGCCGGCGTGGATGAAGTAAAAAGGAAGTTTTTCGGTACTCTATATAATACCTATGCCTTTTTCAGCCTGTATGCCAATGTCGATCATTTCCGCTATGAAGAACCAGAGATCCCTGCTGAAGAGCGGCCGGAGCTCGACCGGTGGATCTTATCATTGTTGAACAGTCTGATCCGCGAGGTGGATAACGAACTCGACGATTACTCCCCTACCCGCGCTGCACGAGCCATACAGGACTTTGTGCTGGAAAACCTCAGCAACTGGTATGTCCGCCTGAGCCGAAAACGTTTCTGGGGTGGCGACTATGACTCCGATAAAATATCGGCATATCAAACCCTTTATACCTGCCTGGAAACCGTTGCCAAACTGGCCGCTCCGGTTATACCGTTTTACACCGACCGGCTGTTCCTCGATCTGAACAGCGCAACCGGCCGGGATAAGACCCATTCGGTTCATCTGACCAATTTCCCGGTGTCCAACCCGGATGAGATCGATATCGACCTGGAAGAACGGATGGCACTGGCCCAACAAATATCATCGCTGGTACTCGGGCTTCGGCGGAAAGTGAATATCAAGGTGCGGCAGCCTCTGCAAAAAATCATGGTGCCGGTGATGAATGATCGTATTGGACTTCAGCTACGCACCATATCTGATATTATAAAAACCGAGATTAACGTAAAGGAAATCAGCTTTTTGGATGACACATCAGAAATCCTGGTGAAAAAAATCAAGCCGAATTTCAAAATGCTTGGTAAAAAATACGGCAAGCAAATGAAAGAGGTAAGTGAAATGATCGGGAAGCTTAATCAGGCGGATATTGCTTCCATCGAAAGAGATGGCCGTTTCACATTAACCCTTACGGATGGCCCGGCGGAACTGCTCCTCGGGGAGGTTGAAATCCTCTCGGAAGATATTCCGGGCTGGCTGGTAGCCAATGACGGGAACCTGACGGTGGCTCTCGATATCATGCTCACGCCGGAACTTCTTGAGGAAGGGATTGCACGTGAACTCATCAACCGGATTCAGAATATGCGCAAGGTTAGCGGTTTTGAGGTGACCGATAAAATCAGGATACTGATACAAAAACACCCCGCTTTAAATGCAGCAGTGGAAAATTTCAGTGACTTTATTGCTAATCAGACTCTGGCCATCAAAATAAAACTGGCTGATAGGGTTAATGGAAATGAGACAAAAGAGGTGGATCTGGATGAAGAAATTAAAACATTTATTCAGATCAGCCGTATATAGGCATTCATAATTCAAGTAAAATTATCTATATTTCGAAAAACATCGGAATCATGCAAGAAAAGACAAGATATTCGGACGAGGAATTGGTGGAATTCAGAGAACTGATCGTGGCCAAAATTGAAAAGGCCAAAAAAGATTTCGATTTGCTGAAAAAAACGCTGGCCAATCAGGATGGCAATGACACACAGGATACATCTCCAACCTTTAAAGTGCTGGAAGAAGGCGCTACGGTTCTTTCGCGTGAGGAGGTAGGTAAGCTGGCCCAGCGCCAGGCTCAGTTTATCCAGCATCTGCAGGCTGCATTGGTTCGCATCGAGAATAAAACATACGGAATCTGCCGCCAAACCGGCAAACTGATTTCGAAAGAACGGCTCCGGGCCGTTCCGCATGCCACGCTAAGCATCGAAGCGAAGAACCTACAAAAATAGCCGTTATCGATTATCAGTTGTCAGTTATCTGTTACTGATCACTGACAACCGACAACCGACAACAATCTTCTCCATGTCCATCCGCTTCAAAGTTATCGCCCTTATCGTGGGTGTTCTTATCCTCGACCAGATCGTTAAGATTCTGGTTAAAACCCACATGCCGATTGGTGAAACGATCCCGGTTTTCGGAAATTGGTTCCTGATCCATTTTGTCGAAAATAAAGGGATGGCATTCGGGGTTACCATGGGCGGGGTTGCCGGTAAGATTGCACTGACAGTTTTCCGCCTGATCGCCGTGGGAGGGCTCAGTTATTTTATTCATGTGATGATCAAAAAAAAGATGCCCATCGGGTTTATTCTGGCACTTGGACTGATCACGGCCGGGGCTGCAGGAAATATCATCGACAGTGCTTTTTACGGATTGATATTTAATGAATCAACTTACGCAAACGCTATGATTCCAGGTAGCGGAGTAGCCGAATTTTTGCCCAAAGAAGGCGGATATGCCCCGTTTTTACAGGGTGCCGTTGTGGATATGCTCTATTTTCCCATCATCCATACAACCTGGCCGCATTGGGTTCCGTTCCGGGGCGGTCAAACCCTCACCTTCTTCCGGCCCATCTTCAACCTGGCCGACTCCGCGATCACGTGCGGGGTGTTTTGGGTGCTTATCTTCCATAGGAAGTCGCTCAGGGCGATATAATTAGCGTAGCGTACCTACTTCAGAGAGAAACTAGTGGTGCCAATCTGCGCGCCTTCCAGGTACAAGTCAATGTAGTAGGTGCCGGGGACGATCTCTTCGGGCGTGGTTTCATAGAAAATACAAACCTCCAAAGACGATCCTTCATATTCCACTTCACGCATGGCGGAGTATGGAACCAGTGTGCCTTCCCGGGAAAAAGTTTCGGTACCGGATTTTACCATGATCCTTTGGGAAGGATTGGAAATCTGCATATAAATTTGCCTGGGACCTTTTTTAGCGACTGCATTCTCTCCCAGGTTAAAGCAAACCCGAATCTTCTGTACCTTTTTTATCTTTTTCTGAATGGTTCCATTATTGTCAATCGGTTCAGCCACAATGCTAAGCGCCTTCAAAACTGCAGCCATTTCAACCTTGCCCTGCAAGTTCTTGTTTACATCCTCCAATTCCTTATTGATATTTTTGGCTTCATTGAACCGATCTTTAACATCCTTATTTTCTGCACGAAGGCGCAAGTTGGCCTGGTTCAGTGAATCTACCTGGATGATATAGGATTTCAGGACACTACGCAAACTGGTAACCTCTTTTTCATAGATCTGGATCTTTTTAGCATTCGATGCCTTGATCGCCAGAAGGTCATGAATCTTCTGCTTCTCCTGATCGAGCCGCTGATTCATGACGTCATTATCACCACGCAATTTATTGAACGACAAATTCAACTCATTGAGTTCCCTAGTCAGGTTATCCTTTTGTAACTCCAGCGTAACCTTCATCTCAGCGGCATCTTTCCTTTCACTGGATAATTCTGTCAGCAGGTATATGATTGCACCTGTGAGAATCACAAAAAAGATTGCCAAAAGGATATTCAAACCGGTCCTCTTCTTTGGTTTCGCAGCCGGCTGTCCTTTTACATCAAAATCAAATTCACTTTGCTGATCGGTCATTTATTAACTGGTTGATATACTTTACAAATTAACGTAATTCAAGGCAATTTTCACCTAAAGACAATTTAGAGTAGTAAATTTGAGGTTCAAACGAAGAAATGACCTGAAATATTGCCTCTGATACATCGGATTACGGTTGGGCCCCGTTTGATAGAGAGTGTTAAATGATAAGAAACTGATTTATGCATAAATCCCCTTCCCGTCTTCTGTCTTCCGTCTTCTGTCTTCCGTCTTCCATCTTGCGCATTGCGCCTTGCGCCTTGTGCCTTTTGTTTTCCTGCGCCCAGCAGGGCAGCCTCACCGGCGGGGCCAAAGACGAAAAGCCTCCGGAGGTGGTTTCCAGCATACCTGCCAATTTCTCCACCCGATTTAAATCTGATCACATTGAAATCACTTTCAATGAATATTTTGTATTAAAAGATATCGCGAAACAGTTGGTGGTTTCCCCTCCGATGCCTAAAAAACCGGATTTCAAAATCAAGGGAAAGACGCTGGAGATCAATTTTAAAGACTCACTGCAGTCCGATCGTACCTATGCAATCAATTTCGGTGACGCGCTGGTCGATCTGAATGAAGGAAACCCGAGCAAGAATTTTCAATTCGTTTTTTCAACCGGCAGCAGGATCGATTCCCTTCAGGCAAGCGGGCGGGTGCTTCAGGCTCTCGACAGCAAGCCGGCAGAAGATATTCTGGTGATGTTATACAACGGCAACGCTGATAGTCTGCCCCTGAAAACAATTCCCCTGTACCTGTCAAGAACCGATAAAGAAGGCAAGTTCATCCTGAAGAATCTGGCAGGCGGATCTTATAAAATCTTCGCTCTTAAAGACGGCAACAATAACCTTATGTTTGACCAGCCGGCTGAGGCTGTGGCATTTCTGGATTCGCTGATCACCCCCACCGTGGTTGCAGCCCCCGCCATCGATTCTGTAATACCGGCTAAAGATTCCATAAACCCGGTAAGAGATACCGCAAATCCTGCAAAGCATCTCTCGGATTCTCTCCCTAAAAAGCCAAAATTTCTCTTCAAACCGGAAAATATAGAACTTCGTCTGTTTACGGAGGCAAAGCCAAACCAATACCTGGCCGGGACCGACCGGCTTCGCCGCGACCAGATCAGGATAAAGTTCAATGAAAAAATCGATTCGCTCGGTTTTGAATTTCTGAATCTGCCCATGGATAGTGTGGCTGTATCACTGGAATGGCCGGGCGATCCGGATACATTGGATTTCTGGATCATGAACAGATCAATTGCTTCCCGGGATTCGATAACTGCAATCCTGGTTTATAGGGCCTATGATTCGATCGAAAGACCTTATGCAAAAACTGATACCGTCAAACTCCGATACCGTGCAATAGCAAAACCTGCCGCCGCACCGAAAAATGAGTTTATCGTTTCCGTATCTGTTGAAAGAACAAAAACACTGGATTATGGACAACCACTGATTTTCACCACCTCTCTTCCTTATGTTCAAATGGATACCCGTTTAATCCGCCTTGTTTCGGGCAAGGATTCCATTGCCCGAAAGGTGGTATTTAAAATGATTCCGGACACACTGAAGGGGCTGGTCATGAACGGATTACCCATTATTCAGGTGCATCCCAGGATCATAAACATGGAGGCCGGATTTTCTGCCGATACTTCCTACCGCCTCACCTTGCTGCCAGGAGCTTTTACTGGAATTGCAGATCAGAAAAATGATTCTCTGGATATCCGGTTCAAGATGAAAAACAGGGATCAGTATGGTTCAGTAAAAATCGCCTTGCCTGATCTGAAAGGACCAGCCATCATTGAACTGATAGATGCTCGCAGTAAAATAGCCGCCACGAGGTTATTAAATGGTCCGGGCACAGCGGTATTTGACCTGTTGGCACCCGGAAAGTATACCGCCCGGCTTACTTTTGACACCAACAGGAATGGTCGTTGGGATACAGGACGCTATATCAGGCACATTCAGCCTGAAAAGGTTATCTCGTTTACTAAGGAACTGAACCTGAAGGCAAATTGGGAGGTGAGTGAAACCTGGAAGTGGGAAGATCTCTGAAAATATGTATTTTCGAAGCCGATATTAAAACAATAAAAAATGAGCAAACAACTTTTTTCGATAGCCCTCGGTCTTTTCCTGATCGGTGGATGGGCTATGGCCCAAACCTTTACCATCGAAGGAAAAGTTGATGGCGTAAAAGGCGGTAAAGCAGAACTCCAGGCCCTCGAAGGCGGAAAAATGGTAGCTAAGTATTCCACGGGTATTAACGATGACGGTACCTTTACCCTTAAAGGAAAAGTGATTGAACCCGACTTTTACTTGCTGAAAATCGGTGACCTCCGCGGCGGAATCAGCATTTTCCTCGATAATTCCAATATCAAAATCTTAGCTAAATCAGATGATTTCCCTGGAGCTGAAATCACCGGATCATCCACACACAATGATCTGGCCGGCTATAACAAAATAACCAGGGCCCAGTCGGAGCAAAGGCGTCCGCTATATACTGCTTATAATGAAGCTGACAAGGCTAAGAAAACTGCGGAAGTGAAAAAGATTGAAGCCCAGATAGATGAATTGGACAGCAAGCAGACCGAAGAAAAAATGGCTTATATAAAAACCATTGTCAAATCTCCGGTAGCATCTTATATACTTAATTTAATTGTCTACAGCATTGAAGACCCGTCACAGCTCGAAAGACTGATCAACGACTTTGATCCGGCTCTTGCCGAGTATAAGTATGTCAAAACACTGAAGGAATCGCTGGTTAAAATGAAACTCACCGCTGTCGGTGTGATGGCTCCGGATTTCACACAGAATGATCCGGATGGCAAACCCATTAAACTGTCAGATTTCCACGGCAAGTATTTGCTGGTTGATTTCTGGGCAGCCTGGTGCGGACCATGTCGCGCCGAGAACCCCAATGTGGTTGCTGCTTATAATAAATTCAAAAACAAGAATTTTACCGTACTGGGTGTTTCACTCGATCGTGATAAAGCAGCGTGGCTGAAAGCTATCAAGGATGATAAACTGACCTGGACACAAGTTTCCGATATTAAGTATTGGGACAATGAAGTCGCTAAAATGTATGGTGTACGGTCGATTCCAGCTAACTACCTCCTCGATAAAACCGGCAAGATCGTCGGCAAAAATCTCCGTGGTGACAAGCTCGAAGAGGCCCTTGCTAAGCTTGTGAAATAAAACCTAAAACAGCCCAAATGTTAGAGCGCAATTTCGTACAAACCGTCGCATCAGGAATCCGTGACAACTGGTTCCAGAATGCTTATTCCGATTACCAGGGAGATACCTATTTATATAAGGATGTGGCTGAAAAGATTATCAAGTTTCACATGATCTTCGAAAAACACAAAATGGGTATCGGTTCTAAGATTGCTATCCTCGGGAAAAATTCGCGAAATTGGGCTGTTACCTATATGGCAACGATTCTGAATGGATCGATCGCGATTCCAATCCTTTCCGATTTTCATCGGGAGGATATTCAGAATATCCTCAATCATTCGGAATCGGATGTGCTTTTTATATCCGAAGAGTATTACCCCGGGCTTGATGTCAGCAAGTTACCTGCCCTTCGGGCTGTTTTTAAACTGAATGATCTGAGCCTCCTTTATTCACGCGAACCCGGATTGGAGGAGAATGTGGCCGGAATCCAAAAAGCATTTGACCTCCGATTTCCGAATGGACTTGATCCTGAAGGATTTAAGGTGCCGGACGTTTCTAATTCAGAGATTGTTACGATCAACTATACATCCGGTACAGCCGGATTTTCAAAAGGCGTTGTGCTGAACTTCAATGCCTTTATGGCTAACCTTCAGTATGCCCAGGATAATATGCCGCTCGAACCGGGTAACCAGATTGTATCTTTTTTGCCACTTGCTCATACATATGGCTGTGCATTCGATTTTATCTTCCCCACATCGCTGGGCTGTCACATAACCTTCCTGGGCAAGATCCCGTCTCCGCAGGTAATCCTGAAGGCTTTCCAGGAGATCAAGCCTCACCTGGTGATGTTTGTCCCGCTGGTTCTGGAGAAAATCTATACTACCCGGATCCTGCCTAAATTAAGGAAACCCTTGATGAAGGTGTTGCTGAAAGTTCCGGGAATCAACTCCATCATCCTGAAAAAAATCAATGCGTCACTCTCCGAATCCTTTGGCGGACGGTTCCGCGAGATCGTGATCGGCGGAGCTGCATTGAACCCTGAGGTTGAAGCCTTTCTGAAAAAAATCAAATTCCAGTTCTCAATCGGTTACGGCATGACCGAATGCGGACCGCTGGTGAGTTACGCCAACTGGCGCGACCACAGGAACGGTGCATCAGGTAAGGCTGTAGATACCCTGGAAATGAAAATCGATTCATTCGATCCGTATAAGGAGGTTGGCGAAATTATGGTACGGGGCGATAATGTCCTGTTGGAGTACTATAAAAATCCGGAAGCAACTAATGCTTCCCTGACTTCCGACGGGTGGCTGCGAACCGGTGACCTTGGCGTGTTCGACAAGGATCATTTCATCTACATCAAAGGCCGGAGCAAAAACATGATCCTGGGGCCTTCGGGGCAGAATATCTATCCCGAAGAGATCGAATCCAAGCTCAACACGATGCTGTATGTAATTGAATCAGTGGTTGCTGAACGTTCAGGCAAAATCATTGCAATGGTTTACCCCGATCAGGAGGCGGTGAAATCCGGCCGGATCACCCGTGATGACCTCGATGAACAGATGGAGAGAAACCGGATCAGCCTAAACAACCGCCTTCCGAAATACATGCAGGTTACGGCAGTGGAGCTTGTTGCGGAGGAGTTTGAAAAAACACCAAAGAAGAGCATCAAACGATACCTCTACAAATAGCAAGGCGTAAGCTGAGCATAATTAGTGAGCGAAGCGAACATATTTACAATCATTGTAGCCGGAGGACTGGGTACCCGAATGGGTACCGAAGTTCCTAAGCAGTACCTTCTTTTGGCCGGAAAACCGGTGCTGATGCATTCCATTTCAGCGTTTCGCCTGGCCGCTCCTGCCATCCAAATTGTCGTGGTTTTACCCGAGGGTCATCAGGAAACCTGGAAAAATCTCTGTGAAAAACATCAGTTTAATGAACCCCATACCCTGGTGGTTGGCGGAAATACTCGGTACCAATCGGTGAGAAATGGCCTTGCCGCTTTGGATGGCCCGGGACTTGCAGCGATCCACGATGGGGTGAGGCCGTTGATCCGGCCCGAAACTATCCGGCGCCTGTTTGCCGAAGCGGCTATTTATTCCAATGCTATCCCGGCAATTTCAGCCAAAGACTCCCTTCGCTGGGTTGATGATCAGGGAAGCCGGGTTATCGACCGCAACTGTGTGAAATTAATTCAGACACCGCAGGTGTTTGAACTCAATAAACTGAAGGCCGCATACGTTCAGGAATATGAAGATGCATTTACCGATGATGCCACTGTCTGGGAAAAGGCCGGCAACCCGGTTCATCTGACTGATGGCGACGAGACTAATATAAAGATCACACGACCGGAGGATCTTGCTGTGGCGGAATCTTTGTTGGTTTCAGAATAACTTGTATGCCAGTGCACACACCCACACCCACACCCACTTTCTTCCCTTAAGGGCCGTGTCATCCCGGCGAAGGCCGGGATCCCATGACGCTACACTGAGTTCTATCGTTAGCTTTCGCAGTTAGGGAGAATGCTCCCAAGAGCTTTCGCGGTGAGGGACGGGGTCCCGGCCTTCGCCGGGATGACACTTCTTCGAGGGTAGTTCAGTAATATAGAACCACGCATTATGATTGTTAAGAAATTTATCCTTTTTGTTGCCATCGTCGCCGGGTGTACATCGGTTTTTGGACAAAAAACCTTGTGGACTACAGGTAATGCGCGGACTTTGGCAGCCGGGCAGCAAGAGTTTGGAATTATCCAGCCATTTCAGATCGGCATTACAGATAAACTAGAAATGTCGGTGAGCCCTCTGGCGGGTTTATCGCTGGTTCCAAATATTTCTTTTAAATACCGTTGGACCGATGGTCCATGGATGATCGCTACCCAGCATACCTATTTAATGCCCACGATGCTGCTCCACAGTATGCAGGACAGCCTTTTCACAAAACTGATCCGCCGCGATACGCTCACCTTTTCCGATACGCTCCGGATTCCATATGTATTTACCTTCCGTAACCAGGTATTGGTAACCCGCAAAATCGGCAAGGAGACCCTCATCACCGGTAAAGCTGGCTTTGAATTCAGTCTGAAAACAAAGGCCGACTCCATTCCCGCCCTCACTTACCCTCAGTTCTACCTCCAGTCAACCACCCTCAATAAAAAACTGTTATGGTTTACCGGTGTCCGCGTTGACGGCAATCTCTATAAGGATTATAATTATATGGCCGAACTGGATTTCGTATCCTCCGGATTTGGTGCAGAGCATTGGGCCATCGAACATAAGGGCTATTTCATCTGGAATAAAACCATCAAATTCGCCGCGCTCATTGGCTACAAAATGAGTTATGGTACCTATCCCTTTCCCGCAAGCAATCCGGTAACCAACCAGGGCCGGTTCTTCATTTTTCCGGTGGCCGATCTGATCTGGAAGCTGAATATCAAAAGACAGCCGGAAAAGGATTTGTTCAGGGTTCGGTAAAAACTTAAAAAACTTTCTAAACTTTTTTAGTTTCCTATTGTTATATAGTTTATATTTGTGGCGCATTTGTAAACTATATGCGTATGGACGAAAAGCATGGAAATTTTTTATTAAGGGTTTACGAACTGTATAACCGATACGGTATCAAGAGCGTAACCATGGACGACGTGGCACGCGAGCTTGGTATTTCCAAGAAAACATTGTATGAGACCATCGAGGATAAATCCGAGCTCGTAAAGCATGTTATGGAAATGGTATACCGCTATCACGGCGTTAAACTCAACGAAATCACCACACGGGGCCTTAATGCTATCGAAGAATTATTTGAGGTTAACCGATATATGACTCAAATGGTTAAGGAGCATAATCCTACTTTGGGCTATGATATGCAGAAATACTACCCCGAACTTCACAAGGCGCTGATGCAGGAACAGCGCCAGCGCATGCACGATGCTATCCGCCTGAATCTGACTAAAGGGATTGAGGAAGGCTTGTATCGAAAGGAAATGAACGTTGAAATCATATCGAAACTTCATATGACCCGCATGGAGTACCGGTACCGGCAGGATAGCTTCCAGCTCAACGATATCGACTCGCAGGAAGTCATGCGGGAGATATTTATATACCACCTGCACGGGATTGCTAATGAAAATGGCATCAAAATTCTCAATGAAAAATTAAACGCTGAATGGAAATGATAAAAACAAGGAAAATAAGTATTGTAATACTCCTGGTGTTGCTCCTGGCCGGAACGGCAAAAGCGCAGATACAGGAGTTCACCCTTAAGCAGGCCCAGGAATATGCGGTTCAGCACAACTACCAGGCTCGCAATGCTGTGATCGACATCGCGATAGCAGTTAAAAAAATTCGCGAAACTTTAGCTTCCGGATTACCTCAAGCCGAAGCCAGTATCGGTTATACCAACTTCATCAACCTGGCCACCCAGCTGATTCCCGCCGAATTTTTCGGCGGTAAAAAGGGTGATTTTATGGAGCTTCAGTTTGGCACCAAAAACAACGCCAGCTTTCAGGCTCAACTGAGCCAGCTGGTGTACAGCGGTTCCTATTTCGTAGGACTGAAAATGTCGAAAATTGCTCAGGAAATGACTCATCTGCAACTGGAACAGGTGCAGCAGGATGTGCGCCAGGCAATAGCATCGTCCTATATTCTTTGCCTGGTAGCCGAGAAAAACCGCGACCTGATGACGGAAACCATTACCACGATGGAATCTTTGGTCAAAGACTCCAAGGCAATGCAGGAAAAAGGATTTATGCAGGAAACAGATGCCGATAAACTTACCCTCCTCCTGGCCGACCTGAAAACCAATCAGCTGAATGCAGCCAATCAAATCCGGAATGCTTATTCCCTGCTGAAATTCAATATGGGACTCACTATAACTGATGAAGTCCTGTTGACCGATAATCTTGATATACTCTTGATGGCCACCGATCCAGAAGGATTGCTTGCTCAAACATTTGAAGTAAATAATAACATCGGGTATAAAATGATGGAAGCTCAGGCAGGCCTCTCCAAACTCCAGGTAAAACTGGCACAGACAGAATATCAACCGGTTGTATCCGCCTTTTTATCCCAAACGGAAAATGCTCAGCGGAATACATTCTCCTTTTTTAATACTAAAGAGAAATGGTTCACCACCACCATCTTCGGGGTGAACGTCGGGATTCCGATCTTCAGTTCAGGCAAGCGGTTTTATAAAGTTCAGCAGGCTAACCTGAATTATGAAAAGTCGCTGAATACCAAGCGCCAGATTAGCGAAAGCATCGCCCTGGGAGCCTTCACGGCCAAAAACAATTTCCAGGTTTCGGTTGAAACTTTCCGGAATAAGCGTGACAACTTTGAACTGGCGAAAAAAATCTATGCCAAAGACCAGATCCGGTACAAATCCGGAGTAGCATCCACCACCGACCTGAATCAGACTTACAATTCGCTGCTTCAGGCCCAGGGTACCTACCTCGGATCCATCATGGATCTGTTTACCAAGAAGTTTGAGTTACAAAAAGCGTATAATCAGTTATAGTTATCAGTTATCAGTTATCAGTTATCGGTTATCAGTTAAAAAACAAAATCTAAATATGAAAAAAGTTGTTTTTCCAATAGTATTAGTAGCCGTGATCGCCTTTTCATGCAGCCATGAGCGGACTGTTGAGCAGATCAATGCGGATGTGACCAAGACCCGCAAGCAGATTACCGAGCTCTCGGCCAAACTGACTACTCTGGAGCAGGAACTGGCTATTTTACAGCCCATTAAAGAACAAAAAGTAATCAAGGTTGTGGTTGAAACGGTTAAAAAGATGAATTTCAGTGATTATATCCAATCGAGCGGGATGGTTGAAGCTGTCAGAGCTGCTTCCATCAGCCCGGAAATGGGGGGGAAAATTGAATCGATCCCGGTAAAAGTCGGCCAGGCAGTCAGAAAAGGCCAGCTTTTAATGACACTGGAATCAAAAGTTATGCAAAGCAGTCTTTCCGAACTGGATAAGGGCTTTGAGCTGGTTACCACATTATACAACAAACAGAAGGAATTATGGGATCAGGGCGTCGGATCAGAAATGCAATTCCTCGAAATCAAGAACCGTAATGAGTCGATGGAACGTACTATGAATACACTGAAATCGCAGCTTGAACTGACGAAAATATACGCACCATTCGATGGAAGGATTGAGAAAATTGCCATGAAAGTGGGTGAACTCGCCTCCCCCGGCCGTGGAATTATTGATGTGGTAAACCTCTCGAGCCTGTATGTGAACACCGAAGTTTCGGAAGCTTTTATGCAGACAGTTATTAAGGGAGATTCCGTCACCGTTGAGTTTCCTAATCTTCCGGGTATGGTTAAAACCATCCCCATGGCTTACAAGGGTGATGTAATCAATCCCCAGAGCCGGACCTTCAGCGTCCGTGTGGAAATCCCAAACACCGGTCAGGAAATCAAACCGAATATGCTGGCTAACATGAAAATCCGGGTTATTAACCTGAAAGAAGCTGTTGTGGTTCCAACCGCCCTGATTCGTCAGGATGTGGAAGGCTCATACGTATATATCATTCAAAATGCCGCATCGACTCCTACTGCTCACAAAGTGTATCTGAAAACAGGCAGTTCAGATGGCAGCCTGACCGTTGTTGATAATGGCCTTAGCGGTGGTGAAACCATCATCAGCCAGGGCTACAACCACGTTAAAGAAGGCAGCCCGGTTTCCTGGGATAAATAGTCAATCAACCGAACTGAAGTTAAATCAGATGGAAAAACAAGATAAACTGCTGATCAGGGATTTTAAACTCACAACCCTGGCCTTGAAAAATAAGAGCACCGTATATCTGCTCGCCTTTTTACTGCTGGTATTCGGGGTGATCTCTTATGTGACCATGTCCAAAGAGCTTTTTCCGGAAATTAATTTTCCGACCGTTTTTGTACAGACGGTGTATCCGGGAAACTCTCCTGAAGATATAGAAAACCTCATTACCCGGCCGCTGGAGAATGAACTGCAAACGGTTAAGGGTATCAAATCGTTGAAGTCCAGTTCATTGCAAGATTTTTCGATGATCTTTGTAGAGTTCCAGACCAGTATCGATATCAAATCGGCACTGCTTGAGGTAAAGGATGCTGTCGATAAAGCCAAGAGCCAGTTGCCGACCGATATGATGAGCGGTCCGACGGCGATGAACTTCGATTTCAACTCATTTCCGATCCTCAACGTGAACCTCTCCGGGGATTATTCCATTGTACAATTAAAGGACTATGCCGATTACCTCAAAGATGAGATTGAGCGGATCAACGAGGTGTCGAAGGTGGATATTACGGGTATTGATGACCGCAAGATCCTGGTTGAAGTGGATCTGCCCAAAATGGAGGCTCTCGGAATCAGTTTCACATCAATCGAGAACATCATGCGCATGGAAAACATGTCGATGTCGGGCGGTGAAATTAAAATCGGGAAAACCCGCCGATCGGTTCGTACCATCGGTGAATTCGAAACCATCGACGATATCCGGAATATTGTTATCCGCCAGGATCCTGCCAACACGGTTTACCTGAAGGATGTTGCCACGATAACGGACGGATTCGGCGATAAAAAATCGTACGCCCGCCTCAATGGCCATCCGGTCGTTACCCTGAATGTGGTTAAAAAAGCAGGCCAGAACCTGATTTCCGCCACGCAGTCGACCTTCAATATTGTAGATGCTGCCAAAAAAGACGGATCCATTCCGCCGGATCTGCGCGTAGATTATACCGCCGACCAATCGGAAGGGATTAAAAGGCAGCTTGGTGAACTGGAAAACAGCATCGTAATGGGGATTATCCTCGTGATTACGGTTCTGTTCCTCTTCCTGGGTCTCAGGAATGCCCTCATCGTTGGCCTTGCCATACCGATGTCACTGCTGATCACCTTTGTGATCCTTACCCTGCAGGGTGCTCAAATCAATATGATCGTTCTGTTCTCACTAATCCTGGCATTGGGGATGCTCGTCGACGATGCGATTGTGGTGATGGAGGTCATCACGCGATTCCGGGGGAAGGGCTATTCCAAATTTGAGGCGGCGCGGCTGGCGGTCGGAGAAATCGCCATTCCGGTTATCACCTCTACACTCACCACTGTTGTTGCATTTCTGCCCCTGATTTTCTGGGGTGGCATGATGGGTGAATTCATGAAATATATGCCGATCACGCTGATGGTGGTACTGGGTGCATCGTTGCTGGTTGCCCTTGTTTTTGTTCCGGTTTTTACAGAATCCTTTGAAGCTCACGATCATACTAAGCCGCACAGCAGCCGCCGGATCTTTTTTGCGGCAGCCATTGTTGCCGCAGTAGCCGTACTGTTTTATATTACCGGCATTTATTGGATCGCCAACCTGTTGGCCCTGTTCGTGTTGCTGATGATTATGCATCAGTTGTTCATGAAACAGGTCGCTTACTGGTTCAGTGAAGTTTTAATGGTAAGATTTGAGAATTTTTATCTCCGTTTTATCCGGTACAGCCTGACAAAAAAACGTCCGTTCTGGTTTCTCACCGGGATCACCGCCCTTCTTGTGTTCACTATGATATTCTTTGGAATTCGGCATGGTGAAACCCGCCTCTTCCCGAAAGGAGAACCTGCAACCGTCAATATTTTTGCAGAACTTCCTTTGGGTACCGATATTTCGCTCACCGATTCCGTGGCTCTCGTGATGGAAGCCAAAACCCGGGAGGTTCTCGGTGAAAATATGAATCTGGTGAAATCCATGCTCACCATGGTTGGATCCGGTGTCCGTCGCGATAACGAGTGGGCAACAGGTGAAACACCCCACCGCGCTGAGATTCAGTTGAATTTTATTGATTACGAATTTCGTAATGGTGTGAATACCAACAAAATCATGGAGGACCTCAGCAAAGCCTTTATTGGCCAGTACCCGGGAATCGAATTTTTCCTCGAACATAATGAATCGGGCCCTCCAACAGGTAACGCAATCAATATTGAAATATCAGGAAAACATTTCGATCAGATATTGGCGTATGTCGATACCGTGATCAATAAAATCGAATCCTCCGGCATTCAGGGAATTGAAGGGTTAAAAACCGATATCGAACTGGGAAAACCTGAACTGCTGGTGAATATCAACCGCGATAAGGCACAGCGCTATGGATTATCGACCATGGTGATAGCTTCAACCATTCGTACGGCCCTGTTCGGGAAAGAGATTTCCGATTTCAAGATCGGTGAAGATGAATACCCTATCCAGATTCGCCTGGCCGAAGCATACCGGTATGATCTGAGCAGCCTGATGAACCAGAAAGTAACCTCGATGAACATGGCCACCGGCCAGATTGTCCAGGTTCCGATTTCAGCGGTTGCCGATTTCTCCTACAGTACCACCTTTGGTTCGGTTAACCGGAAAAACGTGGAACGCGTGGTAACCGTTTATTCCAACGCCTCTGCCGGATACAACGCTACATCAATCAACAAGGAACTGATGGTTTTGCTGAAAGACATGCCACTGCCTGAAGGTTATGCCATCAGTTTCACCGGCGAGCAGGAGCAAACCGAAAGCAGCTCTGTTTTTATGCTGGAAGCCATGTTACTGGTCATGGCCCTGATCTTTGTGATCCTGGTAACCCAGTTTAACTCCTTTGGTAAAACCCTGATCATTCTCACGACCATCCTGTTCAGTATTATTGGTGTATTCCTCGGCCTGGCCGCTTTTAAACTCGATTTTATCATCATCATGACCGGCATCGGGATCATAGCGCTGGCCGGGATCGTTGTTAAAAACGGGATCGTACTGGTCGATTATATTACCTTGCTGAAAGAAAGAAAGCGTTTGGAACTTGGCTTGCCCCCCGGGGCAGCACTCTCCAAGGAAGTTTCCAAAGAATGTATTATCGAAGGGGGACAGACCCGTATGCGCCCGGTTTTGATGACTGCACTCACTACCATACTCGGTATGCTGCCGCTGGCAGTCGGTTTGAACATCGACCTGATCGGCCTGTTTACTGACTTTAAACCGGAAATCTATTTCGGAGGTGATAACGTGCTGTTCTGGGGACCGATGTCGCAGGCCATTATCTTCGGATTGGTATTTTCCACCTTCCTTACTCTGGTAATTGTGCCGGTGATGTACCAGGCTGCACAGCAGACGAGGATACGACTGACGCCGAAACACCGTAGGGACGCATAATTGCGTCTGAATAAATGCGTAGGGACGCATAATTGCGTCCAGCTTAAAATTTAGAGATTCGAAGACCAGTTTTGAATTTTGAAGTTGGAGATTCAAGTATACTGAAGGCCGACACCACATAGGTCACAATAAAACTATTGTGGCCTATGTGTCTATTGTGGTAAAAAGTATTTACTTTCGGTTATAAATGACAAAGAAATCTAAATCAGATTCACTAAAAGCCAAAATGCCATGACAAAACAGATTTATCAGATTAAAATTGTGTTGAAAAACTCGAAGCCAACTATCTGGAGAAGAGTTCTGGTGAAGTCGGATATATTGCTCGCCGACTTTCATGACATCATGCAAAATGTGATGGGTTGGACCAACTCGCACCTGCATCAGTTCGAAAAAAGCCGGATCTATTATGCCCCCAAAGAATTTGAACTGGAAGGATCAAAAGATTACAGGAAAGTGCGACTCGATACATTGCTCTATCAGGAGAAAGAAAAAATTCAATACGAATATGACTTCGGTGACAGTTGGACTCATGAGATCACTCTGGAAAAAATATTACCTTTTTCAGAGTCGGCAAAATTGCCGGTATGCACAGCAGGCAAGAGAAATTGTCCGCCGGAGGATTGTGGCGGAGTTTGGGGTTACGCTGAATTGCTGGAAGTAATTTCAGATCCGGGACATCCGGAATATGAGGAAATGATCGAATGGGTCGGGGGTAAGTTTGATCCTGAATATTTCGATATTGGTGAAATAAATAAGGAGCTTTAAGAATAGAGGTTCTGATACCCGGTTTAACTGCTGGTTGCAAGATGTTGCAGTGAGTATTTGAATAATCAAGTATCTGTTTTATGAACAATGATATTCTAAGTTTGCAGGAAACATCTGCTAATAGTTGGCAGGCAAAGTACAGCGGCAATTATGGAACTTATACGATCAGGATAAAAATTGATGGAAGGAAAATGATTGATTTTTCCTGTTCTTGTCCCAGTGAATATTACCCGTGTAAGCATATTGCCATAATTAAAGAAGCAATTTATAAACGTATTGCAGAGAGTAAGAAAGTTCCAAAGGAAGAGGCAATAACAGTTGAAGAAGTATTAAAAAATGTTCCGCATCAGGAGCTGATCGCGTTTATTGCGAGGCAGGCTAAATATAATCCTGAATTAACCAACACAATTTTATTGGAGTTTATACAGAAGTCCACCAGAAAGACTGAAAACACCTATTCTTTGATTTTGCGTAAAGCATTAAAAGAGGTTGATTTTGATGAGGATGACTTATACGATTACCACGAGGACAGCATATCGATTGATATTTTAGATGAATGGCTCGCCAAGGCTGAAGATTATATTGCTCAAAACCGGTTTGATGAAGCTATTGCCATTTGTAAAGCTTGCATTGAAGAATATGCAGAATGGATAGAAGAATCTGCAACCGATGTAGCCGAGTATGTAGACCCTGTATATCAGGACAAACCTTTCGATCTTTTAACAGGAATAGCCTCAAGACCTGCGGTAGATTCACTCAAATTGTTCAGCTATTGCAGTATTGAAATGGATAAACCGAAATATACAACCGCGGATATGTCCGATGGGTTTAACAATCTTTTGCTGGAGCTTGCGGATAATAATAACGCTGATGAATTTATTGCTTTACAGGACGCGTTATTGAAGAAGATTACCGACAGAAGTTCGTTTGAAGCACAAAGAATAATTAATAGAAAAATCGCATTTTATAATAAAAT
>QYQM01000180.1 GCA_007280905.1 Porphyromonadaceae bacterium | reverse complement strand
CTTAACCCCCTTAACCAATCTGCTTCTCATATCGCTAATATGCTCGATCCCTAATTGCAGGTACATCTGGAAAGTACTCATGTGTTTTACAGTTAGCTTGCGGTAAAAGTATTAATTTTACAAGGTTTTCGAAGTGATTATGAGACTAAAATCTTTGTTTACAGGGATTCTTGTTTGTGTCGCGTTACTGGCTCACAGTCACCCTTTGCACCTCACTTTCACCAACCTGGAATTTAAAACTCAAAATAGCCATTGGGTGCTTACCCTAAAAGTGTTTTCTGACGATTTTGCCACCAATCTTAAGATGGCAACCGGTTCCGAATACATTATCGACAAGAAATCAAAAAACAGTGAAACAGAACAAATCCTGAAACAATGGCTGGAAAACCGGTTACGGATCTGGTTCGACTCCAAACTCATTGAATTCGATACCTGGAAATTTGACGGAATCAAGGTGAAAGAAGATGCATCCTGGCTAACTTATACATTTACAGCACCATTGCCTGTTTCGGAAATCAAAATCAGAAATACACTTCTTTTTGATCTGTATTCCGATCAGAAAAATTTATTCATTGTTTCCATGGGCCAGTTTCAATCTGCCCATGAGTTTAAAAATAAGGATCAGGAAACAATCATCAAGCTGAACAAGTAGGAACGGAATTTGTAGTTTAACAGAATTATTTTTTTGATTTGAAAGAGCGTTATCATATAGCGGGATTGTTGTTTTTATTCGTATTTCTCCCGGTTTACGTTTATGCAACACATAATAGGGCAGGGGAGATTACCTATAAGCAGATCAATGATTTAACTTATCGGATAACGGTTATGACCTATACTTCCACCGGTCCGGAACCGGTTGCCGACCGGCCCAAGTTGGAGGTACAGTTTGGCGATGGAACCAAGGCTGATGTGAACAGGATCGAGGAAGTTTATCTTCCGGATTATTACAAAAGGAACAAATATGTTTGTGATCACACCTATCCCGGGCCAGGCACCTATCAGATTCTGATGGAAGATCCTAACAGAAACCGGTATGTGAAAAACATACCAAATTCAGTTAATGTTGTTTTTTCCATAAAAAGTATCCTGATCATCAATCCGACCATCGGCCGCAACAGTACACCTGAGCTACTCAATCCCCCGATTGATAAGGCTGCCCTGGGCTATACTTTTATCCATAATCCGGCTGCATTTGATCCTGACGGTGACAGCCTCTCTTATAAACTGGCCATCTGCACAGCCGAGTCAGGTAAAGAAATTACAGGTTATACCTTTCCTCCCTTTAGTGATTCGCTGGTCGTTAATGAAAGAACCGGGGATCTGATCTGGGCCGCACCAACCGAAATCGGTAAATACAATGTAGCCATGACTATTGAGGAGTGGCGCAACGGGGTGAGGATCGGCAGGATTCTGAGAGATATGCAGATAGAGGTTTATGAAACAACTAATAAACCACCGGTTATTACCGGGGCCGGCCGGTTTTGTGTTATGGCTGGTGAAACCTTCAATACCGAAATCAGAGCAACAGATCCAAACAACGATTCAATCAAGCTTCAGGCTACCGGTGGACCATTTTCACTGGAAGTTAATCCGGCAGTTTTTAAGCAGGTTGTCTCCACACCAGGTCTTGCAGTGGGCACAATTACCTGGAAAACCGATTGCACTCTGGTACGAAAACAGCCTTACCTGATGATTATTAAGGCTAAGGACATGAATAGCCAACTGCAGCTGATCGACAGTAAAAATATTGAAGTATTTGTCCAGTCGCCACCGGTAAAAAACCTCAAGGCAACACCGGCATCATCATTTGTAACCGTTTCCTGGGATCCCTGTGAGTGCGCCAATGCAACCGGTTATAGAATCTATAGAAGAACCGGATCTGTTTCTTATACCCGCGATACCTGTCGCACAGGATTACCCCCGGAATTGGGATATCAGCTTGCCGGTGAAATCCAGGGACATACAAATACCCTTTTTATCGATTCTAACAACGGTTTGGGTTTGAATCAGGCAACCGATTACTGCTACCGGGTGGTTGCTTTTTTTGCTGACGGGGCCGAATCATGGGTCTCCGACGAAATTTGTACCCGGCTGGTAAGGGGCTTCCCCCTGCTGATTAAAGTCTCGGTGTCAAAAACGGATGCCTCATCCGGAGAAATGGAGCTTGCCTGGTTGAAACCAACAGCTGAACAACTTGGCGGAGCACCCGGGCCTTTTATCTATCGCATTTACCGGTCGGAAGGGTTATATGCTCAAAATCCCGTATTGATCGATTCGGTTATGAATCTGGATAAAACAGTATATACGGATAAGAATATCAATACGTTAAACTCGAAATGGTCGTATCAGGTTGAATTATGGAACACCCAGCCGGGGAACCGGTTCCGGATAGGGGTGCCCCAGATGGCATCATCTGTTTTTCTTCAAGTGGGAGCTTTTCACGAAGCACTAAAATTAACGTACGAAAAAAATGTTCCCTGGGTGAATGACCGGTATGTCATCTATAGAAATTCGGGTACAAAGGAAGACTCTGTTGGTCAGACCACTGAAATGAACTATTTGGATCGTGGTCTCCTTGAAGGAGTATCTTATTGTTACCGGGTGAAAAGCGTTGGCGGATTTCCGGATCTCGGAATATCGGGAATCATGAATTACTCACAAACCGGTTGTGCCATCCCGGTTGATACTATCCCTCCCTGTCCTCCGATTCTGGTGGTTGCAAGCGTTTGCGACAGCCTGGGTAATCATCTTACCTGGAATAATGTCAATGATTCCTGTTGTACGGATGCGGCAAAGTATCGAATTTATTACCGGAATACCGCCGAAGGTGATCTGATCAGGATTGACTCTGTAACTCCCGCTACTAAAACAATCTTCTGGCACTATCCGGATAAAACAATGGCAGGCTGTTATGCTGTGACAGCGGTAGATTCGGTTGGAAATGAAAGTAAAGTATCCAATATTGTTTGTGTGGACGACTGTATCAATTATTCCATCCCGAATGTCTTTACGCCTAATGGTGATGGTTTGAACGACTGGCTTAAGCCGAATCCATACAACCGTGTCGAAAAAATAGATCTTAAAATCTTTTCCCGATGGAATGTTCTGGTTTTTCAGACCGAAGATCCCAACATCAATTGGGATGGTAAAAATATGATCAATGGCAAACAGGTTCCTGCCGGTGTCTATTATTATGTTTGCAGCGTGTATGAGCGGCGCCTGACAGGTACCGAACCGCGCTACCTAACTGGTTTTGTGCATGTTTTATACAGTGAGGTTAAACATTAGTAAAATGATCAGACCTTTACTCATAGGAATCATTTTTCTCGCTGCCACCCTGGCCGGCAACGGACAGAATACCAGGTCGGACTATACACTGATCAAAGCCAGATATCTGGTTTCTGAAAAATGGTATGCTGATGCTGTTACAACCCTTGAAAACGGGCAGACATCAGGATCTGATCTGATGAGGTCCGCATTGACTATGGGGCAGGCTTTATCAGGCCTTGGAAGGTTTGATGAGTCGAATACATGGCTTTTGCAGGTCACTGGCGATGGCACAGCTGAAGCCTTCTATTGCCTCGCAAAAAATTACTTAGCTATGAATGATTTTCGGGCTGCCATTCAATATCTGGGGAAACACCTTGCTGATAAAAACCATTATCCCGAAAAACAGATCCTGCTGGATCCGGCCTTTTTAAAATTGGAGAATAACCGCGACTGGGTTCATTTATGGCAAACGGAATGGTATTCAGCGCTTGAACAACAAGCGGCTGAATGTGAGTACCTGATTTCGCAGGGTCAGTTGGATGAGGCCGGGGTTTTGGTTAATCAGGCGTTGACCGGCTATCCGAATGAACCGCATGCCTGGTTTTTACTGGCAAGAATAAATTTTTTACAGAAAGAGGACCGGCAGTTCCGGCAGGCATTGGATAAAGCCTGGCAGCTTGTCCCGGACCACCTTCCTTTAATGGATGAAATGCTTCAGTTTGCCCTGGAGACCAAATATTATGAGAAGGCAAATGATATGGCAAGTGAGTTGATCCGCAAAGATCCGTCTAATCCTGAATACCTCATAACGAGGGCATTGGTGCGGATTCTGGATGGAAAAGAATCACTTGCATTGAAGGAAATTGAAGCCGTTGAGGAAGCCGGCATCGCCCCGGCTGAATTGTATTATCAGGCCGGCCGGAAAATTTCATCTTCAATGCCTCAACAAGCTGAATCATATCTCACCAGAGCAATCGATACCGGCATTATGGATGCCCGGTTTTATTACACCCGGGGTATCGTGCGAAACGCTATGGATAAAACTGACCTGGCCTTGGGAGATTTGGCTATGTCGTTGGATATCAATCCTAATCAGCCGGATTTGTATTTTGAGCGCGCACAGCTTCGCCTGGATCAAGGGGACACAGAAGGCGCTTGTCACGATTGGAAAAAGGCACTCGAAATGGGTAATGCCAAAGCTGCTGATCTGCTTTATAAATACTGCAAACTACCCTGATTTCCCATACATCCTGATTTCCTCAAGTAATTCTTCCATATCCGATTTGGATGTAAACGGATTCATCAGGGATGACCGTAGATAAGTTTTGTTATCTATTTGAGTTTGAACTATATAAAATTTACCAGATTCGATTATTTTTCTTCGGATATCCGCATTGAGCCGATTCAGTTCATGATCCGTTTTCCCTGAACCGATATACCGGTAACACACAATATTGCTTTCCGGTTCATAGGGCAATTCAAAGTCGGCCCCCTGACTGATGATCGCTGCAAATTCCCGGCCCAGATCATAACAGGTGGTAAAATGATCGATGAAAACCTGGGGTCCATAGGTCCTGAGAATAGAGTAAACCTTCACTCCCATCATATTCTTGGTGCATTCCAGAGTTCTTACCGCTGAATTGAACCACTGCTCACGCTCCTCATTATTAAATATATAGCCCGCTTTCTGATTGAACGTCTCATAAGATCGTTTTCCATCCCTGAATAAAACCGCGGTCGTTAGTGCACTAATTCCGAGCATTTTATGAAAGTCGATCACGATTGAATCTGCCCGTTCGATACCTTTGGTCAGGTGACGGTACTTCGGCGTAATGGCGGCAGCCCCGCCATGAGCACCATCGATGTGGAACCAGAGACCCTTTTTTTCACTGAAATGGGCTATTTGGTCCAGAGGATCGTACGAGCCGGTGGAAGTGCTGCCGGCATTCCCCACCAGAACCAATACTTTAAGGCCCTGCTTTTCAGCCTTCGCATAAGTTTCTTCGAGCCGGCCGGCATCGAGTTGATGCAGAGGGTTGGTTGGTACTTTAATGACCCCTTTTTCACCCCATCCCATGATTTGAACTGCCCTTGAGACGCTATAATGCGACTCTTCACTGACCATGATTGCCGGATGGAAGCCATCGATTTTTCCTTCGGTCCAATGGTCGTATCCGGATTGATGCTGCCGTGCAGCCAGCAGGGCAGTAAGATTTCCCAGGGATCCGCCGGAAGTCAGCACGCCTGATGCCTCTTTGCCATAACCCATCGCTCCGGCCAGCCAATCTATTACCACACGCTCCATCGCTGTGCTCACCGGCCCCATCTCGTAAATAGCAGAACCATTGTTCAGTACGCCATTAAGCATATCACCCAGTCCGGCCAGCGGCAGCGAAGCACACACCTGATGTCCCAGGTATTTGGGATGGTGAATATGAATAGTCTCATCAATGGTGTCTTTCCAGAACGGTTCAAATTCAAATTTCTGTTCCAGATCGTTCTGCCATTTGAGTAATCGTTGATCGGGATCCATCCAGGGAAGGACAGTCTTATCAGATTGGCTATAGGATGCCTCCAGATGATCTGCAAGAAGATCAACCAAACGATGAGCCTGACCCCTGAAATTCTCAGGATCGTAAGCTTGTTTGAGTAAATCAGTCATAAAAATGAAAGGAAATTACGCGTTTTTGGGTTTCGGTTTCCACAAAACAAAGAATAGTCCGGTCAGAGCCAGGGGAATACTCAGCAACTGTCCCATATTCAGTGCCATGCCGGCTTCAAATGCAGATTGATCCATCTTCAGGAATTCAATGCAAAACCGGAATCCGAAAACCAGTAACATGAACCATCCGAACAACTTGCCTTCTTTTAAACGGATATCTGTTTTCCAATACATATACATCAGGAAAGCAAAAATCATGAGGTAAGCAAGAGCTTCATAGATTTGGGTCGGATGTCGCGGAATATTATCCTCCCTGATAAAAGTAAAGGCCCAGGGCAGCGATGTGGCAGTCCCGTAAATTTCGCTGTTGATCAAATTGCCGGTGCGGATACATACTGCTGCCAGAGCCGCGGGAACCACCACTCTATCCGCTGTCCAAAGTATCGATTTCTTGTACTTCTTCGACCACAACCACCCCATCAGAAAAATTCCGATAGCACCGCCATGACTGGCTAATCCGCCGTGCCATATTTTGATAATTTCTGCAGGATGCTTGCTGTAATATCCCCAATCATAGAAAAATACATGTCCCAGCCGTGCTCCGATGACAGTGCCGATTACGACAAATAAAAAAAGGCTGTCAACCAGATCTTTGTTTACCCCTTCACGCTTGAACATCTTTGTTACGATATAAATCCCCGCTACAAAACCCAGGGCGTAGAGCAAACCATACCAGCGCACAGACCATTCTCCAATATGAAACATTATTGGATCAACATTCCAGACGATTCCATTCTTTGGCTCCATATAATTTCTAATATTAAAATTTAGAACCCAAAGGTAGTCTTTTCGATATGAATCCGGTTTTCCGAAGATGTTTTCACAACGAAGTTGCAGAACTTGAATTAATTCTGAAATAATCTTTTCTTTACATGAAATTGAATACCTATGAATACAAAAAGACTAATCCTGATCCTGATGCTTGGCCTTTTCCCATCATTTATTTTGATGGCGCAAACAGCGGAGAAGACTAAGAAGGGTTTTAGCTTCGGTGCTGTACCGGCCATTGCTTATGATTCAGATCTGGGCTTCCGCTACGGAGCGTTGGCAAACTTTTATGATTACGGCGATGGCACCATTTACCCGTTTTACAAGCACTCCCTGTACATTGAATGGTCCCATACCACCAAAGGCAGTGACACGAAACAGCTGAAGTACGATTCGGAATATCTGATTCCCGGCATTCGGATTACAGCTGATGCCAGGTTGGAGACCGAGCAGGCGATGGACTTTTATGGATTTAACGGTTATGAAACAGCTTATAATCCTGCATTTGTCACGGTAGGCAATACGGATTATAAATCCAGGATGTTTTATAAAATGGACCGCAGCCAGCTCAGGCTCAGGGCAAATTTTCAAGGTAAAATCATAGGAAGGAAATTAAGGTGGTTTGCCGGCCTGTCGCATTATACTATTGGCCTTGATTCGGTTAATATTACCAAACTCAACAAGGGCAAGGAAGGCGACAAGCTTCTTCCCAATGTCGACGGTCTGTATGATTTGTTTGTCAGGCAAGGTGTTATACCGGCAAATCAGACAAAAGGCGGCGGAGTTACCAATTTTTCAGTTGGTATTGTTGCCGATACCCGTGATAATGAGCCTAATCCGAACCGGGGAGTTTGGTCGG
>QYQM01000129.1 GCA_007280905.1 Porphyromonadaceae bacterium | reverse complement strand
GTGGGGTTAAAGCGATATAGTCGTGAGAGGTTGTAAAAAGCTTATTAGTACCATTAACTGCCCCGGTTAATCCGTAATCCGAGATTTGCGAGATAGGATCTGTTCCCGGAACAACTTCTCCGCCGGCTCCAATCAGGGAATCAATAATGTCATGCAAAATCTCCTGGAGATCCACCCCGGTAATCACTCGCGCGCGATTGGAATGGATGCGTTCGGTTATCCGGTTTTTAAGGACCAGTATTGAAAATATTGCCATGGTTACTGGTTTACAAAGTCACCGTTAAAGTCATTATTGAGATCAGCTGCAACGATTTCCCGCGAATAATTTTCATTGGAAAAGGACTGGCTGTATTCAAAATCAATGGAGAACAGTTCCTCTTTATCCTTGCGGTGAGCTGCTTGTGCGGTGGTTATAATTACCGGTATGAGTTTGCCTCCTGACAAACGGTACACGTTTTTCGAGAGAAAGAAATCACGTATCCAGGCAGTGGCTTGCGGGGTTACCCATCCGGTGTTGGCTTTAAATTTCCGGGTTTCAACCGCTGAAAGTTGAGAAAGGTGGTGATCCATTTCCGTAAAATCAGATCCCAGGACCGAGTTATACAAAACCCGGTCGTATTCCAGGGAATCTTCCTGGTCCCCGGTAAACCGGATGGTATCGTATCCTCCAAGGGAATTCAGAAATAGGAACAGGCGTTCGGTTTCATGGTAGTCGTAATCGAACCGGAATGTGCGGATCTCGCTTAATCGTTCCATATCAGCATTCTCCATCCACACCTGGTAATATTCCAGTTCATCGGTTTCCCAACCGGGCACCTGCATCACGGATGGAGTACAAGTCAATTCATAAACCTCCTTTTCAGTTGGATTGTCAATGGAGAATATCGGGTAAGAGGAACTTCCGGTACCGTTTTTGAAGCGAAACGATATCCTAAGTATCAGTCTGGTCGTTGGGTTTTGCAGTAAAAAGAAAAGCTTTTCAGTTTGATCCCTGGTAACCAGCTTTTCAAGCGGCTGCCAAGTCAAAAAGTAATTATTGTACTGAAGTTTTGCCCAAAATGAAGTGTTGCCGTGGTTGTAAACTGCTTCTTGCAATCCGGATATCCCGGCAGAAAGAACAAAAAATGAATCAGATTCGGTCAATGCCCGGGCGGTCAGTTCCCCGCCATATTGTTCAAAGTAGCGAACCCGATATTCCCGGCAGGCATTCGGGCGGGCCAGCATTAATGGTGTTGTAGGTTCAGGGAACTGGAAAAGCGGATAAACATGATCATCAAACAACCGATGGATATCAAAAGTTGTGATCCCTAAATCATTGACCGGATGAATATCTTCCCCGATTTTTACCCAGGTTTCCCCCGATGCAAGCATGACCTTCATTCCCAACTTATAGAAAGGCCTTGCTATTTGGTTTCGGCCACTCATTCCGGCCAGTGGTTTTAATTCCGATGTCCAGGAACATTCCCAATCGATGGCATATTGGTCGCCCATTTCTTTGGCTTCCAATACTACCGAAAGCCCTTCCTTCGTGATGGTGAAGTCATTGGAGAGATAGTAATTCAAGGAAATGGATTTAAAAAACTTCTCAAACCAATCCTCCGTTGAACTATTCCCGGAATTATCAAAGATCTGTGTACCCGAATCATCAGGCGTGGGTTTACAAGTAAACCGCACCACTTTGGCGTTCCATCTGAATTCAATCCAATCATTCTCAAATCCGCTACCATAATTGGTGAATTGCATGACAAAGAAAATCTTGGAACCAACTTGTTCCAGAAAGTTGTCCGATTGCAAGCAAAACCGGACCGGATTACCAGTCAGTGAAACAAGGGGCGGTGATTTGAGGACCGAAAGCATTTTGAATGTTTAGGGTCCAATTTTATTATAATTGGGAGAGTAAAAAAAGGACAGCTATGACAATGCCTTCTTGAGTAAATTTCTCAAGTAAGGCTTGGAAGATAGTTGGTGTTTGAGCGACTTAAAGGAACTGATGTGTCCCTGATCCCCTTCAATTAAAAAGTTTGCTGAAAAGAAATTGAACCTCGGAAGTGCTGAAAAGTTGGCAACCTACAGAATACACCAACTCGAGAATAAGAGAGGTAAATCAACACTCATTCAGGGAATTTGTGAAAAGATGACCGGAAATCGAATTCAAAGTCGGGTATATGACATGGGCCAACGAAAAGCTTTCCATGCCAATCACCCAAATGTCATGTTGCGACAGTTTGTTCACCTTTATGAATCATGTTATTTTTTTTTCAGCCGATAACCAACTCCTACACTAATCACAGATCCGAATTCCCAACCTCCACTACCAAGTATTCTTTTATCAACATTAAAGAAATTGACAATTCCCGCCCCTATTTTTTGATATAAATATAACCTTTCAAGGATGTTTACCGTAAAGCCAATTCCAAGATTATGTTCAAGTGCAATGGTAGGGCCAAAAAACTCCAAATACCTTTTATAAAGTACATCTCCGTTCGTATCGTAGGAATGAGGCAAGAACATAAGATTTCTGGTATGTGAATTTGTAAATTGAAAGTCATAAAACAGAAACGGTCTTATGGTTGATTTACTTAGTTGGAAATTGTATTGGTAGGCAATATTAAACCCAAAATGCTCTGCAAATGTGGTTGCATAGAAGCGTTTTCTGAACATATTATTTTGATTATCATGAACAATTCTGTTGAGATTATACTTCAATCCAATTAGAATTGAATGTCTCTTTATATCCTTTTTTAAGGTTAGCGAAATATTTCTTCCAATATCAACAGAGTTAAAGGAGCCAATCATGTTAACTTGCGAATACCCTTGAGCTATTGACAAAATAATAATAAGAATTATTACTAATTTTTTCATAAAAAATAAATTAAAATGCAAGAGGCATTTCTGCCTCTTGCATTATATAAAAATACATTTACAATTCAACTCGCCAAATTCTGTACTCAGATTTAGTGGAGGTGCACCATATGGCCCAATTCGAATAGATATAGTCAAAATCAGTATTATGACTTTGTAAGGTAGTTGGATCCCAAGCATACCATTCATCTTCATATGCCATATTGCCAACCAAATAGATGGTTAATCCATTTGCAGTAGCACTCCCTAAGCTTTTTGGTGAAAAATTCCAGTCTCTTTCAAACGTATTCCAAAAAACATAGTTTTGGTCATACGGTGTATAATTTCCAGCATGTAAAGACCACTGCTCAAGCATTACGCCAATGTCACTCCTACTTACTTGAGCTATTTCTTTCCAACCATATGCATCATAAATCCACGACACTTCGCCGGCAGGATTAATTCGGTATGCCACAATACAAAATTCAGATGCTCCAGCCCACCAGCTTTCAAAATGGAAATTTATTTTATATTCACAAGAATGAAAGGAAGTAGTAGTGGCGATTGCCTTAAGATTGCCATTAGATGGCAAAATTGGTACAGGATTCCTTTTCACTTTAAGAGACGCATTATCAAGAAAGAATAATGGATTGGAGGTTTTCGAGGAGGTTTCTTCAGAAAGGATAATTTCTTTCAAATCTCCATCTTCTGTATAATACCAAGCTATAACGTTATCTTCAATGCTTTTATCATTTCTTGAATCAACCACAAGGTTTGGTGAAATGATAGGCTGTTTGGCATCGTTAACCATGTCAAGATTAGGAATGAAAATTGCAGGAACATACTGCTCAATTTTTGCTTGTTCTGGACATTTTGGGTCCGGATGACTTGGTTTATGAGTTAAATCACTTGCTATTTTCTTCAAAGAGTATCCTTTACCGGACAATTTGCTATTTATTGCTTCGTAATATTCCGGAGCAACAATTTCTAATTCTAATAAATTAGCTGTCTGGTTTTCTGATTTTTTGGCCATTTCAATTACTATTTTGTTGAAGTTGGCATCTTTTATTAATTCCCTTGTTGCTAAACTTAACTGATAGAGATAATTTTTGATTTTCTCATCATCTTTGTCAAAAGGGTTCGTGAGGAGTAGCTCCAGGTTGTATTTGTATTCTTGAATTGGAATATTGTCCAAACTGTAATCGCTAACCTGAATAGACTTTAAAGTTTGGTTGATCAATTTTTCGGATTCAGGTGATATGCGTTTTTCACAAGAAGTCGTTAATGATACAAGCATAGCCGCGGCCAATACCGCAGCAGCTAATTTGGTTGTAATAACTTTTGTTTTCATTTTGCTTTGTTTTTCTAATGTGCAAAACTCGATTAAAATTAATTTGTCGGCAACACTGTCCATTTATTTTATTGTGTTGTTCTTTTGTTTTTGTCTGTTGTCCCATTCGACAGGGTGGGAACTCTGCCCCCTGACAAAGTCCTTGACTATTCGGGGGGTTATTTTACTTTTCTGTCTAGTATATAGATTTTTTTAAAAACTTTAAAAGATTTAACCTATTGATTGGCTGGATAGTAGGAGTCTCCGAAGTACGTTTTTGATTGGCTTCATTTATAGCTATGAAATACCGTATGTTGTAAAAAGCCATCTGCTTGCAATCAATGTATCTTAATGATTGCGGATTGACGTAATTGACCCTGGTCTGGTTTATCATTGTATGCGGTTTTCAATTGGTGATTATTCTTGGGGGAGAGAACAACCACAAGTTAATGCTCATATGAGCATAAAGGTAACCCGGCTTTTCTGAAAAAAAATGCATTTCTATCCTCAATTTATAATTATTCTTAATAACGGGTTTCATCTTTGCTCGAAAACCAAAATCTTCGTGATGGTATTAAAGTTTAGAAGTCAAAAACCGCGACCTCCTTTCGGAAATCGCGGTTTCAAACCTTGACAAAACTTCTGAAGACTTAACCCGGATCAAAATCCGCTTTGCTCGCAGGACTTGGCTTATCAGAAACCACTTCCTCAACCTTTGAAACCTTCTTCCCACTTCTAATCTCCTTAACAATCCGGATGCCCAATCTAGTCCCTTCATAAATCAGCGGACCGATATTAACCAGGTATTTAAGGACCAAGATGCTGATTCTGAAAATCGCATTCATTGCTTAGGCAGCTTTAATGATGCGAGCCAGTGTGACGCCATCTTTCACCACGTCGTTGATCGACATGGCTGTTTTAAAGCTTTGAACAATGATTGCTTTCGCCTTGGCGGTATTGCAATTCAGCCGGTCAATAACGAACGCAACGATTTCGGCCTGCTCGGTTTCGTCAAGATCCTGGAACTCATCCCAAAATTTGGCGGCTGACCGGATCACTTTCGGGACCTGCGGGATATCTCCGATGAAAAGGATGGTATCCTTAACACTGAATTTCCCGTCACTCATAGCCGACTGTACGTCCTCGGTGATGTCCAGGACAAAACCGACACAATTCTTGATGTTTTCAATGCCTTCTTTCATGATACTTTTTATTTATAGGGTACGATTAATAATGAATCCATATTGGTATACCGGCAGTCGATGTGTGTCCAGGTTGGGGTTCCCCCTTCGATGGTGGTCAGGCCTGATGCCCGATACAAATCAAAATTCTTGATGATGTCCGCACGGATTTCCATCGGTGACATTCCCTGAATTCGAAAGTCGATGGCCCGGCCATGAC